>NZ_JARXYR010000002.1:1834983-2144977 GCF_029893635.1 Variovorax sp. TBS-050B | reverse complement strand
GCCGACACCGCGCGCACCGTGCTCAACGGCATGCTGACGGTGCTGATCGATCCGGCGAAGCTGGGCACGCAGCAGCGCTTCGACGAGGAAGCGCGCGCCTTCGTCGACTGGCTGCGCCAGAGCCCGCCGGGCGCGGGCTTCGAGCAGGTGCAGATCGCGGGCGAGCCCGAACGCGCGGCGCGCGTGGCGCGCGAGCGCGACGGCATCTGGCTCGACGACGCGACCTGGGGCGAGATCGTCGCGGCGGGCGCCAAGGTGGGCGTGGCCGTCGCCTGAAGCTCAGGCCCGAACGCGCCGCGACTTCTGCGCCAGCACCAGTGCGATGCCGCCGAGGATCGCCACCGAGGCCGCCGCCAGCCGGGGCGTGATCGCTTCCGACAGGAACAGCACACCGCCGAAGGCTGCAAGCAGCGGCACCGAAAGCTGTACCGTGGCGGCGCGCATGGGCGTGAGCCGCGCGAGTGCCGCATACCAGACGACGTAGCCCAGGCCGGAAGTCAGCGCGCCTGAGGCGATGGCGAGCGCGATGCCCTTCGCATCCACGCGAAAGGCCGCGATGCACGCCAGACTCAGCGCCAGTGCGAGCGGCACGGCCCGCGTGAAGTTGCGCGCGGTGGCGGCCAGTGGATCGGCCACGCCGCGGCCGCGCAGCGAGTACACGCCCCAGGCCACGCCCGCAGCCGCCATCATCATGGCGCCCAGGAGCGGCGGCGCGGCGAGCCCCGGCGAGACGAGGTAGACGAGACCGCCCACGGCCAACGCCAGGCCGGTCCAGGCGAGTGGTCCGAAGCGCTCCCCACCCGCGCGCAGGCCGGCGCCGAACATCGTCAGCTGGACTGCACCGAACAGGATCAGCGCGCCGGTGCCGGCGGACAGGCTCAGGTAGGCGAACGAGAAGAACGCGACGTAGCCGAACAGCATGAGCGCGGCGATCCAGTCGGCCCGCGTGGACGCGGCAGGCGCAGGCTTGGCGCGCAGCCGCACGACGAGCCCCAGCGTCAACGCACCGGCCACCAGCCGGACGCTGCCGAAGCTCGCCGGATCGATGCCGGCCTGCTGCAGCGCGAGCCGGCACAGGAGCGAATTGGCCGCAAAGGCGAGCATGGCGACCGCCGTGAGGGCGGCGGTCCACAAGAGCGGCTGCGGCTCCATCGGACCGGACATGCGGTGGCTCATCGGACCTCCTCGGAGACGGCGGCGCAGAAGCTGCCGTCGAGGGGCCGGCGACAGCCGCGCACCGATCCTACGCTCCGCGCGGCTGCGCGGCGAGGGCTCCGGCGGCGGCCGTGCGGTTCATCAGCTCCGGCTCGCGTCGTGCGCCGGCTTGCCGACCTGCACGCTGACTTCCTCGCCCTTGATCTTCGCCTGCACCGCGCGGATCGCCTGCTCGAGGCGCGCGCCGTAGTCGGCATCGGCCTGGCGGAAGTAGCTCACGGCGCGGTCGATGATGTCCTGCCGCGTCACCGCGCCCAGTCCGCCCGCGATGTTGTTCACGAGCCGCTGCTTGGCGGCTTCGTCCATCAGCCGGTAGAGGTCGCCGGCCTGCACGAAGTCGTTGTCCTCGGGATGCTTCTGCCACTGGTGGCTGCCGGTCCAGCCGTGGATCTCGAGCGGGGCGTACACGGGCTCGTTGCTCTGCTTGGGCGCATCGCTGAAGCTGTTGGGCTCGTAGTTGGGGCCGCGGCCGCCGTTGCCGTCGCCGCGCATCGCGCCATCGCGGCCGTAGTTCTGCGCCGTGGTGGCGCGCGGGCGGTTCACCGGCAGCTGGGTGTGGTTGATGCCGAGGCGGTAGCGCTGGGTGTCGCCGTAGCTGAACAGGCGGCCCTGCAGCATCTTGTCGGGCGAGGGACCGATGCCCGGCACGAAGTTGGCGGGATTGAACGCGGCCTGCTCGATCTCGGCGAAGTAGTTGTCGGGGTTGCGGTTCAGCGTGAGGATGCCGATGTCGATCTTCGGATAGTCCTTGTGCGACCAGACCTTGGTGAGGTCGAAGGGATTGAAGCGGTAGGTCTGCGCCTCGGCCACCGGCATGATCTGCACCTGCACGCGCCAGCTCGGGAACTCGCCGCGCTCGATCGAATGCAGCAGGTCGAGGTGATGATGGTTCGGGTTCTCGCCGCCCACGCGCTGCGCTTCCTCGGCCACGAAGGTCTCGATGCCCTGAAGGGTCTTGAAGTGGTACTTGACCCAGAAGGCCTCGCCCTTCGCGTTCACCCACTGGAAGGTGTGCGAGCCGAAGCCGTCCATGTGGCGGTAGCTCCTGGGAATGCCGCGGTCGCCGAAGAGCCAGGTGAACTGGTGCGTGGCTTCGGGCGAGTGCGAGAAGAAGTCCCAGGCGTTGTTGGGCTCCTGCACGTGGCTGTAGGGATCGCGCTTCTGCGAGTGGATGAAGTCGGGGAACTTGAGCGGATCGCGGATGAAGAAGATCGGCGTGTTGTTGCCGACCAGGTCGTAGTTGCCCTCTTCCGTGTAGAACTTGATCGCGAAGCCGCGCGGATCGCGCACGGTGTCGGCCGAGCCGAGTTCGAGCGCGACGGTCGAGAAGCGCACCAGCACCTCGGTCTTCTTGCCGACCTCGCCGAGGAACTTCGCCTTGGTCCATCGCGAGACGTCGGCCGTGACCTCGAAGCTGCCGTAGGCGCCCGAGCCGCGCGCATGCACCACGCGCTCGGGAATGCGTTCGCGGTCGAAGCGCGCGAGCTTCTCGATGAGGTGGTGGTCCTGGATCAGCACCGGGCCGGCGGGGCCGGCGGTCTGGGATTGCTGGTTGTTCTCGACGGGGGCGCCGTTCTCGGTGGTGAGCGCGCGGTTCTGGGGCATGGGGCTTTCCTCTTCAGTTGCGGGAGCCCATGCATTCTGTCAATGAATACCAGCTGCTTCTATGACATTCGGCTATCGCGCCGATAGCAGCGCGGGAGGATCAGACGATCAGCGCGATCGTGGCGTCGAGGTGTTCCGACGGCGAGCGGCGGAAGCCCGAGCGCGCGAAGCGCTGCAGCTGGCCCACCACGAAGGCGGTGAGCGCGGCGGCCCGCACCTGCGCATCGACCGTGGGCGTGGCCGAGCCCTCGGCGGCGGCCGCGCCGCGCAGCACCTGGCGCAGCGTGGATTCGATCTTGTCGAAGAACTGGTTCATGCGCTGCTGCAGCCGCTCATTCTCGAACACGAGTGCATCGCCCACCATGACGCGCGTCATGCCGGGATTGCGCTCGGCGAACTGCACGAGCAGCGTGAGGATGCGCGCGGCCTGCTGCGCGCCGGTGGCGCCTTCGCGTTCGAGCACCTGGTTGACCAGCGTGAAGACGCTCTGCTCGATGAAATCGATGAGGCCCTCGAACATCTGTGCCTTGCTCGCGAAGTGGCGGTAGAGCGCGGCCTCGCTGACGTCGAGTCGCGCCGCCAGGGCCGCGGTGGTCACGCGCTCGGCACCGGGCTGCTCGAGCATGGCGGCCAGTGCCTGCAGGATCTGCACGCGCCGCTCCCCGGGCTTGGGACGCTTGCGCACCGGCGCGGCGGCCGTGGGGAGCGTCTCGGGCTGGGCTTCGACACCCGGGTAGCTTGTCTCTTCGTTTTGCATGGGAGCACGGCAAAGATGTAATCAATTGATTCTCGCACAGGGCCGCGCAGTGAGCGCGCGCACACCCGCCAAGGGAAAGCTCGTAGAGAATCGGCCGCTCCACGGCATAGAAAGTTCTCATGGCTTCCCCCCACGTTCTGGTCACCGGCGGTGCAGGCTTCATCGGCAGCCACACCTGCGTGGCTCTCGCCGAAGCCGGCTATGTGCCGGTGATCCTCGACAACCTCTGCAACAGCGACGCCCGCGTGCGCGAGCGACTGCAGCGGATCACGGGCAGCACGCCGAGGCTGATCGAGGGCGACGTGCGCGACCGCGCCCTGCTCGACCGCGTGCTGGGCAGCGAGGCGTTCTCAGCGGTGATCCACTTCGCGGGCGTGAAGGCGGTGGGCGATTCGGTCGCCGATCCGCTCGGCTACTACGACAACAACGTGCACGGCAGCCTGGTGCTGGCCTCGGCGATGCGGCAGGCCGGCGTGCGCACGCTGATCTTCTCGTCCTCGGCCACCGTCTATGGCGAGCCCGACCACTCGCCGATCCCCGAAAGCGCCCCCTGCCGGCCCGCCAACCCCTACGGCCGCTCCAAACGCATGGTCGAAGAGGCGCTGGCCGACCTGCAGCAGTCCGAGCCCGGGTGGCGGATTGCGCTGCTGCGCTACTTCAATCCCGTGGGTGCGCATGAGAGCGGCCTGATCGGCGAGCACCCGCAGGGCAAGCCGAACAACCTGATGCCCTTCGTGTGCCAGGTGGCGGTGGGCCTGCGTGAGAAGCTCGTGATCCACGGCGACGACTACCCCACGCCCGACGGCACGGGCGTGCGCGACTACGTGCACGTGATGGACTTGGCCGAAGGCCACGTCGCCGCCCTGCGGCATGCCGAACGACAGCCGGGGCTGGCGACGCTGAACCTCGGCACCGGCCGGGGCGCCTCGGTGCTGGAGGTGGTGCGGGCCTTCGAGCGCGCATGCGGGCGTCCGCTGCCGTGCGAGGTGGGCCCGCGGCGGCCGGGCGACGTGCCGGCCTACTGGGGCGACCCGTCGCTCGCGCAGGCCACGCTGGGCTGGCGCGCGCGGCGCGGGCTCGACCAGATGTGCGCCGACAGCTGGCGCTGGCAGCAGGGCAATCCGAACGGCTACGCGCCGTAGCGGGCGCGCTCAGCGCGCGCGGATCATGGTGCCGTAGGCCTGGTCGGTCAGGATCTCGAGCAGCATCGCGTGCGGCACGCGGCCGTCGATGATGTGCACCGCGTTCACGCCGCTCTTGGCGGCATCGAGCGCGCCTTCGATCTTGGGCAGCATGCCGCCCGAGATGGTGCCGTCGGCGAACAGGTCGTCGATCTCGCGCGCGCTCAGGTTGGTGAGCAGCTGGCCGTCCTTGTCGAGCACGCCCGGCGTGTTGGTCAGCAGCATGAGCTTCTCGGCCTTGAGCACGGTCGCGAGCTTGCCGGCGACGACGTCGGCGTTGATGTTGTAGCTCTCGTTCTCCTCGCCGAAGCCGATCGGGCTCACGACGGGGATGAAGGCGTCGTCCTGCAGCGCCTTGACCACGCTCGGGTCGATCGAGACGATGTCGCCGACCTGGCCGACGTCGTGCTGCAGGTTGGGGTCGTTGCGGTCGGCCATCTTGAGCTTCTGCGCGCGGATCAGGCCGCCGTCGCGACCCGTCAGGCCCACGGCCTTGCCGCCGGCCTGGTTGATCAGGCCCACGATGTCCTGCTGCACCTCGCCGGCCAACACCCACTCGACCACTTCCATGGTTTCGGCATCGGTCACCCGCATGCCCTGGATGAAGCTGCCCTTCTTGCCCAGTCGGTTGAGCGCCGCCTCGATCTGCGGGCCGCCGCCGTGCACCACCACCGGGTTCATGCCGACCAGCTTGAGCAGCACCACGTCCTCCGCGAAGTCGGCCTGCAGCGCCGGGTCGGTCATGGCGTTGCCGCCGTACTTGATGACGATGGTCTTGCCGTGGAACTTGCGGATGTACGGCAGCGCCTGGGCCAGGATCTCGGCCTTGTCGCGCGGAGGAATGTTGAGGACGGGATCGGTCATGGGCGGGCAGGCTCCAAAACGGTGGACGATGGGTGAAGGTTGCTGTTCAAATTCTCGCGCATCCGGCTGACCGGCGGCTGTACGGCGCGCCGCTCAGGGCCGCAGCCAGCGCGGCACCTTGAAGCGCACGATCATCAGGTACGCGACCACGTAGGTGGTGACGAACAGCAGGCAGAACAGCATCAGCACGACGGTGTTGTTCCAGAACAGCACGGCCGGCACCACCGACAGCGCGGCGAACATCCAGAGGTAGGGCGAGGTCCGGTTGTTGCGCGCGAGCAGTTGCCGCGCCTCGTCGTCCGCGAAGGCCACGCGCACGATGCGGCGGAAGATCAGCTGGTGGAAATGCAGCGCATCGGCGGTGCCGGGCGACTGGCCGCGTGCGAGCTTGCGGTAGATGGAGAACAGCGTCTCCCACACCGGGTAGATCAGCAGCAGCATCGGGAACCAGGGCGAGACCACGCGGTGGCGCTGCACCAGGGTCACGCAGGCCAGCGCGATCACCATGCCCCAGACGTAGGCGCCGCCGTCGCCGGCGAAGATCTTGCCGCGCGGGTAGTTCCAGATCAGGAAGCCGAAGGTCGCGCCGACCAGGCAGACCACCATGGCCGCGAGCTGGCGGTCGCCCACCTGCAGCGCCACGTGCGAGATCGCGAGGCACACGAGCACGGCGACGGTGCCGGCCAGCCCGTTGTAGCCGTCGATGATGTTGAAGGCATGCGGCAGGCCGCCGATGGCCAGCGCCGCGAACAGCACGGTGGCGTAGGGCACCATCGCCAGCGCCTGGTCGACCGCGTCGATGCCGGTGCGGGCCAGGCCGAGGCCCAGGGCCCAGCACGCCAGCAGCGCGGAGCCGATGGTGAGCGCGAGCCGGTAGCGCACCTTCACGTTCTGCGTCACGTCCTCGACGATGCCGCCGACCACCGCGGGCAGGATGCACAGCAGCGTGAGCATCGAGGTCTTGACGGGCCAGGAGACGTTGAACGGGTCGGTGCCCGTGATGCCGGCCGCGAGCCAGGCTACGCCCATGCCGAGCACGATGCCTGCGCCCCCGAGCCGCGGCACATGGCCCTTGTGGAAGCGCTGGGGCATGTCGGCGCCATAGAGCCGCGCATGCCGGCGCGCGCGGCGCATGAACAGCTGCACCGCGAAGGCGGAGACGAAGAAACTGATGACGATCAGGGCAATCATGGGGGATGTGGGGGAACCCTAGAATTCCCGAGCGAAATTAGACCATGCCAGCGCCCTCCCCCTCTTCCCCCCCGATCACCGTCTCGATCGTCAGCCACGGCCAGCTCGCGCTGGTGCGTCCGCTGCTCGAGGAGCTCGACCGCTACAGCCGGGGTTCGATCGCGAAGGTCGTGCTCACGCTGAACATTCCCGAGCCCGACGTGCTCGCGGGGCTGCGGTGGGGGTTTCCGGTCGAGCGCATCGAGAATGCCGCCCCCAAGGGCTTCGGCGCCAACCACAACCAGGCCTTCGGCCGCTGCGGGACGCCGTGGTTCCTGGTGCTCAACCCCGACATCCGCGTCGACGCCGACGTGCTCGCGCCGCTCGTGGCCCAGGCGGCGCCGGACGCCGGCCTTCTGACGCCGCGCATCCTCGAGCCCGGCAAGCGCGATCCGGAGCAGCACCGCGCGATCATCACGCCGCTCGAGATCCTGACCCGGCGCCGCCCGGCCTATGCCCGGCCGGCGGTTCCGGCGTGGATCCCCGGCCTGTTCATGCTGTTCCGCAGCGACGCCTACCGCCAGGTCGGCGGCTTCGACGAGCGCTTCTTCATGTACGGCGAGGACTTCGACATCTGCGCGCGCACGCAGCTGGCAGGCTGGCGGCTGCAGGTCGGCGAGGAACTGCTCGCGCGCCACGAGGCGCAGCGCGCGAGCCGCAGCAGCAGAAAGCATCTGTACTGGCACGTGACCAGCCTGCTCAAGGTGTGGACCTCGGCGGCGTTCTGGCGCTACCTGCTCGCGCGGCCCCGCCGCGGCTGAGCCGGCAGAAACCCTTCGATACGTTTCGAAGACAATCCGGGGCCGGGAAGCCGAGACCGGGGCGCTTCCCTTCCCCACCCGACGACGATGACGACCACGAGCAGCCTGACGACACCCACGCAGGAGCAGCCGCACCTGCTGCATCCCAAGTACCGACCCGACATCGACGGCCTCCGCGCCGTGGCGGTGCTCTCGGTGCTCGGCTACCACGCGTTCCCGCAGTGGGTCAAGGGCGGCTTCATCGGCGTCGACATCTTCTTCGTCATCTCGGGCTTCCTGATCACCACCATCATCCTGGGCAGCTTCGAGGGCGAGGGCTTCAGCTACCGCGAGTTCTATGCGCGACGCGTGAAGCGCATCTTCCCCCGCCCTGGTGCTGGTGCTGGCGGCGACCTTCGCGTTCGGCTGGTATTCGCTGCTGCCGCACGAGTGGGAGCAGCTCGGCAAACACGTGGCCGCGGGCGCGGGGTTCGTCTCGAACTTCGCCTTCTGGAGCGAGGCCGGCTACTTCGACAACGCGGCCGAGACCAAGCCGCTGCTGCACCTGTGGTCGCTCGCGATCGAGGAGCAGTTCTACATCTTCTGGCCCGTGCTGCTCGGCCTCGCGTGGAAGCGCAAGTGGCGCGTGCTCTGGGTCGTGGGCGCAGTGGCGGCGGCATCGTTCCTGCTCAACGTCACAACCATCCACAGCCACCGCACGGCCGCCTTCTACTCGCCGCTCTCGCGTTTCTGGGAGCTGATGATCGGCGGCATGCTGGCCTACATGCGGCTGCACCGGCCGCTGCCGAAGCCGGGCTGGGGGCGGCATGCGCAGTCAATCGCGGGCCTGGTGCTGATCGTGCTCGGGCTCGCACTCATTCGCGGCGGCAAGGCCTTCCCGGGCTTCTGGGCGATCCTGCCGACCCTCGGCGCCTTCTATTGCATCGCGGCCGGCCCCACCGGCGTGCTGAACCGCTACGTGCTCGCGTCCAAGCCGATGGTGTGGGTCGGGCTCATCAGCTACCCGCTCTACCTCTGGCACTGGCCGCTGCTGGCCTACGCGCGCATCCTCGAAGGCAAGCTGCCCTCCGACGGCATCCGCGCGCTGATGCTCGTGGCCTCGTTCGTGCTCGCATGGCTCACCTACCGCTTCGTCGAGCGCTACACGCGCCGGACCGAGAACCCCACCGTGACCGCGGGCCTCGTGGCGGTGATGGCCGGCTTCGTCGTGCTGGGCCTCCTCGCCACCACGCGCTACTACGTCGGCCGCCACAGCGACCCCTACTTCAACAAGACCGCCGCCGCGGCCAAGGACTGGGCGTACCCCGACGGCCTGAGCCCCATCAAGGTCGACGGCGAGGTGCTGCAACAGATCGGCCACGGCAAGCGCCGCGTGCTGCTGTTCGGCGACAGCCACATCGAGCAGTACGGGCCGCGCGCGGTGGAACTGAGCAAGATGGCGCCGGAGAGGCTGGATTCGTTGTCGTTTGCGACGTGGGGCGCCTGCCCGCCGATCCCCAACGTGGTCGACGAACAGAACAAGCTTTGCGCAGAACGCCGCGACGGCTACATGCGCCTCGCGCTCAGCGACAAGTTCGACGCGGTGGTCTTCGGTGCCTGCTGGAATTGCTATTTCTCCGAAACCGGCAAGCCCAATGCGGACAACGCCGCCGCCGATCGTTACTACTATTTCGACGGCAAGACCCAGCGCCGCTTCATGGGCGGCGGCGGCGCGGATTTCGCGCTCAACATGCTGGAGGTCGTCATGACGAACCTGGCGAAGCACAAGCAGGTGTACCTGGTGCTCGACAACCCCGTCGGCGAAGGCTTCGGGCCCGAGGAATTCGTCAAGGGCGGGCGGCTCGGCAACATGACGGTCGGACGCATGACGCCCAGGGCCCCTTGGGCTTCGTCGCAGCAGGTGCTGCACGAGCGCATGCGCCAGATGGCGCTGCGCGCGGGCGCGATCGTGATCGATCCGATCCCGACGCTGTGCGAGAAGGGCTGGTGCACGCGGGCGGATGCGGATGCGACGCCGATCTACAAGGACTCGGGGCACCTGCGCGCCGGCTATGTCCGCCAGTTCTCGAGCTATATCGATCCCGCGATCACGACACCGAAGCAGTCGCCACCTGCCAGTCGCTAGACGGAAGGGTCCGTCAGTTCTTGTAGATGCGGCGCAGGCCGCGGATACCCGGCAGCTTCGTCAGTGCGCCCACGAAGCGCACCATGCCCGGCGTGCTGTGGCGCAGCAGGAACAACGTGATCCAGAGGCGAAGCTTCTTCTTGCGACCCACATAGGGATTCGCGAAGACGATGGCCGCGTACTCGGCCAACACCGCGCTCATTTCGTCTCGGTATTGATCGTCCCTCTTGATGGACTCGATGGCCTCGTTCACAAAGAACAGCTGGAAACGCGGCATTAGGGAGTCGCGCAAGTAGTACCGTCCACGCTGGGGCTCGTCGGGGAACATCTGCAGCAGCTTCTTGAAGTACTTGAAGCGGCTCCGAACCATCCGGATGCCGAACGAGGTGCTCGCCGTGTGGATGCACCACACCGTCACCGCCTTGTCCACGAAGTGATTGCTGTACCCCTTGCGGAAGATCCGCAGGAACAGATCGTCGTCCTCGTACCCCATGAACTGCGGATCGAAGCCGCCGACCGCTTCGAAGGCTTTGCGGCTGATGAGGCTGGCGGAAGGCAGCACGAACATGTCGTACCGCAGCAGGTCGAAGATGCTGCGCTTCGGATGCCTGGCATGGTCCTTGACCACGTCGGTCCGTATCACGTTGCCGTCCGCGTCGGCTTCGAAAAGGTCGGCATAGACATAGCCGAACAGCCGGTCGTCGGACGGTATGGATTTGACGAGCGTCTCGATGTGGTTCGGCAGATAGAAGTCGTCCTGGTCCAGGAAGCAGAGATATTCGGAACTCGAGGCCGCGACCCCGGCATTGCGGGCGGAGCCCTGTCCACCGTTTTCCTTGTCGACGATGCGGAACGGATAGCGCAGCGCCAGCGCGTCCAGAGCCGCCCGCTCCTCCGGACGCGAGCCGTCGTTGACCACGATCACCTCGTCGGCGGGCATCGACTGCTCGAACACGCTGCGGACGGAGCGTTCGATGAAATCGGCGCCGTTGTAGAACGGGATGACGACCACCACGTTCGAGGACGCGTTCGTGGTGCCGGCGGCGGATGCGGGAGGAAGGTTCGTGGAGCTCATTTGTTTTTTTGAAGTTTCGCGACGTCCGCGGGAGGAAGCCTAAACCGATTCGAAAAGGTCGCGGACCACCCCGCGGAAACCCCGGCCGAACTTGTCGTAGCGTCCGGTCATGGCCTCGCGCAGGATCGGAACGCAACGTGCCACCCGTGAGGCTGGCAGGCCGGCGCGGAAGCGCTGGTGCTCGATCTTGCTGCGCACCTTGTCGATGATCTCGGGAGACACCCGGTCGCCGAGTTGCAGCAGCCGCGCGAGAAGGAGCTCCGCCTTGACCGCCCGCTCGACATGGATGGTGCCTCGCGACGCCAGTGCCTTGCGAACTTTTTGCGCGAAGGTATCGCGGCGCGCGCCGATCTGATTGGATTCGTGTTGACGGTACTCGATGAGCGGCTGCTCGAGCAGGTCGACCCGCCCCGTGGTCGACGCAATGATGCCCAGCCATTCGTCGTGCACCCATTCGACCGGAAGCGGCAATGCGTCGGCGAGCAGCCGGCGCCGGAAGACGGTGGTGGCCCCGGTCACCAGGTTGCGCCGCAGCAGCACGTCGAAGGCACGTCCCGCGTGAACGCGTGCCAGTTCCGAAGGCGTGACTTCGAGCGCATGGAAAAGCGTCCCGCCCAGATCGCGGCGCTGCGAATCGACCAGGCGCGCATCCGTGTGAAGCAGCAGCAGATTCTCATCCTGCTCGAACCGGACGGCCATCTGCGCCAGGCGATCGGGCATCCAGACATCGTCCTGATCGCTCAATGCGATCAGTTCGCCACTGCAGGCACTGATGGCCTGCTCGAAGTTCTTCACGACGCGCAATGCGGGCCGGTTCTCGAAAACGCGCAGCGCCACGGGATGATCCGGCCGCTCGGCGGCACATTCACGGACGGCAGCACGCACCACTTCGACCGAATCGTCCGTGGATGCATCGTCCGAAAGGATGATCTCCATCGGCGGCAAGGTTTGCCGGCAGATGCTTCGCACCTGATCGCGAAGGAAGCGCGCGCCGTTGTGGGTGCACAGCGCAACGGAGATCTTGAAGGGACGGGACGAAATCATGGCTGGCTCGCACTGGCGAGCGGATTTATGCGACAAGGCGCCGAAAGGCAGTCAGGGGTGGCTCAGCCCCCTCTCGGCGGCCAAAGGTAAAATTATCCGCTGGTTCACATCCGACCCGATAAAGTGCACCCCGCCTTCGTGCCTGCGCGGGGGAGCAAGCGGCAGACGATGCCGGCCGGCCGGCCGTGCCGGAGTTGGCCGGATGTCGGAAGATCCGGCGGCGACCCTGCATGCGGCGATACGGAACCGACACTGCAATATCATCACCAATGCACAGTGCACCGAGCCAGATCCGCCCCCGTCGGGCCAACCCGGTCCAAGACCTGACTTTCCTCGGCAAGCATCGCAACACCCCTTCAAAGAGAAACGTCGATTGACCAACATCGGTAAAGAGGAACTGGTGCTCATCGCAGCCCGGCAACAAGAAATCCAAGGGGGGGCCCGCCTCGCCTCCCTGACAAATACTTCCGGCCGCCCATGAGCCAAGTTCATTCCAATTTGCATCGCAGTTCATGGTCGGATTGGTGGGAAGGTACCCGCCGCACGGACATCTGGTGGACGCTCGCATGGTTCGACGTGGTGCTGCGCTATCGCCGCTCCATGCTGGGCCCGCTGTGGCTCACGCTGAGCATGGGCGCCATGATCGGCGGCATGGGACCGCTTTACAGCTCGCTGTTCGGCACGGAGCTTTCCAAGTTCTTCCCCCACCTCGCGCTCGGCATCATCTTCTGGGGCTTCTTCTCGAGCGTCGTGACGGAGTCCTGCAATGCATTCGTCGGCTCGTCCAACTACCTCAAGCAGGGCTATTTCCCCATCAGCCTCTTTGTCTGGCGAAGCATCGCGCGCAACCTGATCCAGTTCGCGCACCAGATCGTGCTGTATATCCCGGTGGCACTTTGGGCGGGCATTTCGCTGTCCTGGTCCGCGCTGCTGGTCGTCCCGGCCATGGCGATCGCCGTGATCAACGCCCACGCATTGGGCTTGTTGCTCGGCCTCATCTGCACCCGCTTTCGCGACGTCACGCAGATCGTGACGAGCGTCATGCAGATGCTGATGTTCCTCACGCCGGTCTTCTGGCTGCCCGAGAGCCTGCCGGACCGCGCGCAATACATTCTGTGGAATCCCTTCGCACAGATGCTCGACCTTCTGCGCACGCCGCTGATGGGCGGCATCGCGACGTCGCACAGCTGGCTCGGCATCATGGGCTGGACGGCGCTGACCCTCATTGGTTCCGCACTCCTGTTTTCCCGGTACCGTCGACGCGTCGTCTATTGGCTCTGATTCATGGCTTCCATTTCCCTCAAGAACGTTGCGGTCAATTTCCCGATCTATGGTGCCGGCGCCGCCTCGTTGAAGAAGACGCTGGCTGCCTCCGTGACCGGGGGGCGATTCGGCAAGGAAACCGGCGTCACCGTCGTTCAGGCGCTCAGCGACATCAACATCGAACTCAAGAGCGGAGACCGGCTCGGCTTGATCGGGCACAACGGCGCCGGCAAGTCGACGCTGCTGCGCACGCTCGCCGGCGTCTACGAACCTTCCGCCGGCGAGTTCAGGCGCGAAGGAACGGTTTCGAGCCTGATCGACCCCTCGCTCGGCATCGAGCCTGATGCAACGGGCGTTGAGAACATCATGCTGCGCGGCCTCGTCATGGGCCTGAGCAAGAAGGAGATCGACCGCCGCACACCCGAGATCTGCGAATTCAGCGGGCTCGGGCAGTACGTGAACATGCCTGTGCGCACCTACTCCACCGGCATGATGATGCGGCTCGCCTTTTCGATCTCCACCAGCGTCGAAGCGGACATCCTCCTGATGGACGAATGGCTGTCGGTGGGCGACGCCGAGTTCACCGAAAAGGCGGAAAAGCGCATGCGCGACGTCGTATCCAAGTCCGGCATCCTGGTTCTGGCTTCTCATTCGCCAGCGCTCATCGCGAAGGAATGCAATAAGGTGGTGAAGCTCAGCCATGGCCGGCTGGAACCCTACGACATGGCCCTCCTCGAGGCTCCAGAACTCGATGATCGCCCCTGAAGAGAGCGGTCGGCTCCAAGCACATTCGACACAGTTGTAAAACCTTTCTCTTCCAGGGCAGAATCCAGGGCAGCACGCATCAGCCTCCCACGTGCGGAACTCCCGGCTTTCCTTGGAAGAAAGAAGGTTTCATGAAGAAACATGCGGTCGTCACTGGCATCACCGGGCAAGATGGTGCCTATCTGGCCGAGTTGCTGCTGACCAAAGGGTACGTCGTCTACGGGGCGTATCGCCGCACGAGTTCGGTCAATTTCTGGCGCATCGACGAACTCGGCATCCGGGAGCACCCCGATCTCCACTTGGTCGAACACGACCTGACCGACCTCGGCAGTTCGATCGCCTTGATCCGGGATGCGGCGCCCGTCGAGGTTTACAACCTGGCGGCCCAGAGCTTCGTGGGCGTCAGCTTCAACCAACCGCTCACGACTGCACAGATCACCGGCGTCGGCACCCTGCACTTGCTGGAAGCCATTCGCATCATCAATCCGAGAATCCGCTTCTATCAAGCTTCGACTTCGGAGATGTTCGGCAAGGTGCAGGCCGTTCCGCAAACAGAGGAAACACCCTTCTATCCGCGAAGTCCGTACGGGGTTGCGAAGCTCTACGCGCACTGGATGACGATCAACTACCGGGAAAGCTACGGAATTTTCGGCTGCAGCGGCATCCTCTTCAATCACGAGAGCCCGCTGCGCGGGCGTGAGTTCGTGACCCGCAAGATCACGGACGGTGTCGCGAAGATCAAGCTGGGAAAACAGCAGGTGCTCGAACTCGGCAATCTGGACGCAAAGCGAGACTGGGGCTTTGCGAAAGAGTATGTCGAAGGCATGTGGAGGATGCTGCAGGCGGGCGAGCCCGAGACTTATGTGCTCGCCACGAATCGCACGGAAACGGTACGCAACTTCGTGGAGTTGGCTTTCAAGAGTGCCGGCATCGAACTCGAGTTTCAGGGCAAGGGCGACTCGGAATCTGCCGTGGACATTGCCACGGGAAAAACCGTCATGCGCGTCAATCCCACGCTCTATCGCCCCGCGGAAGTGGAGCTTCTGATCGGAGATCCCGCCAAGGCCAGGGCCAAGCTCGGCTGGGAGCCCACCACCACGCTGGAGCAGCTCTGCCAGATGATGGTGGAAGCGGATCTGCGGCGGAACGCCTCCGGGATGCCGTATCCGAGTTCTTTCTGAACTCCGACGTCAAAGGCCCTCTTTAGGAATCCTTACGATCTTGTACCGTGCGCTCCCGCCGCGAGAATCACCTCGATGGCCTTGAGCCATCGAACGGCCTTGGTCTCCAGCGTTCGGTGGGCTCTTACGTAAGAGAACGCGTTCTCCGACAGCGTCCGTCGTAGGGCCGAGTCGTCTGCCAACAGTGCCAGAGCATCTCGCCACGCTTGGCGATCTGCGGGAACGAGCAGCCCGTTCTGCTTGTCGACAACCGTCTCGGAATAACTCTGGGTGGCGCTGTAGATTCCCGGAATTCTGTTCAGCGAATAGTCGAGAAATTTGACGTCGGATTTGCACCGGTTGAACTCGGAGTCGATCAAGGGCGCGATGGCGAAATCCCAATCGATCTCGCGCTGCATCCATTTCATGAAAGCCGGGTACTCGACTCGACCATCGGGAACCTTGACCACGGAAACCGGCAAGCCATCGAAGAGGCCTCTGATCAGCGCCTCGTCTCCGATGCCCACGATCTCCATGCGCATCGAGTCCCTGCGCTCACGAAGAATCCCCCTCAGCGGCTCCACAATCGCCAGCAGATCTTCCAGATGAGAATAGGTCCCCATGTACCCGATGACCAAGCCAGCGCGCTTCGCATCCGCCCGCTGCTCGGATTTGGCGTTCACGAGATCGAAATCGAAGAGCCGCTCGTCCAGGCAGTTTTCGACCACCTCGATGTTCGAGTTCAGCCTCGTCATCCGATGCTTCAGTGGAAGGGTCGAAACGATGAGCCCCGCCGCATTTCTGGCGAACCTCATGATGATCTGGCGCTGCTCCGGACTTGGATAGCCGGGAGCGCCAGGTCCGGAATTCAGATCAAGCAGGTTGTCGTCGATCTCGTAGATGTATGGAGTCCCGGAGGCCGAGAGGTATTCCAGCAGGCGTGCCTGCTCGGACAACGTGGCGTTGTGTCGCCATCCACGCTCCACGATGACCACATCCACGCTGAAATCAGGCATGTCCGTCCCATGGCTGAAGCTGACTTTGTCCTGGAGGCTGGGGTGCGAAAGCGGGCACAACAAGCGGATATGGCCCGCGCCATAGGGAATGCCGTCCAGCCCGTGCTCGAACAGTACATGAACACGCTTCTTCATTGGTGCGCCTCCGGTTTCCCCTCGTCGGGGAAAAGCTGCTGCATCAATGCCAATGCCGAGCGGTCCGGGAATAGCGCCGAGGTTTTCTCAACGCCCGCCGCCCCCAGGCGTCGCCTCAATTCCGAATCGTCGATCAAGCGCAGACAGGCCTCGAGGCATTTGTTCTCATCATGGGTATCAACGAGGAGCCCTGACTCTTCATCAACAACGATTTCCGAAAGTCCGCCGTTCACCGGTCCTACGATCGTCGCGCCACTTGCCATGGCTTCCAGGCAGGTGAGTCCCATCGCTTGGTATGCCGATAGATCAATGAAGACATCGCTCCGTTTCATCAACGCCTCTACCTCTGCCGAATTCAGTTCGCCATGGTGACGATAGTGTGAGAGCAATTTCAAGTTGTCCAGAATGGGCTCCGTCGCCACACAACCGAAGGTGCGCACCTCGATCGAATCGGGACGCGCCATCAGCAGGCGATGTAGAACGTTGACCGTCAGTTGGGGTGCACGTCGAGGGGTCGATGGCCGAACCATGGCGCAAAGGACGACCCGGTCGGAATTTCGCTGCGTTGAAGGCGGGGCGAATCTCGACCAGTCGAAACTCGGCCCAACCAGGGCCGGAGACTTACCGACCTTCTCCGCCACCATCTTCCGGGTCCACTGGGTCTTTGCCACCAGCGTCATCGGCGCTACCTCATAACTGGCGAGCGCCTGCTGATAGCCCTCGCTACCTTCCGAGTAGAAATCCGGCTCAAAGTCCTGAATGTAGTAACCCACTAAGGGCCGACGCTGCACCTTCTCCAATGCGGCCTTGATCCAGAACACGGACAAATAGAGGGTCGCGAGGACGGCGTCGTAGAGATGGAGGTGCTCCGACAACTGACTCCAGTCGGAGAGCCATAAGGTGGCGACGCGGCAATCAGGATATGAATCCTCAAATGCCCCCCGAGAAGTTTCCAGGTTTGCGACGACCACATCGACGCCGCATTCCTGCAAGACAGAGGCCTCGCTCAACACCACATTGGCACCACCACCGGCATGGCCAACCGGCAAGACGATCAGAACTCGCTTTCCCTCGAACTTCCGTCGAATTTGCTCGCGCATGCACAGCCGATCGGTCATTGCCTGAAGCCGTGTGCGCGCAGCCAGCAGTCCCAGGTTGTACTGCGTCAACTCGAGTTGCCGCAGGATGGGAGCGCTTCCGTGCTTGCGATGCAGCGTTTCGTCTGCCGCCTCGACGAGCTTCATTCTGCGTTCCGTCGAGTAACTCTTGGATTGCGCATGGAATACATACACATCGTCCGCGACGGCCAGTTGCCATCCGTTCGAGAACGCTCGAACACACATGTCGTTTTCTTCGCCATACCCCCGACCGAAACCCTCTTCGTCGAAAAGGCCGACGTCCGACAACTGCTCGCGGCGAATCAGCAGGCAAAAGCCGTTGAGGAAGCCGACGCGCGGATAGGACCGGCGTGATGCCATGGCCACCCACTGCGCCATTGCCGAGATCGACAGACCCGGCGGCAAGGGATTCGATGACCAGTCTCCGTCGTCATCGAAGATGTGAGGAACGGATTGCCAGGAAGCGGTATTGCTCAGCGGCCCCACCATTCCGATTCGCGGGTCCGACATGGCGCACGCCACCATCCGGTCGAGCCATTGCGCAGAGACAACCGTGTCACTGTTCAGCAGGACCACGAATTCGGCATCGGATGCTCTCATGCCTGCATTGGCGGCCAGCGTATATCCTTGGGCGACCTCATGGCGCACCAGAACGCCACCTTGGTCCCTGATGAACTCGGCGAGATAGTTCTTTGTATCCTCGTCACTGCCATCATCGACCACGATGATTCGATAGGGCGGCAAGGTGTTGGCGACCACCGAACTGAGACAGTTCTTGACGTCGGCCAAGGCGTTGTGGACGCAGACAATCACATCCACTGTGGCGTGGCGCCGCTCGAGGGTGTAGTGGATCTTCCGCTGCTCCAGTACCGATCCCATATCTCCCGCTTCGGGAGCTTGACCCATAGCGACGATGCGCCGCTTCAATCCCGGAAAACCCTCCTGCGCGACCACTCGGCATACGCTCGTCAACAAACTCCATGGCCCTCCGGCACTCTGGCTCGCCGGCAGAATCAGCCTTTTGACAGTGCGCAGATTGGCGAGCTGGCGCCCGCTCCATCGGATCGGACCGGTCACCCTCCAACTTGTCGACGTCCAAACTTCGTGCAAGGAAGCTTCCAACTCCGTTTCACGCTGCCTGGCATAAGCAAGTTGCGACTGAAGGGCCGCACGCTCCTCTTCCAGTCGGATCCGCTGCGACTGCCTCGACCTGCTTTGACTTTCCAGTTGTTTGAGGTATCGACCCATCTCCGAGATGCGCGCATCACCCGCTTTGACTTGCGCCTCCAGCGCTGCGGACATCTCGACGATCTCCCGCTCTAGCTCGAGCTTGCGACCAAGTGCGGCAAACAAGCGGGTGATGTAGGAGAAGCCGGCTTCAGTACCAAATGCTTGCAGCAGCGAGGCTGCTACTCCGCTTTGATCAGGACCAAAGAACAACACGCCCAGCCCATGCGAATGGGTGAACTGGATCGTCGGACAGTCGACGGACAACTCTCGCCACAAACGCCAGACTCCGAAATCCCGCTCACGGACGCCGATGTCATGAAAAAGCACGATGGCACGCGACGAAAGCTTTGGCCGCCAATGCTCGAAATCGTGTTTGACGGCCTCGTAGGAGTGGCAGCCATCGATGTGCAAGAAATCGATGCTGGCGTCCGAAAAGAGAGCGGCCGCATCGTCGAACGTCATCCGCAGCAAGCGAGAAAATTGCTGGAAGCGATGATTCGTTCTTTGAA
Source organism: Variovorax sp. TBS-050B (assembly GCF_029893635.1). Classification (NCBI taxonomy): domain Bacteria; kingdom Pseudomonadati; phylum Pseudomonadota; class Betaproteobacteria; order Burkholderiales; family Comamonadaceae; genus Variovorax; species Variovorax sp. TBS-050B. The sequence goes on along the minus strand of NZ_JARXYR010000002.1, from coordinate 2,125,924 downwards.
CGCCTTCGAAGACCTCCTCGCCATAGACTCCGGCATGCTCATCGCCTTTCCACAGGTCGACGGCATAGCATCTGCAGTCCAGTCCGGCGCGGTCTACTGCCTGACAGAACGAGAAGTACGAGTGCCCGTGATGGGTGCCCAACTCCACCAGCACACGTGGCCGGGTCGATTCGACAAGCCACGCACCGAAAGGTGCATGGCCGATCCAGGCGCTCGGTTGAGGAGGGAGTTCGATTTCCTTCAGCGCGGCGCCGAAATCAAGTTCAGACATAGGATTGGTTTTGTTTCGATCGCACGCGACCCGCAGCTTCGCTGGGAAGCCACTTCCAGTTTCTCAGCCGACGCTGAATCACGCGGCGAAGATCTCGGCCTCGCTCAGGGCCATCCCGGCCGCGTCCTTTGTCGAAAGCAACGGCGCCATCGCGATGTCGGGCCACGCAATCGCCAGGTCCGGATCGTTCCATGCGATGCAACGCTCGTGCGCTGGCGCATAGTAGTCGGTCGTCTTGTACAGGAATTCCGCGATTTCACTCACCACGAAAAAGCCGTGCGCAAATCCCTCGGGCACCCACAGCTGCCTGTGGTTTTCCTCACTGAGTTCCACTCCAACCCAGCGACCGAAAGTCGGTGAAGACCTGCGGATATCGACGGCGACGTCGAATACCGAGCCTCGGACCACGCGCACGAGCTTTCCCTGCGGCTGCTGAATCTGATAGTGCAGGCCACGCAGCACACCTTTGGCCGATCGCGAATGGTTGTCCTGAACGAACTCGACGTGCCGGCCGACGGCTTCGTCGAAGGCCTTGTTGTTGAAGCTTTCGTAGAAGAAGCCGCGCGCGTCACCGAATACCTTCGGTTCGATGATCAGCACATCGGGAATTGCAGTCGGCGTGGCTTTCATGAGCGCAGTTCCTCTGTGAGGAGGTGGTTCAGATATTTGCCGTAGCCGTTCTTCTGCAGCGGTGCAGCCAACTTCGCCAGCTGCTCCCGATCGATGAACCCATTGCGCCACGCAATCTCTTCCGGACACGCGATCTTAAGCCCCTGCCGGTGCTCCAGCGTCGCGATGAACTGCCCCGCCTCCAGCAGGCTCTCGTGCGTGCCCGTGTCCAGCCACGCATAGCCGCGCTGCATGATCTGCACGTTGAGCTGCCCGCGGTCGAGGTACGCCTGGTTCACCGCGGTGATCTCCAGTTCGCCGCGCGTGCTGGGCTTCACGGCCTTGGCGATGTCGACGACCTGGTTGTCGTAGAAGTAGAGGCCCGTGACGGCATAGCTGCTCTTCGGCTTGGCCGGCTTTTCCTCGATGCTGCTCGCCTTGCCCTGCGCATCGAAGGCCACGACGCCGTAGCGCTCGGGATCGTGCACGTGGTAGGCGAACACGGTCGCGCCTGCCGTTTGCTCATCGGCGCCCGAAAGCAGGTGCGCGAAATCGTGGCCGTAGAAAATGTTGTCGCCGAGCACGAGCGCGCTCGGGTCGTTGCCCACGAACTTGTCGCCGATGATGAAGGCCTGCGCCAGCCCGTCCGGACTCGGCTGCACCGCGTACTGCAGGTTGATGCCCCACTGGCTGCCATCACCCAGCAACTGCTGGAAGCGCGGCGTGTCCTGCGGCGTGCTGATGATCAGGATGTCGCGCATGCCGCCGAGCATCAGCGTGCTGAGCGGGTAATAGATCATCGGCTTGTCGTACACCGGCAGCAGCTGCTTGCTCATCGCGAGCGTGGCGGGATGCAGGCGGGTGCCGGAGCCGCCCGCCAGGATGATGCCCTTGCGTTTCGTCGTGGTGGTCATGGGGTCGTTTCTTCCCTTTTTTATGTTCAGAGCGTCTCGCGCAGCATCCGTGCCACGCCTTCCTGCCACGGCGGCAGGCGCAGCCCGAAGGCCGATTGCAGCTTGCTGGTGTCGAGGCGCGAGTTGTGCGGGCGCTTGGCGGGGGTGGGGAAGGCGCTCGTCGGCACCGGGTCGACCGCGTCAGGGCCGGCCTTGAGTTCGACGCCGGCGGCCTTCGCCTGCTCGATCACGAAGCGCGCGTAGCCGTGCCAGGTGGTCACGCCGCCGGCCACCAAGTGATAGAGCCCGGCCTTCGCAGGATCCTGCAGGGTCGCGCGGATCGCGTGTGCGGTGACATCGGCCAGCAGCTCCGCACCGGTGGGCGCGCCGAACTGGTCGTCGATGACGGTCAACCGATCACGCTCCTTCGCGAGGCGCAGCATGGTCTTCGCGAAGTTGCCGCCGCGCGCCGCATACACCCAGCTGGTGCGGAAGATCAGGTGCTTCTCGCAATGCGCGGCGACCAACTGCTCGCCTTCGAGCTTGGTACGGCCGTAGACGCTCAGCGGCCCCGTCGCATCGTCTTCCTTCCAGGGCGTGCTGCCGCTGCCGTCGAAGACGTAGTCCGTCGAGTAGTGCACCATCAGCGCGCCGATCTGCTGCGCGGCTTCGGCCACCGCTCCCGGCGAGGTGGCGTTGAGCTTGCGCGCGAACTCGGGTTCGCTCTCTGCCTTGTCGACGGCGGTGTGCGCGGCGGCATTGACGATGACGTCGGGGCGCACCTTGAGCACCGTCTCGGCCAGTTGCTCCGGCCGGCTGAAATCGGCGTGGAAGTCGGTGCTGTCGAAGTCGAGCGCAACCAGTTCGCCCAGTGGCGCGAGGCTGCGCTGCAGCTCCCAGCCGACCTGTCCGCCCTTGCCCAGCAGCAGCAGTTTCATGCGCCAGCCTTCGTGTCGTCGTACTGCTTGGCGACCCACTCGCGGTAGGCGCCGCTTTGCACGTTCTGCACCCACTCGCCGTGGGCCAGATACCACTCGACGGTCTTGCGGATGCCGGTGTCGAAGGTCTCGGCGGGCTTCCAGCCGAGTTCGCGCTCGAGCTTGCGCGCGTCGATCGCGTAGCGGCGGTCGTGGCCGGGGCGATCGGTCACGTAGGTGATCTGTTCCTTGTACGGCTTGCCGTCGGCGCGCGGACGCAGTTCGTCGAGCAGGGCGCAGACGGTGTTGACGATCTCGATGTTCGGCTTCTCGTTCCAGCCGCCGACGTTGTAGGTCTCGCCGAGGCGGCCGGCCTCGAGCACGCGGCGGATGGCGCTGCAGTGGTCCTTGACGTAGAGCCAGTCGCGCACCTGCATGCCGTCGCCGTACACGGGCAGCGGCTTGCCGGCGAGCGCATTGACGATCATCAGCGGGATCAGCTTCTCGGGAAAATGGAAGGGCCCGTAGTTGTTCGAGCAGTTGGTCGTGAGCACCGGCAGGCCGTAGGTGTGGTGCCAGGCGCGCACAAGGTGGTCGCTCGCGGCCTTGCTGGCCGAGTAGGGGCTGTTGGGCTCGTACTTGTTCTCTTCGGTGAAGGCGGGGTCGGTCTTCGAGAGCGAGCCGTAAACCTCGTCGGTCGAGACATGCAGGAACCGGAAGGCCTCCTTCTGATCGGCCGGCAGCGCGTTCCAGTATCCGCGCACCGATTCGAGCAACCGGAAGGTGCCGAGCACGTTGGTCTGCACGAAGTCCTCGGGGCCGTGGATGGAGCGGTCGACGTGCGACTCGGCGGCGAAGTTCACGACCGCACGCGGCTTGTGCTCGGCCAGCAGGCGATCGACGAGCGCGCTGTCGCCGATGTCGCCCTGCACGAAGACGTGGCGCGCGTCGCCCTTGAGCGAAGCGAGGGTCTCGAGATTGCCCGCGTAGGTCAGTTTGTCGAGGTTCACGACCGGTTCGTCGCTCTGCGCGAGCCAGTCGAGTACGAAGTTGGCGCCGATGAAGCCGGCGCCGCCGGTGACCAGAATCATGAGTTCCCTCGAAGTTTTCAGAAGCCGCCGTCAGGGCGAAGCAATGGTTAATTATCCCATTCGTCCGATAGGCCGAATCCGGGGTTGTCGCAATGTGTCTCTCCCACCTAGAATGACGGGACTGCAGGAGAGCGAGTAGTACTTTCAACTACTCCACCGAAGGCGCAAACTCCCATAAACGCTCAGGTCGGCCGACGAATTCTTGAAGTTCTTTCAAAGAGTTTCGAGCCCTGTACTGCAGTACTGACACGCCGTCTGGAGAGCCATCACCCCGCGTGATGCGCCGAAGGAGCAAGCCCGCTGCGGGTGCAGCGGGTGAATCTCTCAGGTACCGAGGACAGGGGGAGCGGCAACTTGGACGGCGATCGTCCGGTTGCTCTGCCATCGCCAAAACACAGCGATGGCATGCCGCCCCGCCGCCATTCAAGCGCACTCACTCGAAAGAAGTACCTGCAATGCGCGTGATCGTTCTCGGCGCCGGCCTGCTCGGCGTCACCTCGGCCTACTACCTCCAGCAACTCGGCCACGAAGTGACCGTGATCGACCGGCAGGCCACGCCGGCCGCCGAAACCAGCTTCGCCAACGGCGGGCAGATCTCCGTGAGCCATGCCGAACCCTGGGCCAACCCCGGCGCCCCGCTCAAGGTGCTGCAATGGCTGGGCAAGGAAGACGCCCCGCTGCTCTTCCGCCTGCGCGCCGACATGCGCCAGTGGCTCTGGGGCCTGCAGTTTCTGCGCGAATGCACACCGGCGCGCACGCGCCACAACATCGAACAGATCGTGCGCCTCGGCACCTACAGCCGCGAGGCGCTGCAGCAGCTGCGGCGCGACACCGGCATCGCCTACGACCAGCGCACGCAGGGCATCCTGCACTTCTACACCACGCAGAAGGAGTTCGACGCCGCGCTCGCACCGGCCGAGCAGATGCGCGCGCTCGGCTGCGAGCGGCAGGTGATCTCGGCCGACGAGGCCGTGAAGATCGAGCCTGCGCTCGCCCACATCCGCCCGAAGCTCGCGGGCGCCACCTACACGGCCGAGGACGAATCCGGCGACGCCAACCTGTTTGCGCGCGAACTCGCGCAACGCGCCGCGGCGGCGGGGGTCAGGTTCCTCATGAGCCACACGGTCACCGCCTTGCGAGAGGCCGGCGGCCGGCTCGATCACGTCGAGGCCACGGACGACGAGGGCCGCTTCCAGCGCATCCGCGGCGACGCCTTCGTGCTCGCGATGGGCTCGCTGAGCCCGCTGCTCGCGGCGCCGCTCGGCATCCGGCTGCCGATCTACCCGGCCAAGGGCTATTCCGTCACGCTGCCCGTCAAGGACGCTTCGAAGGCCCACCAGGTCTCGCTCACCGACGACGAATTCAAGCTCGTGTTCTCGCGCTACACCTCGGCATCGGGCGACCGGCTGCGCATCGCCGGCACGGCCGAGCTCAACGGCTACGACCGCGACCTGAACCGCGTGCGCTGCGAGGCGATCGTGCGGCGCGTCGAAGAACTGTTCCCCGGCGCCGGCGATACCGCGCAGGCCCAGTTCTGGACCGGCCTGCGTCCCGCCACGCCGAGCAACGTGCCGCTGATCGGCAAGACGAAGCTGCCCAACCTCTACCTGAACACCGGCCACGGCACGCTGGGCTGGACCCATGCCTGCGGCTCGGGCAAGTCGATCGCGCGGATCGTGAGCGGGCTGGCGCCCGAGGTGGATTTCGCATTCGCGGGCATGGCCGACAGCAGGCCCGGGGTCGCACAACCCGCGCTCGGCTGACGCGTCAGTCGGCGGCAGCGAACACCGTCAGCACACCGGTGTACCCATACAACCGGTGCCTCGCGATCTCCCCCGCCGCAAAGAACCCCACCAGCGGCACGTCCCCCAGCGCATGCCGCACGATCTGCAGCTCGGCGCCCGGCGCGCCGAAGTGCGGGCCGCCGCGGCCGGAGCAGCTCACGTAGACCGCGCCCGCGATGCGGCGGGCCGGATGCGGCGCCGCCTCGGCCTCGCCGGCCGCCACGGCGCGGGCGGTGGCGAGGGTCTGTTCCTCGGGTTCGAGCTCTTCGCGGATCTCCGCGCAGATGCGCATCAGGTCGGCGCGCGCGGCCTGCGCATTGCGGCGGCAGAAGCTCAGGCGCATGCCGGCTTCGGCCACGTCGGCGATCGCGATGCCGCGACGCGTCGGGTCGAGGCCGATGATGTGGCGCACCAGCACGTCGGCGCCCAGGTCGCCGGTGCGGCGGATGCCGTCGCTGCCGGCGTCGGCCAGGCCCACCAGCGTGTTGCGCACCGCATCGATGGCTTCCTGCGGCCGCTCGAGCGACACCTGGAGTTCCGCGAGCAGCACGTCGAGCGCCGGTTCGCCGTCGAGCTTGAGCAGCAGGTTGCCGTCGGCCTCGGTGATCTCGCGCTCGCGCCCGGCGCCTGCGCGCAGCGGCTGGCAGCCCTGCGTGACGCGCGACACCAGCCGCACGCCCTCGCCGAACACCACGCCCGAGAGGCCGCCCGAGAACACGCCGCCCGCGGCGCCGTGGCCGCGGATGTTGCCGTTGCCGCCGACCGCGAACTGCAGCGCGCCCGCACGGCCCGACGAGAGCCCGCCGAACAGGTAGCCGGTGTCGGTGCGGCCCGCCATTTCGCCGATGAGCTCGGCCAGGTCGGGCGTGGCCGGGTCGGCATGCACCAGCGCGGTATGGGCCTCGAAACCGCTCATCTCGGAGCTGCCGAGCGGCGCCACGCCGGAGAACACGCGGTACTGGTCGCTCGGCAGCGCGCAGAGCATCAGGCTCATGCCGGGCTCGTCGAAATACTCGGCATTGTTGGCCGCCACGCCGATGCCGACGGTGCCCGACCAATCCGTCACCTCGGGCAGTTCGGCGCTCAGGTGATCGAGGATGTCCTGTGCGTGCGCCGCGTAGTGGTCGGTGATGTAGAGCAGCCCGAGCGTCGGCGAGGCCGCGTAGTCGGGCAGGGCCATCTGCGCGCGCAGTTGCGCCAGCACGAGGCCGGCGGCCATGCGCCATTGCGGATGGGTGGCATGGCCGGAAGGAAACAGTTTCATGATGCGTGCCATCCCTGGACAGCGAACGATGTGTGTGAGTGAGGCGTCAGCGCCGGGCGGCGCTGCGCTTGCGCGCGGCGGACGGCGCCTTTTTTCCGGGGGCGGCCTTGTTGGCCGGTGCCGACTTCCGCGATGCCGCGGGCGCCAGCGAAGCAGCCTTGCCGGAGGCGTCGGCCGACGGCTGGACCATGGCGGGCATCTTGAGCTGCGCCGCGTCCTGCAACGCCGAACTCGCGATCTGCTGGAACTGTTCGGTCAGCGCGCCCCACCACTGCATCGGATCGACCACGCCCGCGGCAGCCGGCGCGGCGGACTCCGCATTCGTCCTGCTGCCGCGCGGCTGCTTCTTCGCCGGTTGCGGCGCGGGCGCTTCCTCGGCCGGCGCGGGGGCCTCGGGCGCCGGCGCCGGTGCCCCGGCCTGCTTCGCGGCGAAGGCGCTCGCGATGTCCTCCATGCGCACGTTCATGCCGCGCAGTGTCGAGAGCGTCATCTTCTGCACTTCGAGCGCCTGGATCGTGGCCTTCAGCGCATGGCCGTTCTGCTCGAGCCAGTACTGCACGGTCTTGAGCTCCTGGATGCGCTTGTCGACCTCTTCCACGCTGAGCGTCGGCGCGACCCAGCTCGCGAGGCTCGGCAGTCCGGGCACCGCGCCGGCGCCGGCCGTGCCGGTGCCCGCGAGGTTCTTGAGGAAATCGAATCCGGGAACGAACTGGCTGAAGTCGAAAGGCTGGCTGGCGTTGCTCATGCGGCGGTCTCCGGATCGGGTTGTCCTGTCGCGCCAGCTTACTCCAAGCCCGTGCCTCGCCGCCCGCGGCGAGCCCGCGTTCCCGCCAGTGTCAAAGCTCGGCGCGCACCTTGCTGAACACCTTCCAGAAGGTCGCGTCCTGCGAGGTCGCGAAGTTGATGCGCATCATCGTGCTCGGCGGCCGCCGCGCATGGAACAGCGAGCCCGGTGCGAGCAGGTAGCCCTGGTCGAGCATGCGCTGCGTGAGCGCGTCGGTGTCGACCCCCGTGTCGACCCAGCCGAACAGCCCCGCAGGCTCCGACGCGAAGCTGCAGCCATGCGCCATCGCGAGCTTCACCGCGCGGCCGCGCGCGCCGTCGAGACGGATGCGCACGCGCTCCGAGTGCCGGCGCAGCTGCCCCTGGTCGATGCACCACGACAGCGCCCGCTCGAACAGCGTGGGCGTGGTCAGCGTGGCGAGCAGCTTGGTTTCGAGCAGCCGCTCCTTCAGCGCCTCCGAGGCGGCGAGGAAGCCGATGCGCCAGTTGGGCGCCAGGATCTTCGCGAAGCCGCTCACGTAGATGGTGCGCTGCAGCCCGTCGAGGGCGCAGAGCCGGGTCGCATGCTCGGGCGCGAGGTGGCTGTAGGTGTCGTCCTCGACGATGTGGAAGTCGTACTCGTTCGCGAGCTTCAGCACCCGGTGCGCGCTGCCGGGCGTGAGGCTGTAGCCGGTCGGGTTGTGCAGCACGCTCACGCTCACGAACAGCTTGGGGTTGTGCAGCGCGCAGTACTGCGCCATCACCTCCAGATCGGGCCCGTCGGCGCGCCGCGGCACGGGCAGGATGCGCATGCCCAGCGCCTCGAGCCGCGCGAATTCGAGCGCCCAGCCCGGCTCCTCGACCATCACCGGATCGCCCGCGCGCAGCAGCGTGCGGCTCACGATGTCGAGCGCATGCGTGGCGCCGACGGTGGTCACGATCTGGTCCGGCGCGGCGGGCACGTTGATGCCGACCAGCTTGTTCGACAGGCTGCGCCGCAGCGCCGCGTCGCCCGATGGCTCGCCGTACTGCAGCGAGAGATCCTGCAGCGCGGCGGTGCCGGTCATGCGCCGCACGGCCGTGGGCATGAAGGTCGACGCCATCCAGTCCGGCGGGAACACGCCCATGCCGGGCTGCGGCTTGTCGCTCGGGCGGTGGAACATGCTGCGGATCAGCGAGCTCGCGTCGGCCGGCACGCGCGAGGCCATCATCTGCATGACCATGGGCGCCGCGTTGGGCGGGCGGCCTTCGGGCACGGGCGCCGCGTCGCGCACGTAGAAGCCGCGCTGCCGCCGCGCCTCGACCAGTCCCTGCGCGAGCAGCTGGTCGTAGGCCGCGACCACGGTGTAGGGGCTCACGCCCTGCTGGCGCGCGCACTCGCGCACCGAAGGCAGACGCGCGCCGGGCGGCAGCAGCCGGGTGCGGATGCGTTCCGCCAGCCGGTCGGCCAATTGCCCCGTGAGCGACTGGGTGGAGGTTCGTGTCAACATGCGCAGGGGGCTTCTGTGTCGAGGGCAAGACCAATACAGTTTTTGCGGATGTACGCTCAACTGTATTGGAACTGTAATGGTCCCAAAGTTTAGAGTGTATGCAATGAACTGGCAAGAATTCACCGCGCTGCTGGTGCTGGCCACCGCGATGAGCTTCTCGCCGGGCCCCAACACCACGCTCTCCACCGCCCTCGCGGCCAACGGCGGCCTGCCGCGTGCGATGCGCTTCATCGTCGCGGTGCCGGTCGGCTGGACGCTGCTGCTCGTGCTGTGCGCGGCCGGCATCGGCGCGCTGGTGGTCGCGGTGCCTCCGCTCCGCCTCGCCATCAAGGCGCTCGGCGTGGGCTATCTGCTGTGGCTCGCCTACAAGCTCAGCGGCAGCGCCACGCTCGGCAGGGCCGATGGCGAGCGGCTCTCGGTCGGCTTCGCCCAGGGCGTGATGCTGCAGTTCGTCAACATCAAGGCCTGGCTGCTCGCGCTCACGCTGGTGGCCGGCTGGATCGCCGGCCAGCCCGACGCGCTCGGTCGTTTCGCGATCGTCGCGCCGGTGATGCTGGTCTTCGCCTTCGCGAGCAACTTCGCCTATGCGCTGGCCGGCGCGCTGCTGCGCGCATGGCTCGCCAAGGGCCGGCGCCTCTTGTGGTTCAACCGCGCGATGGGGCTGGTGCTGGTGCTGACGGCCTGGTGGATGGTCGGGGTATGAGCCGGCCCCGCACCGCCATCAGGAAGGAGACGCTGGGCATGTGGCTCGGCGTGATCGGCGTCGCGCTGTTCGCGATCACGCTGCCGATGACGCGGCTCGCCACCGGCACGCAGGCCGCGCCGCAGCTGTCGCCATGGTTCGTCACGCTCGGACGCGCCGCGCTCGCGGGGCTGCTGTCGACGGTGTTCCTGCTCGCCACGCGCTCGCCGCGCCCGGCGCCGCACCAGTGGAAGCCGCTCGGCATGGCCGTGCTCGGCAACGTGATCGGCTATCCGCTGCTGCTCGCGTATGCGCTGCGCGTGGTCTCGGCCAGCCATGCGGCGGTGGTGACGGCGCTGCTGCCGCTCGTCACCGCGGCCGTCGCGGCCTGGGTGCTGCACCAGCGCGCGCGGCTCGGCTTCTGGCTCTGCGCCATCGCCGGCAGCGTGCTGGTGGTGCTGTTCTCGCTGCTGCGCGCCAGCCAGCAGGGCCACGGCTTCGGCTTCGAATGGGCCGACCTGCTGCTGGTCGGGGCGGTGGTCGCGGCATCGTTCGGCTACATCTACGGCGCGCAGGTCACGCCCTCGCTCGGCGCCGAGCGCGTGATCTGCTGGGTCTGCGTGATGGCGCTGCCGGTCACGCTGCCCGCCACGCTCGCGCTCTGGCCGCAGGAGGCCATTGCCGTCACGGCCTGGGCCGGCTTCGTCTACGTCGGGGTGTTCTCGATGTGGATCGGCTTCTTCGCGTGGTATCGCGGGCTCGCGCTCGGCGGCGCGCTGCGCGTGAGCCAGACCCAGCTGCTGCAGCCCTTCCTCTCGATCCTCGCCTCCATTCCGCTGCTCGGCGAACCGCTCGACGTGGTCACGCTGGGCTTCGCCGCCGCCGTGGTCTGCACGGTGGTGCTCGGCAAGCGGCTGTCGCAGCCACAGCCCTCGCTCGCCGCCACGCCACGCGCTGCTGCGCGCGCCGAACGATCCTGACATCGCCCCCACACCCACCGCCCTGAAAGAAGAACCCCATGAACTGGAAGCTTGCCGCCCGCGCCACCAAGATGAATCCCTCGGTGCTGCGTGAAATCCTCAAGGTCACCGAACGGCCCGGCATCATCAGCCTGGCCGGCGGCCTGCCCTCGCCGAAGACCTTCCCGATCCAGGCCTTCGCCGACGCCTGCGCCGAGGTGCTGCACAACGACGGCCAGGCGGCCCTGCAGTACGCCGCCAGCGAAGGCTACGCGCCGCTGCGCCAGGCGGTGGCCGACATGCTGCCGTGGAACGTCGATCCCGCGCAGGTGCTCATCACCACCGGCTCGCAGCAGGGCCTGGACCTCGTGGCCAAGGTGCTGATCGATCCGGGCAGCAAGGTGCTGGTGGAAACGCCGACCTACCTGGGCGCGCTGCAGGCCTTCGGGCCGATGGAGCCGGTTCCCGCGAGCGTGGCGAGCGACGACGAAGGCGTGGTGGTGGACGACCTCGTCGCCAAGGCGAAAGACGCGCGCTTCGTCTACCTGCTGCCCAACTTCCAGAACCCCACCGGCCGCACCATGACCGAGGCGCGCCGCGCCGCCGTCTCGGCCGCCGCCGCCGAAGCGGGCCTGCCGATCGTCGAGGACAACCCCTATGGCGAGCTCTGGTTCGACCAGGCCCCGCCGCTGCCGCTGGCCGCGCGCAACCCCGAGGGCGTGATCTACCTCGGCTCGTTCTCGAAGGTGCTGGCGCCGGGGCTGCGCCTGGGCTTCCTGGTCGCGCCCAAGTCGATCTATCCGAAGCTGCTGCAGGCCAAGCAGGCGGTCGACCTGCACACGCCGATCTTCACGCAGCGCATGGTCTCGGCGGTGATGAAGGACGGCTTCCTCGATCGCCACGTGCCGACGATCCGCGCGCTCTACAAGCGCCAGCGCGATGCCATGCTGGCCGCGCTCACGCGCGAGATGAAGGGTCTGGACGTGAAGTTCAACGCGCCGCTCGGCGGCATGTTCCTCTGGGTGCGGCTGCCCGAAGGCATCGACACCGTGGCGCTGCTGCCCAAGGCGGTCGAGCGCAACGTGGCCTTCGTGCCCGGCGCGCCCTTCTATGCCGGCGAGGGCGATCCGCGCACGCTGCGGCTGTCGTTCGTGACCGCCAGCGTCGAGGACATCGACACCGCCATTGCCGCGCTCGCGCTCACCGTGCGCGAGGAACTGGCGCTGCTCGGCAAGCGCTCGCTCGCGCCCGAACCCGTCTGAACCGCCGCGCAGCCGGGCTCCCACGATGCACATCGCCATCCTCACCTTCGACGGCTTCAACGAGCTCGACTCGCTGATCGCACTCGGCGTGCTCAACCGCGTCAAGCGGCCGGGCTGGCGCGTGACGCTCGCCGCGCCGAGCGCCACGGTCACCTCGATGAACGGCGTGACCGTGCATGCGAGCTCGACGCTCGAGGCCGCCTGCGAGGCCGAGGCGGTGCTCGTGGGCAGCGGCATCCGCACGCGCGAGGTCGCGGCCGACCCGGCCATCATGGGCGTGCTGCGCAGGCTCGACGCCACGCGCCAGCTGATCGGCGCGCAGTGCTCGGGCACGCTGCTGCTCGCCAAGCTCGGCCTGCTGGGCACGGTGCCCGCCTGCACCGACCTCACGACCAGGCCCTGGGTGCAGGAAGCCGGCATCGAAGTGCTGGCGCAGCCCTTCTTCGCCAGGGGCAACGTGGCGACGGCGGGCGGCTGCCTCTCCTCGCCCTACCTCGCGGCCTGGTTCATTGCGCGCAGCGAGGGCCTCGAGGCCGCGAAGAGCGCGCTGCACTACGTCGCCCCCGTGGGCGAGAAGGACGACTACGTGGCGCAGGCGCTGCGCAACATCGAACCGCACCTGCCATGATCAGCCTCGCCACGCTCGCGCTCTTTCTGCTCGCGGTGCTCGCCCTGTTCCTGTCGCCCGGACCCAACATGGCCTTCGTGCTGTCGCACGGCGTGGCCCACGGTCCGCGCGGCGGCTTCGCGGCGGCGCTCGGCATCTCGGCGGCCGACCTGGTGCACACGCTCTTCGCCGCCAGCGGCGTGACGGCGCTGGTCGCGGCCTGGCCGCCCTCCTTCGATCTGCTGCGCTACGCCGGTGCGCTGTACCTGCTGTGGCTGGCGGTGCAGGCGCTGCGCGCGAACGGCGCGGGCCACGCACTCGCCGCGGGCGCCCGCGCCGAGCCCGCCGCCTTCGCGCGCATCGTGCGCATGGCGTTCCTGAACAACCTGGTCAATCCGAAGGCGCTGCTGTTCTTCATGGTGTTCCTGCCGCAGTTCACCGAGCCGGCGCGCGGCAGCGTGCCCTTGCAACTGGTGCAGCTCGGCGTCATGCTCTCGGCCGCCGCGCTCGCGTTCAACGCGCTGCTCGGTGCCTGCAGCGGACAGCTCGGCCGCTGGCTGCGCCGCCGCCCCGGGGCCGAGAAGTTCCAGCGCGGCCTGCTGGCGCTGGTGATGGCCGGCTTGGCGATCCGCCTGCTGCTGCTCGAGCGTCCGTCCGCGCCGTCCATCCTGTCCGCCACATCCGTCCAAGGAAGCTGAAGAACATGCTCAACATCTGGGGCCGCATCAGTTCGATCAACGTGCGCAAAGTCGTCTGGTGCGCGCAGGAGCTCGGGCTCGACTTCCAGCGCACCGAGGCCGGCGGCCGGTTCGGCGTGGTGCAGACGCCGGAATACCTTGCGCTCAACCCGAACGCGATGGTGCCCGCCATCGACGACGGCGAAGGCAGCGAGCGGGTGACGCTCTGGGAATCGAACGTGATCGTGCGCTACTTGTGCGCGAAGCATTCGCACGGCCGGTTCTATCCGAGCGAACTGCCCGCGCGCTTCGATGCCGAGCGCTGGATGGACTGGCAGCAGACCACGCTCAACCGCGCGAGCCGCGACGCCTTCATCCAGTGGGTGCGCACCCCGCCCGCCGAGCGCCAGCCCGCGCTGATCGCGGCCTCCGTGCATGCGAGCGAGGCGCTGTTCGCCCTGCTCGATGCGCACCTGGCGCGGCAGCCCTTCATGGCGGGCGAGCATTTCACGATGGCCGACATCCCGATCGGCTGCGAAGCCCACCGCTGGTTCGGCCTGCCGCCGGCCGAGTACCAGCGCCCGGCCTGGCCGAACCTCGAGCGCTGGTACGGCCAGCTGCTTTCCCGGCCGGGCGCGCGCGGCGTGCTCGACCTGGGCCTCGAATGACGCACCCTCCTTCCCTCCGGATCCGATGAAAACCCGCCCCTTCAAGCAAGTCGACGTGTTCACCGCCACGCCCTACCGCGGCAATCCGCTCGCGGTGGTGCTGGACGGCAGCGGGCTCGACGACGACGCGATGCAGCGCTTCGCGCAGTGGACCAACCTGTCCGAGACCACCTTCCTGCTGCCGCCCACCGAGCCCACGGCCGACTACCGCGTGCGCATCTTCACGCCGGGCGGCGAGCTGCCCTTCGCGGGCCATCCGACCATCGGCAGCTGCCACGCCTGGCTGCAGGCCGGCGGCAAGCCGCGCGCCCGCGGGCGCATCGTGCAGCAATGCGCCGTGGGCCTGGTGGCGCTGCGCCGTGAAGAAGGCGGCCGCCTCGCCTTCTCGGCCCCGCCGCTGCGGCGCAGCGCGCCGAGCCCGAGCCTGCTCGCCAAGGTGGCGGGCGCGCTGGGCCTGAAGGCGCAGCAGATCGTGGCGGCGCAGGTGCTCGACAACGGACCGGTCTGGTTCGGCCTGCTGCTCAGCGACGCCGACACCGTGCTCGGCCTCGCGCCCGACCACGGCCTGCTGAAGGCGCTGGGCGTGAAGGTCGGCGTCGCGGGCGTGCCGGCCGCGCCCGAGGAGCCGATGCTGATCGGCCGCTCGAACCGCGAAGCGCGCGCCTTCGGCGGCCGCGCCCCGGCGGCGACGGCCGACGAAAGCCAGGGCGACGGCGCGAAGATCGACCTCGAAGTGCGTGCCTTCGCCGCCCCCATCGGCGTGGAGGAAGACCCGGTCACCGGCAGCCTCAACGCCGGCCTCGCCGAATGGCTGATCGCCGACGGCCACGTGCCCGCGCGCTACCTCGCCGCGCAGGGCCAGTGCCTCGGCCGCGCCGGGCGCGTGCACATCGAGCGCGATGCCGACGGCACGGTGTGGGTGGGCGGCGACGCCGTCACCTGCATCGACGGCGAGGTCAGTCTCTAACGCCAGCCGACGCACCGACATGCCACACGCACAACTCGACCATCTCGTGATCGCCGCCGCCTCGCTTGACGAGGGCGTGGCCTGGTGCGAGGCCACGCTCGGCGTGACGCCGGGGCCGGGCGGCGTGCATCCGCTGATGGGCACGCACAACCGGCTGCTGAACATCACCAGCGCGGCCTTTCCGCGCGCGTACCTCGAGATCATCGCCATCGAGCCCGGCAAGAAGCCCTCGCGGCCCGGCACGCGGCGCTGGTTCGACCTCGACGATCCGGTGCTGCAGGCGAGCCTGGCACGGCGCGGACCGCGGCTCGTGCACTTCGTCGCGAGCGTGGCCGACGCAAGCGCCGCGGTGCAGGCGCTCGCGCGCGACGAGCGCATGCACATCGACCGCGGCGCGCTGCTCGCGGCCTCGCGCGAAACGCCCGCGGGCCGGCTCGAATGGCAGATCACCGTGCGCGACGACGGCCAGCGGCTCTTCTACGGCGCGCTGCCCACGCTGATCCAGTGGGGACCGGCGCATCCGACCGATGCGATGCCGGCCTCCGGCCTTTCGCTCCGGTCGCTGCAGGCCGCGCATCCCCGCGCGCCCGAACTCGCGGCCGCGCTCTCGCGCATCGGCATGCAGGGCCTGGCGGTGCAGCCGGGCGCGCCCGACCTGGTCGCGGTGCTCGACACGCCGCGCGGCCCCGTCACGCTGCACTCCGAAGGAATCTGACCATGCTCAGCCTGACCGAAATCGCCTGGTTCGCACTCGCCTCGATGGTGCTCGCGCTCACGCCGGGGCCGAACATGATCTATTGCGTCTCGCGCACGCTGGTGCAGGGCCGGCGCGCCGGGCTGGTGTCGCTCGGCGGCGTGCTGGCGGCCTTCCTCGTGCACCTGTTCGCCGCCGCGCTCGGGCTCACGGCGCTGCTGCTGGCGGTGCCGCTCGCGTTCGACGCGATCCGGCTCGCGGGCGCGGCCTACCTGCTGTGGCTCGCTTGGCAGGCGGTCCGGCCCGGCGGCAGCGCGCCCTTCGAAGCGCGCGCACTGCCCGCCGATCCGCCGGGCAGGCTGTTCCGGATGGGCTTTCTCACGAACCTGCTGAATCCGAAGGTGGCGATGTTCTATCTCTCCTTCTTCCCGCAGTTCATCCACCCCGAGCGCGGCTCGGTGCTGCTGCAGAGCATGCAGCTCGGCGCGGCGCAGATCGCGAGCAGCGCCGCCGTCAACACGCTCATGATCCTCGGCGCCGCGAGCATCACGGCGGTGCTGTCGCAAAGCGCGGGCTGGCTGCGCGCGCAGCGCTACGTGATGGGCAGCGTGCTCGCGGCGCTCGCCGTGCGCGTGGCGCTGACCGAACGCAAATAGGCAGAGACCCGAGGAACACCCCCGTGAGATTCACCCGCGAAGAGATCGAAGCCGCCCAGCGCACGGTGCGCGCGGCCATGCCGCCCACGCCGCAATACGCCTGGCCGCTGCTCGCGCAGCGCCTGGGCTGCACCGTCTGGGCCAAGCACGAGAACCACACGCCCGCCGGCGCCTTCAAGATCCGCGGCGGGCTGACCTACTTCGACACGCTGATGCGCGAGCAGCCCGGCGTGCGCCATGCGATCAGCGCCACGCGCGGCAACCATGGCCAGTCGGTCGGCTTCGCGGCGCGGCGCCACGGCATCGGGGCCACCATCGTGGTGCCGCATGGCAACTCGGTCGAGAAGAACGCCGCCATGCGTGCGCTCGGGGTCGAGCTGGTCGAGCACGGCGACGACTTCCAGGCCGCCGCCGAACATGCGGCCATGCTCGCGGAGCGCGACGGGCTGCACCGCGTGCCCTCGTTCCACCGCGAGCTGGTGCGCGGCGTGTCGACCGCGTACGTCGAATTCTTCGAGGCGCTGCGCGATGCGCCGCCCGACGTGCTGTTCCTGCCCATCGGCCTCGGCTCGGGCTTTGCCGCGGCGGCCGCGGCACGCGCGCACTGCGGCGTGTCGACCCGGCTCGTCGGCGTGGTGTCGGCCCATGCCACGGCGTACCGCGATTCCTTCCGCGCCGGCCGGCCGGTGGCGTCGCCCGTGAGCACGCGGCTCGCCGACGGCATGGCCTGCCGCATGCCGGTGCCCGAATCGGTGGACGTGATCCTGCGCGAGGCCGACGACGTGATCGCGGTCACCGACGACGAAGTGGGCGAGGCGATGCGCATCCTCTTCAGCGACACGCACAACGTCGCCGAAGGCGCGGGGGCGGCGGCGCTCGCCGGCGCGCTCCAGCAGCGCGAACGCTGGCGCGGCAAGACGGTCGGCATCAGCGTGAGCGGCGGCAATGTGGATTCGTCGATGTTTGCGGAAGTGCTGGCCGGGGGTTGATTCTTCAGGCCGCTGAAGACGGGTACCGGACGCAGAGGACGCGAAGGTTTCGCGAAGGGCGCGAAAGGAAAACCAATATTTTGTTTTTTCTTTTTCGCGTCCTCTGCGGAATCTTCGCGTCCTCTGCGTCCGGCAGCCCGCTTTCCAAGCCACACGCCGGCTAAACCAGCGGCCCCGTGTTGGCGGTGCTGAGCGGCAGCCGGGAGACCTCGTCGAGCAGCAGCGCCAGCTGCCGTGCGGCGGTGTCGATCACCGCCTGGCCGGCCTGCGCGGTCGCGGCGGCCGCATTGCCTGCGGCGCCTTCGGCGTTGTAGTCCTCCATCGCCCAGCCGAGCTTCGCGCTGCGGCCGTTGCCGAGGATCTCGTAGCCGGCCGCGCGCGCCTCCGACGTGGAGCGGAAATCCTTCGCCGCCTGCATGCGCACCTGCTGCGGCGCGAGCGCCAGCATCATCGAGGTCTCGATCTGGCCGGCATGCACGCCGAAGCGGTGCTCGCCGGCGCTGAACTGCGCGCCCGCATCGCCGAGCGGCAGGTTGAACCAGCTCACGCTGTAGACGATGAGGCCGTGCGCGGCGCGCAGCTCGCGCGCGACGATGTCCATCGCGCCCACGTGGCCGCCGTGCGCATTGAAGAGCACCAGCTTCCTCACGCCGGCCCGCGCCACGCCGGCGCCGATCTCGTTCCAGACGCGGATCAGCGTCTCGGCCGAGAGCGTCAGGGTGCCCGCGAAGCGCGCATGCTCGGGGCTCAGGCCGATCTGCTGCGTCGGCAGGAACAGCACCGGCAGCTCGGGCGCGAGCAACGGCAGCGCGGCGGCGACGATGCCGTCGGCCAGCACGCTGTCCACGCCCAGCGGCAGGTGCGGCCCGTGCTGCTCGGTGGCGCCGAGCGGCAGCACCGCCACCGTGGCTGTCACATCGAGCGCCGCGAAGTCGCGCGTCGTGAGCTGAGACCAGAAGCGGGGCAGGGATACCGGGGATGCGTTCATCCGGCGATCTTAGAGCGGTGCTTCAATCCACGCGACCCCGCCGCCGGCCGCGACCGGCCGGTCCCCTCCTCCACGCCACCCAAGGACACTCCCCATGGATCTGCAGCTCCAGGACCAGCACGTACTCATCACCGGCGGCAGCAAGGGCATCGGCCTCGCCTGCGCGCTCGGCTTCCTGCGCGAAGGCGCGCGCGTGAGCCTGGTTTCGCGCGAGCTGCAGAACCTGCAGCAGGGCCGCCGCACGCTCATGGAGGCCTTCGCGTCGGCCGAGGACCGCGTCGCGGTGCATGCGGCCGACCTCAAGGACCCCGCCGGCGCGGTGGCTGCGCTCGATGCGGCCGAAAAGGCCTTCGGCCCGGTCGACGTGCTCGTCAACTCCGCGGGCGCCGCGCGCCGCACGCCACCCGACGAACTGGACCCCCGCGCCTGGCACGACGCGATGGACGCCAAGTACTTCACCTACATCCACATGATCGATCCGGTCGTCAAGCGCATGGGGCAGCGCGGCCGCGGCGCCATCGTCAACGTGATCGGCCAGGGCGGCAAGGTCGCGAGCCCGGTGCACATGGCGGGCGGCGCGGCCAACGCGGCGCTGATGCTGGTGAGCGCCGGCATGGCCTCGGCCTATGCGGCCAGGGGCGTGCGCGTGAACGCGGTGAACCCCGGCCTCACGTTGACCGAGCGGCTGCAGGAAGGCATGAAGGCCGACGCCAGGCTCCAGGGCATCGACAGCGACGAGGCGCTGCAGCGCGCCAAGGCGCGGCTGCCGCTCGGCCGCATCGCGGCGCCGGAGGAGATCGCCAACGCGGTGGTGTTCCTCGCGTCGCCGAAGGCGAGCTACATCACCGGCGCGATCCTCGCGATGGACGGCGCGGTGACGCCGCTCATCTGAGCGGCGCTTTCCCGCCCAAGTACTACGCTGGTCGAGGTCTATTGAGCGTGGTCGCGGTGGTGTGGACCATCGCTTCATGATTTTTCTCTTGAGGCAGCGAGAGTCAGCGCCGCTGCGATAGCAGGCATTAATGCCGCCTCGAAAGGCTTACTCTTCTTTTTATTTCAAATTTGAGACTTTTTACCGAGAACGCCTCAACAACGAACATTTCCGCGAGAAAACCCCTGCGCACAAATTAGACTAGCGCGGAAGGCAGGGAGTTCGATGGACATTGATTTAACAATAGTACTCAATTGTCATAACGAGGATAACTACATCACGCGGACCCTGAGCTCCGTGGAAGAAGCTGCAATGTATGCAGAAGCCCTGGGCATAGCGCTTGAACTCGTTATCGTCCTCGACAAACCGACCAACTCGATCAGAAGTATTGCCGAAAGCACAATGCCCGCAGGCTTCAAACAAAAGAAGGTCATTGAGGTTGAAAACGGGTCGCTCGGATTGTCTCGCAATGATGGAGCGGCGGCGGCCTGTGGCGAATGGCTTTTTTTGCAGGATGCCGATGATCTGATTTCCTACAATGGCTTCGCCGAGATTTTCTTTTCAACTCAACGACATGGGCCGCGCAGCATTCATATATGCGAAACATTGATCGCGTTTGGAGTTGATTCCTACGTTGTCACGTATTTTGACGCCAAGACCATCACGCCACTCCCATTCGTCGATTGCCATCCGTTCGTTTCGAGAATTTGCTGCCCCCGTCGTCTCCTGGAGGAGTTGCCGTTCGCGGATTTGCGGCTTACCAAAGGGTATGCCTATGAAGATTGGTTCTTTAATGCCGAGGCACTATCCAAAGGCTACAGCTTTCATGCTGCGCCAAACGCCATCTTTTTTTACAGGCAGCGCGACAACAGTCTTTTGAGGCAGGCAAACGCTCTATCGGCCAGGCAGATCCCTCCATCGGGGCTATTCAAGCCACTGTTGTTTCTGCGCTTGGCCGCGGAAGGGTATGCGCGCTTCAAAAGCGCCCCGGCCTGGCGTGAGCGGCTTATCGCTCAGCAAACGGATGTCAACAATCCTGTGATCTTCGACCTTTGTGTGGCAGCCAACCGTATTGATCCTCAAATCCATCCGGCGGAGATTGCCGCGTCACCTCAATACAACAACCTGAGCTTCTGCAACGTACAGATTGGGATCGCTTACTACGAGATGTGCCGACTCATCGGCGGCAAGAGGTTCGACGATGTGTTTGTATTGCCGTCGATGGGGGTAGGCGGCGGCGAGCGCTACCTGCTGGACGTGATGCACGCGCTCAATGCGACCGGGGCCACCGCGAATTCATTGGTTTTCCTGGGACAGTCTCGCCGCGGTTCGAACTGGCTGGACAGGTTGCCGACCAACTCCACCGTCATCGACTTCGAGCTGATTTGCCCTGAACTGGACGAGGGAGCTCGGATCCTCCTGACGCTCAAGGCGATCGAGGCCTGCGCAGGGCGGGCTCGCCTGCACTTGAAGCAAAGCCAATACGCACATGCCTTCGCTCGCCGATACCTGCACCTGTTGAAGCAGTGCACGCGCATCTATTACCGGTTTGCGGATGAATGCAACTTCGTCCACGGACGAGCACTCAGCCTCCACCATGGATTCGAACTCGTTTCGGCGCTCATTGATGAGATCGATATCGTGGTGGCGGACAACCAATTCATCATCGACGAGGACAGGCGGCGGCTTGGCCGGCACCAGGATCGGTGGTGCCTGCTGTACGCGCGGGAACCCGCAAGGACAGACAAGTCTGCACTTGCGGAGTCAATCGGCTGCGCGGCACCTGCAGTGGCATGGGCGGGTCGGCTCGATCATCAAAAGCGTCCTGGTCTGTTGCCCTTAGTTGCCGCCCGCTTGAGGGAGCGTCAATCCGAACTGACGCTACATATCTTCGGCACCCCGGTTCTGAACCATTTTTGTGCCGACGCGCTGATGATGCACGCGAACGTGCGATTGCACGGCGAGTTCGCCAGCTTCGAGCAAGTGCTGAGCGTGGAACCGATGTGTTTTCTGCTCACCAGCCTCTTCGAAGGCGTTCCGAATGTGCTTCTCGAAGCTACAGCGCGAGGCTTGCCCATCGTGGCGCCGGACGTCGGCGGCGTCAGCGAGGTCGTTGAGCATGGTCTTACCGGAATCCTCCTGCCCTCGCTGGCCGACGACGACTCGATGGCTAACCTGATCGCGGACGCTTTGATTGCGTACGCTGACCATCCGCAACAGCGCGAAGAACACGCCTCCAATGCATTGACACGCTTGCAACAAAGAAACGGTCCTCAAGCCTACGCAGCCCGTATTGCGGAAATTTTCTTCACAAAGAATGATTGAACGACTGCACTTCAACACGGGTATGGCATACGAGTCCATGCTGGCGGCGGAACATCTGTCGCGTTATAGGCTGCTCAGCGAAGCTTGCAAGGGCAAGCGTGTCCTGGATGTTGCCTGCGGTGAAGGTTACGGGAGTTCTCTATTGAAGAAGTGGGGGGCCGATTCAGTCGTTGGTGTCGACATCTCGCAGGATGCGATTACCGTTGCGAACGAGCACTTTGCGAATTCAGGCATAACGTTTCGAACGGGCGATGCCTGCAACTTGGACCGCCTGCTGTCCGGAGAGGAACCATTCGATCTCATCGTTAGCTTCGAGACCATTGAGCATGTGCGGGATGTGTCGTCTCTTCTGCGCAGTATCCGTGATCGGCTGGCCCTCGGAGGGATGATAGTAATCAGTTGCCCCAACGATTCGGGAGTGGCTGGCGGCGAACGCAATGAGTTCCATCTAAAGACCTATACGTTTGCGGAATTCCGGCATGCGACGACTGGCGTGCTCGGAGATGCTGCGCAGTGGCTGTTGGGTATGCCAGTGATCGGTTTCGGAATCTGCGACGCGAGCGATCGCTGGGCGCAGCGGGCCGGCACTCATCTGTCCACGCTTGTCGAAGGCAGTGATGCGGTGGCGTCGCAGTTCCTGCCGGCTCAACTCGGCCATGAGGTGGATTTTGAGAAGGCCAGCTTTTATGTGGGCGTCTGGGGGGCACCCTTGCCGCGCGTGCTGATTGCAGCGCCCATTTCGCATCGAGCCTACGTGCGTCCGTGGGCCAGTTGGCTCGCTGCGAAAGCCGAGAACAAGCGCTTGCAAAACGAGCTCGCTCAACACGGCGCCAAGCACTCCGTCGAGCAGCAATCAGGTACAGAGAATGCTGTCTTACCGGCAGTGGGATTCGATGCCGAGGGAAGGGAAATACAGAGACTCAGGAGTGAAATCCACCTCTACAAAGCGCAGATCACTTTCGAGCGAAACGCAAGGCTCCTTTTGGCTTCGAAGCTTCACGAGCGAAGTACGGACAGCCGCTCCCGACTCGAGAGGTTCGAGCAGGAATCCGAGGAGCTGCGTGCGGCGCAGGCAATGAACGCTTGCATCCTGACCGAGCGAAATGCGTTGAACGACCGACTGCATGCGATGACTTCATCGCGCGGGTACCGGATGGTGGAGCGCTACTACTTCCTCTACGAGCACGGTGCAACACGTTGGTTCATGCGTCCCGCGCGTCGGCTGGCTAGCGCTATTTGGCGCGCTCTGAAACCTCGCAGAAGGGGCTGACAACGGTGCTCGGGCGGCGTTTATGAAGTGTTTCGATCGCCTCGGCCAGTTTCAGTCCAGGTCATAGTTTCTCTCGTTCGGCATCCTGTTGAGCCGCATGTTGACTCCAGCGGTGGATCTGATCAAAACCTGATTCGAGGTAGCGTGCGGCTCGCTCGAGCTATCGGAGCGGATGCGAGTCTGGAAACTCAAGCGCCTCGAACCTTCCGGCCAGGAAGTCCACCAGCGCGCGCACCCGCGCCGGCACGAAGCGCCCGCTCGGCAGCAGCGCATGCAGCGGATAGGGCTCGGTCTCCCATTCGGGCAGCAGATGCACCAGCCGGCCGCTCGCGATGTCGTCGCGCACGTCGAGCGCCGACTTCAGCGTGATGCCGTGGCCCGCCACGGCCCATTCGCGCGCGAGCGAGGCGTCGTCCACGCTGCGGTCGCCCTTCACGCGCACTTCGGTCCACTGCCCGTGCTGCGCGAAACGCCAGGTACGGTGGCGCCGCCCGCCGCGGTTGAAGGTGAGGCAGTTGTGGTGCACCAGCTCCTGCGGCGCCTTGGGCGCGCCATGGCGGCGCAGGTAGGCGGGCGAGGCGGTGAGCAGCGGGCTGGTCTGCGCGAAGGGCCGTGCGACCAGGCGCGAATCGGCCAGCGTGCCGTAGCGCAGCGCCACGTCGACCTCATCGCGCATCACGTCCAGCAGCCGGTCGCCGACCGACAGCGAGAGCTGCAGCCCGGGATGCAGCGCGAGGAATTCGTCGAACCACGGCAGCAGCGTGCTGCGCGTGAGGTCCGACGGCGCGGCCACGCGCAGGGTGCCGACCAGTTCGCCGCGGTCGGCCGTGACCAGCGACTCGCCCTCGTCGAGCAGCTCGAAGGCGCGCACCGCATAGTCGAGCAGCGTCTGGCCCTGCGGCGTGAGCCGCATCGCGCGCGTGGAGCGCTCGAACAGGCGCGCGCCGAGCTGCGTCTCCAATCGTTTGAGCGTGGCGCTGGCGGCCGCGGGCGTCAGGCCCAGCGCATGGGCGGCGGCCGTGAGCGTGCCGCCGCGCGCGGTCTGCACCAGCACCTGCAGGTCCGACAGATTTTCAATTTTCATTTGAAGCTGTTGCTTTTCTCTGCCAGCTTATCAAACCCCGATTGCGCCTCTAAAGTTCGTCCATCGCATCACCTCCAAGGACCGGCACCATGAAAGCCATCGGCTACTACCAATCCCTTCCGATCGACGACCCCGAATCGCTCCAGGACATCGAACTGCCGGCCCCCACGCCCGGCCCGCGCGACCTGCTGGTGCGCGTGCAGGCGGTCTCGGTCAACCCGGTCGACACCAAGGTGCGCCGCAACATGGCGCCGGAGGCCGGCCAGCCCAAGGTGCTGGGCTGGGACGCCGCGGGCACGGTCGAGGCGGTCGGTGCGCAGGTGAAGAACTTCAAGCCCGGCGACCGCGTGTACTACGCCGGCTCGATCGTGCGGCCCGGCGCCAACGCGGAGCTGCATGCGGTGGACGAGCGCATCGCCGCGCTCGCGCCGAAGAGCCTCGACGACGCGCAGGCCGCCGCCCTGCCGCTGACCACCATCACCGCCTACGAGCTGCTGTTCGACCGCCTGCGCGTGCCCAAGGGCGGCGGCGCGGGCCAGACACTGCTGGTCACGGGCGGCGCCGGCGGCGTGGGCTCGATCCTGATCCAGCTGGCGCGGCAGCTCACGCAGTTGCGCGTGATCGCCACCGCCTCGCGTGCCGAGACGCGCGCCTGGTGCCTGGCCCTCGGCGCCCATGCGGTGATCGACCATTCGAAGCCGCTTTCGGCCGAGCTGCGCGCCGCCGGCATCGGCGAGGTCGACATGGTCGCGAGCCTGACGCAGACCGAGCAGCACTACGCGCAGATCATCGAAAGCCTCAAGCCCCAGGGCCAGCTCGCGGTGATCGACGACATGAAGACGCTCGACGCGATGCCGCTCAAGACCAAGTCGCTCTCGCTGCACTGGGAGATGATGTTCGCGCGCTCGCGCTTCGAGACGCCCGACATCGCACAGCAGGGCGCGCTGCTGGCCGAGGTGGCCGCGCTGGTCGACGCCGGCCGCATCCGCACCACGGCGAACGCGAGCTTCGGCACCATCAACGCCGAGAACCTGCGCCGCGCGCATGCGCTGATCGAGAGCGGCAAGGCGCAGGGCAAGGTGGTGCTGGCGGGCTTCTGAGCACAATCGGTCGCATGACCGACGGTGCCCCGCTCCCACGCCCTCTCATCGAGTTCGACACCCCGCGGCTGCGGCTGCGCCAGTGGTGCGAGAGCGATCTCGCGCCCTTTGCCGCGCTCGCGGCCGATCCGCAGGTGATGGCCTTCCTGCTGCCGCTGCCCGCGCGCGCCGACAGCGACGCGTTCGCCGAACGCATCCAGGCGCGCATCGCGGCGAACGGCTGGGGCTTGTGGGCCGTCGAGCGCAAGGGCTCGGGCGAATTCCTCGGCTTCACGGGCCTCAACGTGCCGCAGGTGGCACTGCCTTTTTCGCCCTGCGTGGAGATCGGCTGGCGCTTCGCGCGCCACGCCTGGGGCCACGGCTTCGCGAGCGAGGCCGCGCGCGGTGCGCTGCAGGTGGGTTTCGAGCAGCTCGGGCTGGCGGAGATCGTGGCGTTCACCGCCGCCGGCAACCTGCGTTCGGCTGCGGTGATGGCGCGCATCGGCATGCGCGAGGACGCTGCCGGTGCCTTCGACCATCCTTCCGTCCCCGAAGGCCATGCGCTGCGCCGCCACCGGCTCTTCCGCATCGCCCGCGCGGCATGGCCGCAGGCCGGGCGCCGGTCTTCAGAATGAATGCAGCAGCAGCGCGGCGCCGGACACGATCGCGAAGACCTGCACGAAGATCCGCAGCGCGCGGCCATTGATCCGGCGATGCACGATGCGGCTCAGCACCGCGCCGGCGACGAGTGCGGGCAGCAGCCACGCCGCCGCCTCGAGCTGCGCACCGTCGATGCGGCCCGTCGCCATCAAGGTGGCGAGCGACACCAGTTCGCCCACGAGGAAGCAGAGCGCGATCGTCGATCGCATCGTGGGCGGCGGCTGGTGCTGGTAGACCAGCGCCAGCGGCGGGCCGCCGATGCCGGTCGCGGTTTCGGTCACGCCGGTGATGAGGCCGGCCGACACGAAGGCGGTGCGACCCGGCGAGAAGGCCGGCATCATCAGCGTGACCAGCGCCGCCGCGATGGTCGAGATGCCGACGAAGAGCGCGAGATGCGTCGCGCTCAATGCCGCCAGCACCCAGAGCCCGCCGGCCGTGCCGACCACGCGCCCGCCGCTGATCCAGCCCGCACCGATGCGGTCGATGGCGCCGCGCTCGCGCCACAGCACGTAGAGGTTGAGCGGCAGCATCAGCACCAGCACGCACACCGGCAGCAGCTCGGGCCGCACGATGCCGATCACCGGCGCGGCGATCAGTGCGAAGCCCACGCCGGTCGCGCCCTGCACGAAGGCGGCGAACAGCACGGCGAGCGACACGAGAAAGAGGTGCTGCGCGCTCACTGCAGAGCCCGTCCCTGGCGCGCAACCGCCGACAGGCGACGGTGCTCGGCCGCCGGCGGATGCAGCCGCACGATGGGCGCGCGGTCCATCGCCGCATGGGCCACGCGCGCCAGCTCGCGCTGCAGTGCGCGCGCGTCCCAGTCGGGCGGCCAGCCTTCCCAGAGGCGCAGCCGGCCGTCGACGAACACCGCCTGGATCTGGTCGCGGTTGCCCAGGCGCACGAGGTCCCAGGTCAGGTCGACGGAGGTGCACATCTCGGGCGTGTCGACGTCGACGATCAGGAAATCGGCCGCCTTGCCCACCGCGATCTCGCCGGTGCGGTGGGCCAGGCCTGCCGCGCGTGCGCCCTCGTGCGTGGCATGGTCGAACCAGGTCCAGCCGCCGCCGCTCGACGCATCGCCGGTCGCCAGGCCGAAGGCCAGCTTCTGCGCCGCCTCGGCCGCGTCCATCAGCCGGAAGCCGTCGCTGCGCGTGGCGTCGGTGCCCAGGCCGAAGCGGATGCCCATGGCCGCCATCAGGTTCGCGGGTGCCACCGCATTGCCCTTCCACTGGCTCGCGACGGGGTTGTAGCTCACGGCCGTGTCGGTGTCGCGCAGCAGCATGAGCTCCGACGGCGTGACCAGCGTGCCGTGCGCGATCAGCACCTGCGGACCGAGCGCGCCCAGCCGGGCCAGCAGTTCGAGCGGCCGCAGGCCGCGCTGCACCACCGAGCGCTCGACCGAGGCGAGGTGCTCGTTGACGTGGGTCTGGAACACGGCGCCCGCTTCGGCGCACAGCGCCGACACCGCCACCAGCATCTCGTCCGATGCGGCCTCGGGCACCGAGATCGCGAGCGAGGGATGCACCAGCGGCGTGTCGGACCAGCGCTGCAGGAAGCGCGCGGCGCGCGCGCGGATCGCCTCGCGCTCGGCCGCGCTGCTGTCGTTGCCGCCGTCGTTGCAGATCAGGCCCAGCACGCAGCGCAGCCCGGCCTCCTGCACGGCGGTGGCGACGGCGCCGATGTCGCCCGGCGCGCGCGTGCCCGCATCGCACACGGTGGTGAAGCCGCCGCGCAGCGATTCGAGCGCCGCGAGCTTGGACGCCATGTAGACGAACTCGTCGTCCAGGCTGCTTTCGAGCGGCACCCACACGCGCCGGAAGATCTCCGAAGGCTCGCCATAGGCCAGCGACTTGCCGAAGGACTGCGTGAGGTGGTGGTGCGCGTCGATCATGCCGGGCATCAGCAGCCGGCCGGGCAGGTGCAGCGGCGTGAGATGCGGGTGGCGCGCGGCGAGCGCTTCGGCCGGGCCGACGTCCTGGAAACAGCGGTTCGCGACGCGCACGGCATGGCCGCTCACGGGGCCGTCGCGCAGCATCAAATGGTCGGGAACGAGCAGCAGCTCGTCGGCCGCGAAGAACGCGGCATCGAGGTCAGGAGACATGGTGGGAAGGAACGGAAAAGAAGAAAAAGGAAACGCGCGGCGCCTCAGTGCGGCGCGGGCGCTGCCGCGGGGCCTTCGGCCCCTTCGGCATGCACGCGGTTGAACACCATGTTGAGCACCACCGCCGTGAGCGAGCCCATCGCCAGGCCGTTGCCCAGCACCAGCTGCAGCGTGTCGGGAAAGCGGCTGTAGAGGCCCGGCACCAGGATCGGCAGCAGGCCCATGGTCAGCGCGCCGGCCAGCACGAACATGTTGCCGCGCTCGTGCAGGTCGACCTTGCGCAGCATGTCGATGCCCATGGTGCCGATGATCGCGAACACCACCATTGCGGTGCCGCCGACCACGGCCGAGGGAATGGCGCTCGCCAGCCGGCCGAGCGGCGCCGACAGCGCGATGAGGATCAGGATCACGCCCGCGGCCGCCGTCACGTAGCGCGAGCGCACGTTGGTGGCGCGCACGATGCCGATGTTCTCGCCGCTGGTGATGATCATCGAGGTGCCGAAAAAGCCGCCCGCGAGCGACACCACCGCGTCGCCGCGGATGGTGCGCGGCACCACGTCGCGCGCATCGATCCTGCGGCCCACCACGTCGGCCACCGCCACCGTCTGTCCGGTGGCCTCGACCATCGAGATGATGCTGAAGATCAGGAGCGGCACCGCCGCCACGATGTCGAAGCGCGGCATGCCGAACGGCAGCAAGGTCGGCGCGCTCCAGAACGGCCCCGCCGCCACCGCGCTCGCATCCATCAGCCCGAAAGCCGCCGCGAGCAGCGTGCCGGCCAACAGCCCGAGCAGCACCGCGAGCTGGCCGAGCGTGCCCTTGAACACGCGTGCGAACAGCACGGTGAAGCCGATGGTCGCGAGCGCGAGACCGATGTTCACCGGGTCGGCGAAGGTGGCCGAGCCCGCCTTGCCCGCGATGATGCCGCCGTAGACCTTCACCAGATTGACGGACACCAGCAGCAGCAAGGTGCCGATGACGATCTTCGGAAAGTAGCGCAGGCAGCGTGCGAACACCGGCAGCACCAGAAAGTAGAACAGCGCCGTCAGGATCACCGCGCCCGAGGCGGTCTGCAGGTCGCGCTGCTGGGCGATGGTGACGAACATCAGGATCGGCGCGCCGCCCGGCACCATCACGAAAGGCAGCCGGGCGCCGAACTTCCACGGCCCGAACGACTGCAGCAGCGTGCCGATGCCGCAGAGCAGGAAGGTGGCGCTGATCAGGTTGACCGTGAGCGCGCCGGGCAGTCCCAGCGCCTTGGCCACCAGGAACACCGAGGTGATCGGCACGGCCGCCATCACCAGCACATGCTGCAGGCCGAACAGCAGCAGTTGCGGGAACGGCAGCATCGCATCGACCGGGGCCGTGCCGGCCGGCGTGGCGGCGGGCGACGGCGAGGAGGCAGAGGGAAGCACAGCAGAGGCGTCGGGAACACGGGACATGAGTGAATCCTTGAACCGGATCGCGCCCAAATCGATTTGGGCACACTGGCAAAAAAAGCCGCCGAGGCGGGTGAAGTACATTCCGTGGCAGCGAGCCCCAAAACGATTTGGGAATTGAATCACCGCTTTTTGAAAAGGTCAACGGGATGAGCACCCACCCCACGCCCCGCGCCAACATCAAGGACGTGGCGCGCGAAGCGGGCGTGTCGCCGACCACGGTGTCGCATGCGCTCAACGCGCGCGGCCAGGTCGATGCCGAGACCCGGGCGCGCGTCGAGCAGGCGGCGCTGAAGCTCGGCTACCGCCCGAACCGCAACGCGCAGCGGCTGCGCACCGGCGAGGCGCACATGATCGTGCTGCTGTCGTCGATGCCCTTCGCGGTGGCGGGCGGCCCCTCGCGGCTCGGCTTCCTGATGGAGGTGGCGGCCGTGGCGGCCGCCGAGGCGCTGGACCGCCGCCTGGCGCTGGTGCTGGCGCCGCCGATGGAGAACGGGCGCGTGCCGATGGAACTGCTCGACGTGGACGGCGCGCTGGTCATCGAGCCCTCGGCGGACGACCCGAACCTGGCCTACCTGCAGCGGCGCGGCCTGCCGGTGGTGGCGATCGGCAAGCCGGCGGTGGATGCGCAGGGCGCGTCCGCGCCGGACGAGGCGGCGCTGCCGCCCTACGTCGACATCCACTCGGGGCCGACGACGACGCTGCTGCTCGACCACCTGCATGCGCAGGGCGCGCGCAGGATCGCGATGATCCTCGGCGCGGCCCGGCGCAACTCGTATGTGGAAGCGCGCGCGGCCTACCTGGCGTTCGCCGCCGCGCAGGGGCAGGCGCCGCTGCTGTCGCTGGTCGACGAGGCCGAGGGCGAGGGCGGCGGGCGGCGAGCCGCGCTGGCCTTGCTCGAGGCCCATCCCGACATCGATGCCTTCTGCGTGCCGGTGGACGCCTTCGCGACCGGCGCGGTGGCGGCCGCGCTCGCCGCCGGCCGGCGCATTCCCGAGGA
This sequence comes from Variovorax sp. TBS-050B, assembly GCF_029893635.1. Taxonomy (NCBI): domain Bacteria; kingdom Pseudomonadati; phylum Pseudomonadota; class Betaproteobacteria; order Burkholderiales; family Comamonadaceae; genus Variovorax; species Variovorax sp. TBS-050B. Next base: position 2,095,805 of record NZ_JARXYR010000002.1, on the reverse strand, counting down.
CGTGATGGTCGCCACGCGCTACGACGGCCTGCGCGCGCGCACCAGCGTGCCGCCGCTCACGGCCGTGGACCTGCACCTGGACCAGGTGGCGCAGCAGGCCATCGCGCTGCTGTTCGACCATCTGCGCGGCGACACCGGCCGGCGCCGGGTCGACGGGCCGGCGGCGCAGCTGGTGCCGCGGCTGTCCTCGGCGCGCCGCAGCTAACCGCTCTCAGTTGGGCGTGCCGCGCGACACGCGCCAGACCGTGTTGCCCACGTCGTCGGCCACGAGCAGCGCGCCGCCCTTGTCGAGCGCCACGCCCACCGGGCGGCCCTGGGCCTTCTCGTCGGCCGAGAGGAAGCCGGTCAGCACGTCGACCGGCTGCCCGTTCGGCACGCCGCCGACGAAGGGTACGAACACCACCTTGTAGCCCGACTTGGGCTTGCGGTTCCACGAGCCGTGCTCGCCGATGAAGGCGCCGCTCGCGAACTCGGGCGGCATGCCGCGGGCGTCGGAGAACACCAGCCCGAGCGGCGCGACGTGCGAGCCGAGCGCGTAGTCGGGCACCACGGCCTTGGCGACCATCTCGGGGTTCGGCGGCTGGACGCGGGCGTCGACGTTGGCGCCGAAGTAGCTCCAGGGCCAGCCGTAGAAGGCGCCCTCCTTCACCGAGGTCAGGTAGTCGGGCACGAGGTCGCTGCCGATCTCGTCGCGCTCGTTGACCACGGTCCACAGCGCCTTGGTGGTGGGCTCCCAGGCCAGGCCGTTGGGATTGCGCAAGCCGGTCGCGAAGAGCCGCTTCTCGCCCGTCTTCGCATCGACCTCCCAGATCGCGGCGCGGCCCTCCTCGGCGGCCAGGCCGTTCTCGCCGATGTTGCTGTTGGAGCCGACCGTGACGTAGAGCTTGGTGCCCTCGGCGTTCGCGATCACGTTCTTGGTCCAGTGGTGGTTGATGCCCGCGGGCAGCGGCGTCACCACCGTGGGCGCGGCGGTGGCGGCGGTCTGCCCCTCGGTGTAGGGCACCTTGACGAGCGCATCGGCATTGGCGATGAAGAGTTCGTTCCCCACCAGCGCCATGCCGAACGGGGACTGCAGGTTCGAGAGGAACACCTGCCGCACCTCGGCCGCGCCGTCGCCGTCGGCATCGCGCAGCAGGGTGATGCGGTTCGGGCTCGGCACGTTGGCGCCGGCGCGGCCCATGACCTTCTTCATCACCCAGCCGCGCACCTTGCCCATCAGCCCGCCGCCGCCGTCGCTGGCGCCCTCGGGCTTGGGCGGCTTGTTGCTTTCGGCCACCAGCACGTCGCCGTTGGGCAGCGTGTAGACCCAGCGCGGATGCGACAGCCCGCGCGCCAGCGCGCCGACGCGCAGGCCCGGCGCGGCCTTGGGCGCGGCGGTGTCGGTCCAGCCGACGGCTTCGGCGACGTTGACGGTGGGAATCAGGGTCTTGTTCGGCTCGGCCAGCCGCGGCCGCGGCCCGGTGGTGGCCTCGGGCGCCAGCTTGGCGGCCTCGCCGCAGCCGGCCAGCGCCAGCACCGCGGCCAGCGAAGCCGCGCAGACGGGGGAAATGGCGACATTCGATACCTTCATGCACGATCCTCCGTGAATCCGGCCGCAGGCCGCATACCGCCGCATCATGCGGCCGGGGCCGCCAAGGGCTGTCGGCCGTGGGCGCTTTTTGGCGTGGGCGCGCCCCGTTCGCGCATCGCCGCTACCATCGGCCGCATGACCGACGACCTGTTCCGCGCCGACGCCTACCTGCGCGCCTGCGACGCCCGCATCCTGCGCATCGACGATGCCGGCATCGTGCTCGACCGCACCGTGTTCTATCCGCTGGGCGGCGGGCAGGCGGGCGACAGCGGGGAACTGGTGCTCGCGAACGGGCGCGCGCTGGCGATCGCCGACACGCGCAAGGCGAAGGACGAGGCCGGCCAGCCCACGCGCGAGATCGTCCACGTGCCCGCGCCGGACCAGGCCGAACTGCTCGCCGCGCTGAAGCCCGGCGACGCCGTGACCGCGCGCCTGGACTGGGAGCGCCGCCACCGGCTGATGCGCTTCCACACCGCGAGCCACCTGCTCTGCCACCTCGTGCCGGTGCCGGTGAACGGCTGCTCGATCACGTCCGACTACGCGCGCATCGACTTCCACATGACCGACCCGCTCGACAAGGAGGCGCTGACCGCCGGCCTGGCCCGGCTGGTGGAAGCCGCCCATCCGCTGGCCGTGGGCGCGATCACCGACGAGGAGCTCGACGCCAACCCGGCGCTGGTCAAGAGCATGAGCGTGCAGCCGCCGCGCGGCACCGGCACCGTGCGCACCATCCGCATCGGCGCCGAGGGCGCGGCGCAGATCGACTTCCAGCCCTGCGGCGGCACGCACGTGGCCAACACGGCGGAGATCGGCGCGGTGATGGTCACCAAGATCGAAAAGAAGAGCGCGAACACCCGCAGGGTGGTGCTGGGCTGGGCCGCTTGAGCCACGCCCGGAACTTCGCTCCGCCCGCCTGCTCCGACTGACGGCATGATCTTTCCCCGTTTCCTCTCGGCTACCTTTCTGGTAGCAGCTGCCGCAGCCTGCATGCCGGCCGTGGCGCAATGGACTTCCGCACCGGGCGCCGTGGTCACCACGCCGCACGTGCGCGCCGAACTGGTCGCGCATGCGCCGCAGGGCGTATCGCCGGGTGCCCCGGTGTGGCTCGGGCTCAAGATCGAGCACCAGCCCGAGTGGCACACCTACTGGAAGAACGCGGGCGATTCCGGCCTGCCCACCGAGCTGAACTGGACCCTGCCGGCCGGCGTCTCGGCCGGCGAGATCGCATGGCCGGTGCCGCGCAAGATCCCGGTCGGCACGCTGGCCAACTACGGCTACGAAGGCACGGTGCTGCTGCCGGTGCCGCTCGAGGTGCCGAGCACCTTCCAGCCGCCGCTGGCCATCGGCAGCGGCACGCCGGCGCTCGACGTCCGCCTCAAGGCCAGCTGGCTGGTCTGCCGCAAGGAGTGCATCCCGGAGGAAGGCGAGTTCAGCCTGGCGCTGCCGCTTTCGGGCTCGACCGCGCTGCACAAGGCCGAGTTCGACGCGGCGCGGGCCGCGACACCGCAGGCGCTCGCCAAGCCCGGCGCCGTCGAGGTCAGCGGGCACCAGCTGCAGGTGCGCGTGGAGGGGCTGCCGGCCTCCGCCCACGGCAAGACCCTGGAGTTCTTCCCCGAAACGCCCGAAGTCGTGCGCACCGCCGCGGTCGCGGGCAAGGACTGGACGCAGCGCTGGCAGGACGGCGTCTGGACCGCCACCGTGCCGCTGGCCGAGCAGCGTAGCGCGAGCCCCTCGACCCTGCCGCTGGTGGTGGCGCTCGCCGAGGGCGACCGGCAGCCCGGCCAGCCGGTCGCCTGGCGCGCCGAGGCACCGGTCAGCGGCACCTGGCCCGCCGCCGCGCCGCGCGCCGAGGTCTCGCCCGCGCTGCAGGCGGCGCTGGCGGCCAATGCGGCCGATGCGGCCCGCCCAGGTGCAGCGGCCGCCACGGACGCCTCCGAGCCGCCGCCGCAGCCCACCGCCACCTTCGTCGCCGCGCTGTTCGGCGCGCTGCTCGGCGGGCTGCTGCTGAACCTCATGCCCTGCGTGTTCCCGATCCTCGCGATCAAGGTGCTCGGCTTCGCGCGCCAGGCGGGCGACCGCAGCGCGCACCGCACCGCGGGCCTCGCCTACACCGCGGGCGTGATGCTCTCGTTCCTCGCGCTGGGCGGCGCCATGCTCGGGCTGCGCGCCGCGGGCGCCCAGCTCGGCTGGGGCTTCCAGCTGCAGTCGCCGGCCGTGGTGGCGGCGCTGGCGGCGCTGTTCACGCTGATCGGGCTCAACCTGGCGGGCATGTTCGAGTTCGTCCGTGCGGTGCCGTCCTCGGTGTGCTCGGCGCAGGCGAAGCATCCGGTCGCCAACGACTTCCTCTCGGGCGTGCTGGCGGTGGTGATCGCCTCGCCCTGCACCGCGCCGTTCATGGGCGCCTCGCTCGGCTTCGCGATCGGGCTTCCCGCCGCCCAGGCGCTGCTGCTGTTCGCGGCGCTGGGCCTGGGGCTGGCGCTGCCGTACCTGGTGGCGGGCTTCGTGCCCGCGGTGGCGCACCTGCTGCCGAAGCCGGGTCCGTGGATGGGCACGCTGCGCCGGCTGCTCGCGTTCCCGATGTTCGCCACCGTGGCCTGGCTGGTCTGGGTGCTGGGACAGCAGAGCGGCATCGACGGCGCCGGAACGCTGCTGGCGCTGCTGGTGTGCCTGGCAGCGATCGTCTGGGCGTTCACGCTGCGCGGCCGCACGCGGCTCGTGATCGCCTCGGTGCTGATCGCGTTCACGGCCGTGCTCACGGCGGCGATCGGCCGCAACGTGCTGCAGACCGTCGAGCCGGCGAAGCTCGCCGCCACCCATGAACAGCGCTGGCAGCCCTGGTCGGCCGAGCGCGCCGGCGCACTGCTGGCGGCGGGGCAGCCGGTGTTCATCGATTTCACGGCGGCCTGGTGCGTGACCTGCCAGTACAACAAGAAGACCACGCTGGCCGATGCCGCGGTGCTGGCCGATTTCGACGACCGCAAGGTCGCGATGCTGCGGGCCGACTGGACGCGCCGCGACCCCGCCATCACGGCCGCGCTGAATGCGCTCGGGCGCAGCGGCGTGCCGCTGTACGTGCTGCAGGCGCCCGGCAAGCCGCCGGTGATCCTGACCGAGATCCTCGGCAAGGACGAGGTGCGCGCCGCGCTGGCCGCGCTCTAGGGTCGCGGGCGGGGAAACAAAGCCTTACCCGCCGCCCGACCGGGGTTGTCACATACACATGAAAAAAGCGTTCTAAGCTCTCGCCGTTGTTCGTTTTCTTCTGAAACTGGAGTTCAAGCTGGCCATGTCTTCCCTGCCATCGTCCGACTCTCGATCCGTCCGCGCCGCGCGCCAGGCCCGCGCCGCCCTGAGCCGCGCCTCGCGCCGTGCCGTGGTGGCCGCCGCCGTCGCGCTGGGCGCCACCTTCCTCATGGGCAACAACGCCTTCGCCGCACCCGCCGTGGGGCAGCAGGCGCCCGATTTCGTCGCCGTGGACACCACCGGCACCAAGCACAAGCTCTCCGACTTCGCGGGCAAGTTCGTGGTGCTCGAATGGACCAACCCCGGCTGCCCCTTCGTGCGCAAGCACTACCACAGCGGCAACATGCCGGCCACGCAGAAGGCCGCGACCGACAAGGGCGTGGTGTGGCTCGCGGTCAATTCCACCGAGCGCGCGGCCAGCGACTACCTGCAGCCCGCCGCGCTCGATGCCTGGATGAAGTCGCAGAAGGCCGCGCCCACCGCGGTGCTGATGGACGAGGACGGCGTGATCGGCCAGGCCTACGGCGCGCGCACCACGCCGCACATCTTCATCATCGATCCCAAGGGCACGCTGGTGTATGCGGGCGGCATCGACAGCATCGCCTCGGCCCGGCCCGACGACATCAAGACCGCGACCAACTACGTGAACCAGGCGCTCGGCGAGGCCTTCGGCGGCAAGCCGATCTCGGCGGCCTCGACGCGGCCGTACGGCTGCTCGGTCAAGTACAAGAGCTGAGCGCGCGCGGCGCGGTGACAGCTACCTGACCACGGCAGTCAGGCCGCGGTCGGGCAGCCCGGCCTACCCTCGGCGCTCACCAACGCCAAGGGGACAACCAGATGCATCCTGCGCCATCCGCCGCGCGCGAGCCGGGCGCCGCGCCGTCGCCCTCCACTTCCAGGTTCGCCACCGTGCTGCGCGTCACGGGCGGCAACTTCATGGAGATGTTCGACTTCTTCCTGTTCGGCTTCTACGCCGCGCAGATCTCGAAGGCCTTCTTTCCCGCGGGCGACGAGTTCGCCTCGCTGATGCTGACCTTCATGACCTTCGGCGCGGGCTTCCTGATGCGACCGCTCGGTGCGATCGTCCTCGGCGCCTACGTCGACCGCGTGGGCCGGCGCCGCGGCCTGATCGTCACGCTCGCGCTGATGGCGCTCGGCACGCTGCTGATCGCCTGCGTGCCGGCCTACGCGACCATCGGCCTCGCGGCGCCGCTGCTGGTGCTGATCGGGCGGCTGCTGCAGGGCTTCTCGGCCGGCGTGGAGCTCGGCGGCGTCTCGGTCTATCTGTCGGAAATGGCCACGCCCGGGCGCAAGGGCTTCTACGTGAGCTGGCAGTCGGCGAGCCAGCAGGTGGCGATCATCGTGGCGGCGGCACTCGGCTGGTGGCTCAACGTGCGCTTCACGCCGCAGGAGATCGGCGACTTCTACTGGCGCGTGCCATTCTTCGTCGGCTGCCTGATCGTGCCGGCGCTGTTCGTGATCCGCCGCTCGCTGCAGGAGACCGACGCCTTCCTCGCGCGCAGGCACCGGCCCGGCGCGCGCGAGATCTTCCGCTCGATGGTGGCGAACTGGGGGCTGGTGGTCGCGGGGATGCTGCTGGTGTCGATGACCACCGTCTCGTTCTATCTGATCACGGTCTACACGCCCACCTTCGGCAAGGCCGTGCTGCACCTGAGCACGACCGATGCGCTGGTCGTCACGCTGTGCGTGGCCGTCTCCAACTTCTTCTGGCTGCCGGTGATGGGCGCTCTGTCGGACCGCGTGGGGCGCAAGCCGCTGCTGGTCGCGTTCACCGTGCTGACCATCCTCACCGCGTACCCGGCGCTCCAGTGGCTGGTGGGCGCGCCGAGCTTCGCGCGCATGCTCGAGGTCGAGCTGTGGCTCTCGTTCCTCTATGCGAGCTACAACGGCGCGATGGTGGTGGCGCTCACCGAGCTGATGCCGGTGGACGTGCGCACCGCGGGCTTCTCGCTCGCCTACAGCCTCGCCACCGCGCTGTTCGGCGGTTTCACGCCGGCGATCGCCACCGGCCTGATCGGGATGACCGGCGACAAGGCCGCGCCCGGCCTGTGGATGACGGCCGCCGCCATCTGCGGGCTGGCGGCGACGCTGGTGCTGTACCGGCGCCAGGCGCATCCCGCGGAGGCCGCCCGGGTGCCGGCGGTCTGACGCCGCGGCGCGGCGCCCTGCGACAATCGCACGATGCCCTTCGCCCCACTGCAAAACGACACTTTCCTGCGGGCCTGCTGGCGCCAGGCCACCGACCACACCCCCGTCTGGCTGATGCGCCAGGCCGGCCGCTACCTGCCCGAATACGTGGCCACGCGCGCGAAGGCGGGCAGCTTCATGGGGCTCGCGACCAACGTCGACTACGCCACCGAGGTCACGCTGCAGCCGCTCGCGCGCTATCCGCTCGACGCGGCGATCCTCTTTTCCGACATCCTCACCGTGCCCGACGCCATGGGCCTGGGCCTCTCGTTCGAGGCCGGCGAGGGACCGCGCTTCGCTCGGCCGGTGCGCGACGAGGCCGCCGTGGCCGCGCTCGAAGTGCCCGACCTGCAGAAGCTGCGCTACGTGTTCGACGCCGTGGCTTCCATCCGCAAGGCGCTCGACGGCCGGGTGCCGCTGATCGGCTTCTCGGGCAGCCCCTGGACCCTCGCCTGCTACATGGTCGAAGGCGCGGGCTCGAGCGACTACCGGCTCGTGAAGAGCATGCTCTACGGCCGGCCCGACCTGATGCACCGCGTGCTCGCGGTCAATGCCGATGCGGTCGCCGCCTACCTCAATGCCCAGATCGACGCCGGCGCGCAGGCGGTGATGGTGTTCGACAGCTGGGGCGGCGTGCTCGCCGACGGCGCGTTCCAGGAATTCAGCCTCGCCTACACCGCGCGCGTGCTCGCCGGTCTCAAGCGCCAGGGCGCCGACGGCCAGCCGGTGCCGCGCATCGTGTTCACCAAGGGCGGCGGCCTCTGGCTCGAGGCCATGCGCGCGCTCGACTGCGAGGTGCTCGGCGTCGACTGGACCGTGAACCTCGCGGCCGCGCGCCGGCTCGTGGGCGAAGGCGACGACGGCAAGGCCAAGGCCCTGCAGGGCAACATCGATCCCAATGTGCTGTTCGCGCCGCCCGAGCGCATCGCCGCGGAGGTCGCCAAGGTGCTGCAGGGCTTCGGCAAGCCGCATGCCGACCTGCAGCGCCAGGGGCCGACGCACATCTTCAACCTGGGCCACGGCATCAGCCAGTTCACCCCGCCCGAGCATGTGGCCGCGCTGGTCGAGGCGGTGCATGCGCAGTCGCGCGCGCTGCGTGCGTCCTAGTCACGGTCGGTGAGCCGGGCCGCCCGGCGCGGCTCCGCTGGGGCTTGCGCAGGCCGTTTGTCAAGCGAAAAAACGACCTTGCGGACCCGACTTATGCACAAAACGCGTGTTGCACTGCGCAAACTGATCTGAGCCGGCTTCTTCTTTGCTCCCAAAGGGATAGCGACGCTAAGTTGTTGATTCGTATAGGTTTTGGGTTTTGCTTTTTTTACGGGCAATCCAGTCGAAGCCTTGATTTGCAAGGCTCCGCGAGGTGTTGAGCCCTGTTGTCAACAAAGTTATCCACACAAACTCTGGATGAGCGGCAAAGCGCTGGCAAATCAACAACTTAAGCTCGTTTGCTCCAAGTAGCCTTAACAATTTACCCAGAGAGGGAGAACGGCCTATCTCCAACGGCAGCCCACCCCGGGCGCGGGATTCCGCGATGACGGCGACCACCACCACCGGCACGGCCGATGGCGGCCTCGCCGCGCCCGCGCCGCCGGGCGCCCTGCCCTGGCGCGTCGACGTGGCGGTGCAGACGCCGGCGCACAGCGCGCTCGGCGACCTGCTGAGCTATGCCGGCGCGGCACCGCTCGTGCCCGGCGCGCTGGTGCGGGTGCCGCTCGGCCGGCGCGAAGTGCTGGGCGTGGTCTGGAACGAGCCCGCGGCCCGCGACGCAGCGGACGCCGACATGGCGCTCAAGCCCGTCGGCGCCGTGCTCGACGGCCTGGCGCCGCTCGGTGCGCCCTGGCGCGACCTGGTGGCCTTCGCGGCGCGCTACTACCAGCGCTCGATCGGCGAGATCGCGCTGGCTGCGCTGCCGCCGCAGCTGCGCGACCTGAGCGCGGCGCAGCTCGCACGCCGGCTCAAGCGCCGCTCGGCCGCCGGCCCGGTCGCCCGCACCGCCGAATCGGCGCACCCCGTCACGCTGAGCGCGGAGCAGTCGGCGGCGCTCGCGCGCATCGAACAGGCCGCTGCCGGCACCTTCCTGCTCGCCGGCAGCACCGGCAGCGGCAAGACCGAGGTCTACCTGCGCTGCGTGGCCGACCTGCTGGCGGCCGATCCCGAGGCGCAGGCGCTGGTGATGGTGCCCGAGATCAACCTCACGCCGCAGCTCGAAGCCCGCTTCAAGGCCCGCTTCGGCGAGGAGGCCGTGGTGTCGCTGCACAGCGGCATGACCCATCCGCAGCGGCTGGCGAGCTGGCTCGCGGCGCACGGCGGCGCCGCGCGCATCGTGCTGGGCACCCGCATGGCGGTGTTCGCGTCGATGCCGGGGCTGAAGCTGATCGTGGTCGACGAGGAACACGACCCGAGCTACAAGCAGCAGGAGGGCGCCCGCTATTCGGCGCGCGACCTCGCCGTCTGGCGCGGGCAGCGCGAAGGCGCGAAGGTCATCCTCGGCTCCGCCACGCCCTCGCTCGAGAGCTGGCACCAGAGCCGCCCCGCCGCGGGCGACGATCCCGGCGGGCGCTACCTGCGCCTCGCGATGCCTTCGCGCATCGGCACGGGCGAACTGCCCGCCGTGCGGCTGGTGGACATGAACCTGCAGCCGCCGAAGACGGTGCTCTCGGCCGCGCTGCTGGACGCCATCGGCCAGCGCATCGCGCGCGGCGAGCAGAGCATGGTGTTCCTCAACCGGCGCGGCTATGCGCCGGTGCTCGCCTGCGCCGACTGCGGCTGGAAGAGCGAATGTCCGCACTGCAGCGCCTACCGGGTGTTCCACAAGATCGACCGCACGCTGCGCTGCCACCACTGCGGCTTCACCGAGCGCGTGCCGCGCGCCTGCCCCGCCTGCGGCAATCCCGACATCGCACCCGTGGGCCGCGGCACCGAGCGGCTGGAGGAGCACCTGGGCGAACTGTTCGCCGCGGTCCGGCGCCCGGACGGCAGCGCCGTGCGCATCGCACGCATCGACGCCGACAGCACGCGCAAGCAGGGTGCGCTCGAATCGCAGCTCGCCGCCGTGCATGCGGGCGAGGTCGACGTGCTCGTCGGCACGCAGATGATCGCCAAGGGGCACGACTTCCGGCGCATCACGCTGGTGGCGGCGGTGAACCCCGACGGCGCGCTGTTCTCGAGCGACTTCCGCGCGCCCGAGCGGCTGTTCAGCCTGCTGATGCAGTCGGCCGGCCGCGCGGGCCGCGATGCGGCCTACCTGGCCGCGCAGGGCACCACGGCCGAGATGTGGATCCAGACGCACCATGCGCAGCATCCGCTCTTTGCCGCGCTGCGCCGGCACGACTACGAAGCCTTCGCGCGCCAGCAGCTCGAGGAACGCGCCGCCGCGGGCATGCCGCCCTTCGCCTTCCAGGCGCTGCTGCGTGCGGATGCGCGCACGCAGGAAGCCGCGCAGGCCTTCCTGAACGCCGCGAGCGAGGCGGCCGACGCGCTCGAGGGCGCCGACCGCGTGCTGCGCTACCCGGCCGTGCCGCTCGCGATCCAGCGCGTGGCCAACGTGGAGCGCGCGCAGATGCTGATCGAGAGTCCTTCGCGCGCCGCGCTGCAGCGGCTGCTCGCGCAATGGCAGCCGCTGCTGCACGCGCTGCGCCGCGCGCCGGAGGGCAAGGGCGTGATCCGCTGGCTGGTCGACGTCGACCCGCACAGCATCTGATCCGCGCAACGGCGCGGCGCACCGCATCCGGCCGTGCCCCGGCCAGGCGGGGGGATTGGCGGGCGCTCAGCCCTTTCCCATGTCGACGTAGCGCAGCTCGCCGCTGCCGCGCCGCCGCGCCACGCTCGCCGGCCAGGCGAACACCAGCAGGCTCAGCGCGCCCAGCGCGAGCGAGGTGCCGTTGCCGAGCACGCCGGCGTGCCACAGCCAGCCTGCACCGGCGATCCACGCGAGCCACACCAGGATGCGAACAAGTATTGCCATCGTGCTACCCATTCATCCGTTGATCCGCAAACACTCTAGCAGGACATTAGCAAACACAAGTATTCATCCTAAGTGATAACAATGGCTATGCCATAAGACTTGGCATCCGGCGTGGAAAGTTTCTGAAACAGGTGTGGTGCGGGCCGTGCGGTCCGCGGCGGCTCAGCGCAGCAGCTTGACCGCGAGCGGAAAGCTGAAGAAGGTCGCGACCGTGGTCCACAGGATGATGCGCGCGATGCGGCCGTTGTCGGCGCCGAAGCGCTCGGCCAGCATCGACACGTTGCTCGCACTCGGCAGCGCCGCCACGAGCACGACCACCACCAGCGCCTCGGCCGACAGCGGCAGGCCGAGCGCGACCGCGCCCTGCGCGAGCGCCCACACCAGCAGCGGATGCACCAGCAGCTTCACCAGCACCACCGGCGCCACGTCGGCCAGCGGCGCGCGCGCCGGCAGCCGCGCGCGCGTGCCCATGGCCGCGGCCACCGCCGCGCTCGCGCCGTGCTCGCGCGCGAGCAGCGCCGAGCGCGCCAGCACCGCGCCGATGGTGAAGAGCGCGACCGGCGAGGCCGCGTCCGCCAGCATCGCGATCGTGCGGTCCACCGGCCCCGGCAGCTGCCAGCGGGCGGCCGACAGCAGCACGCCGAGCAGGATCGACCACGGCATCGGATTGACCAGCACGCCGCGCAGCGCCTGGCGCGCCGCCTGCCGCGGACCCTGGTGCCCGGCGCCGGCGCCGTCCAGGCGCGACAGCGCGATGCACAGCGACGAGGTCACGACCAGGTCGAAGGCGATGGTGATGATCATCGGCCCCGCCGCCTGCGCGCCGAGCAGCGCCACCAGCAGCGGCACGCCCATGAAGCCGGTGTTCGGAAAGGCCGCGACCAGCGCGCCGAAGGCGGCGTCGTTCCAGCCGATGCGGGCATTGCGCGTGAACAGCACCACGCCCGCCACCACCGCCAGCGCGCTCAGGCCCCAGACCAGCGCCACGCTGCCGTCGAGCAGCTGCCCGATCGGCGTGCCGGCGCCGAAGCGCAGCAGCATGCACGGCAGCGCGAAGTACAGCACGAAGGTGTTGAGGCCCGGGATCGCGTCCAGCGGCAGGATGCGGGCGCGGCCTGCGCCGTAGCCGGCGGCGATGAGCGCAAAGAAAGGAAAAGTAACGAGAAGGATGGACAGCACGGGGGCGATTGTCGCCGCGTCCCGCATCGTGAACTCTGGCGGGCCTCGCGCGGGAGCGGTCCCCGTATCATTGCCCGCTTTCGCGCCTGTCGTGGCCTTCGCGGCCTTCCGTCCCCACTCCCCATGTCCTCCGGTCTCAATCTCGCGCAACAAGAAGCTGTCAACTACATGCACGGCCCCTGCCTGGTGCTCGCGGGCGCGGGCTCGGGCAAGACGCGCGTGATCACGCACAAGATCGCGCGGCTGATCCAGGCCGGGCTCGAACCCAAGCGCATCGCCGCGATCACCTTCACCAACAAGGCCGCGAGCGAGATGCGCGAGCGCGCCAAGGGGCTGATCGGGCGCGACGCCAAGCATGTGGTGATCTGCACCTTCCATGCGCTGGGCGTGCGCATGATGCGCGAGGACGGCGCCGTGCTGGGCCTGAAGCCCGCCTTCAGCATCCTCGACAGCGACGACGTCACGAAGATCCTCAAGGACGCCGGCGGCACCACCGATGCGGCCACCGCGCGGATCTGGCAGTGGACCATCAGCAAGTGGAAGAACATGGGTCTGAACGCGGCCCAGGCCGAGGCCGCCGCCGTGGACGACAACGAGCGCATCACCGCGCGCATCATGGCGCGCTACGAGGAGCGGCTCGCGGCCTACCAGAGCGTGGACTTCGACGACCTGATCGGCATGCCGCTCAAGCTGCTGCGCGATTTCGACGAAGTGCGCGCCAAGTGGCAGGCCGCGCTCGGCCACATCCTGGTGGACGAATACCAGGACACCAACGCCACGCAGTACGAGGTGCTCAAGGCGCTGGCCGGCACGCGCGGCCAGTTCACCGCGGTGGGCGACGACGACCAGTCGATCTACGGCTGGCGCGGCGCCACGCTCGACAACCTGCGCAAGCTGCCGGTGGACTACCCCACGCTCAAGGTCATCAAGCTGGAGCAGAACTACCGCTCCACGAGCGCGATCCTGCGCGCCGCCAACAACGTGATCGGCCCCAACCCCAAGCTGTTCCCGAAGACGCTGTTCTCCGAGCTCGGCGAGGGCGAACCGGTGCGCATCGTCGATGCCGACTCCGAGGCGCACGAGGCCGAACGCGCGGTGGCGCGCATCATCAGCCTGCGCGCCGGCGACGCCACCGCGCAGGGCAAGCAGTACAAGGAGTTCCGCGACTTCGCGATCCTCTACCGCGCCAACCACCAGGCGCGCGTGCTCGAGCAGGCATTGCGCAAGGCGCAGATCCCCTACAAGGTATCGGGCGGCCAGAGCTTCTTCGACCGCGCCGAGATCAAGGACCTGTGCGGCTGGTTCCGGCTCTGGGTCAACAACGACGACGACCCGGCCTTCCTGCGCGCCGTCACCACGCCGAAGCGCGGCATCGGCCACACCACGCTCGCCGCGCTCGGCACCTTCGCGAGCCAGTACAAGCTGAGCCTGTTCGAGGCGCTCTTCAGTTCGTCGCTGCCGAGCGTGATGCCCAAGCGCGCGCTCGAAGGCCTGCACGAGTTCGGCCGCTACATCAACGACCTCGAATACCGCGCCCGCCGCACCATGGGCGCCGAGGACTCGCGCACCTTCATGCTCGAATGGCTCAAGGAGATCGAGTACGAGAAGCACCTCTACGACGGCGAGGACAGCGAACAGGCCGCGGCCGCGCGCTGGACCAACGTGATCGAGTTCGTCGACTGGATGTCGCAGCGCGCGGGCGGCGCGCTCGACGATGCCTCGGGCGCCGACGGCGCCGCCGCCGAGGGCGAGCGCAAGAGCCTGCTCGAGGTGGCGCAGACCATCTCGCTGCTCTCCACCATCAGCGAGCGCGAGCAGGACCAGAACGTGGTCACGCTCTCGACGCTGCATGCCTCCAAGGGCCTGGAATGGCCGCACGTGATGCTGATCGGCGTGACCGAGGGCCTGCTGCCCTTCAAGCTGGAGGACGACAACGGCCGCCAGCAGAAGGTCAGCGAGGACACGCTGCAGCGGCTGCAGGAGGAGCGCCGGCTCATGTACGTGGGCATCACGCGCGCGCAGCGCAGCCTCGCGGTGAGCTGGACCAAGAAGCGCAAGCAGGGCCGCGAGATGGTGCCCTGCGTGCCGAGCCGCTTCATCGCCGAGATGGGCCTGGACAAGGCCACCACGCGCGAGGACCCGCGCGAGAAGCTCAAGGCGCTGCGCGCCGAGTTCGCGCGCAAGGCGCAGGACAGCGCGGCGGCCGCAGCGGCCGCCGCCGCCGCGCCATGAAGGCGGCGCTGCTGCTGCTCCTCGGCACGGCCGCGCTCGCGGCGGGCTGTGCCGCGCCCGGACCGCCGCCCGGCTGCCCCGCGAACGCGCGCGAGCTGCCGGTCGAGGCGCTCTACGGCGACTGGCAGGCGCGCATCGAGGGCGAGCCGGGCGTCGTGTCGGTGCGGCTCGGCCGCCATCCCGAATACGCCGGCGTGCGCGGCACCGTCACGCGCGCCGACGCCTCGGTCGCGCAGGTCGCGGGCGACGTCGACGACGAAGGCACGCTCGCGCTCGACGAGTCGCGCGACGGCCGCAGCATCAGCGGCGTCTGGTCGGGCACCTTGCGCGTCGATGCGTGCGGCCGCGCGTTCACCGGCACCTGGCGCGACGCGGCCGACGACAGCACCCATTCCTTCACGCTCACGAAGACGGAACGGACCGCAGAGAAATGAACACCATCACCCCCCGATACACCGCCATCGCCGCCGCCCTGCTGCCGCTGGCCGGCTTCTTCGCGCCACCGGCGGCCGCGCAGGCCGTCGACAAGCCCGCGAGCCCGCTCGCCGATGCGCAGCTGACCTGGCAGCAGTGCGCCGCGCTCGGCAACAACAACGAGGCGCGGCTGGCCTGCTTCGACCGCTGGGCCCAGCAGCAGACGCTGCCCGCGGTGTCGGTGCCGGTGGCGCCGCCGGTGCTGGCGAGCACGCAGCCCGCGCCGCCGGTGGACGCATCGATCCCCGCGACCCGCGTGGTCTCGGTCGCCACCAGCGAGGGCTGCCGCGATCGCCAGTACTCGGTGCTGTCGCGCTTCTGGGAACTCGAGAACGGCAGCGACTGCGGCACCTTCGTGTTCCGCGGCTACCGGCCGCTCAACGTGTCGGCCTCGGCCGCCAGCAGCAAGCCCGACACGCCCACCTCCCCGTCCGAGGGCCACACCGCCACGCCGGTGGCCTACCAGGCCAACGAGATGCGCATCGGCCTGTCGGTGCGCACCAAGCTCGCGCAGGGCCTGCTCACGCAGAACGACCCGGTCAGGAAGGATTCGCTGTGGTTCGCCTATTCGCAGCAGTCGACCTGGCAGCTCTTCAACGGCGACATCTCGCGCCCGTTCCGCACCACCGACCACGAGCCCGAGCTGATCTACGTCTATCCGCTCGACTTCGGCCTGCCGGGCGGCTGGCGCTGGCGCTATGCCGGCGTCGGGCTGGTGCACCAGTCCAACGGCCAGAGCCTGCCGCTGTCGCGCAGCTGGAACCGCGTCTACCTGATGGGCGGCGCGGAGCTCGACGACCGCTTCAGCATCACCGGCCGCATCTGGCAGCGGCTCTCGGAAGACGCCGCCAAGGACGACAACCCCGACATCTCGAGCTACATCGGCCGCGCCGAGGTCACGGGCCGCTGGAACTTCAACCGCGACAACACGCTGGCGCTCACGGTGCGCAACAACCTGCGCGACAGCGGGCGCGGTTCGGTGCGGCTCGAATGGCTCAAGGCGATCGGCGACCCGACCAAGAGCAACCTGCGCTTCCACACGCAGCTCTTCCACGGCTACGGCGATACGCTGGTGGACTACAACCGCAAGCGCACTGTGCTGAGCATCGGCCTGAGCCTGGTGGACTTCTAATCCGCCCGGAAAGGACCCGATCATGAACGATGACCAACTGGCTCCCGTCGACGCCGTGCAGCGCGGGATCATCGAGAAGCTGCAGGTGGCGCCGGTCTTCGATGCCGCGCGCGAAGTCGAGCGGCGCATCGCGTTCCTGGCCGACTACCTGCGCGGCGCGGGGCTGAAGTCGCTGGTGCTGGGCATCAGCGGCGGCGTCGATTCGCTGGTCGCGGGCTGCCTCGCGCAGCGCGCGGTGCAGCGGCTGCGCGCCGAAGGGTATGAGGCGAGCTTCATCGCGATGCGGCTGCCCTACGGCGTGCAGAAGGACGAGGCCGAGGCGCAGCGTTCGCTCGCGGTGATCGCGCCCGACCGCACGCTCACGGTCGACATCCGCCCGGCCGCCGACGCGATGCTCGCGGCGCTGAAGGCGGGCCAGCTCGGCTTCCGCGACGCGGCGCACGAGGACTTCGTGCTCGGCAACATCAAGGCGCGCCAGCGCATGATCGCGCAGTTCGCGGTGGCCGGCGCGAACGACGGCCTCGTCATCGGCACCGACCATGCGGCCGAGGCGCTGATGGGCTTCTTCACCAAGTTCGGCGACGGCGCGGCCGACGTGACGCCGCTCACCGGCCTCAACAAGCGCCGGGTGCGCGCGCTCGGGCAGCAGCTCGGCGCGCCCGACGAACTGGTCTTCAAGGTGCCGACGGCCGACCTCGAATCGCTGGTGCCGCAGAAGCCCGACGAGGACGCCTTCGGCGTGAGCTACGCGCAGATCGACGACTTCCTCGAAGGCAAGCCCATCG
Organism: Variovorax sp. TBS-050B; assembly: GCF_029893635.1. Taxonomy (NCBI): domain Bacteria; kingdom Pseudomonadati; phylum Pseudomonadota; class Betaproteobacteria; order Burkholderiales; family Comamonadaceae; genus Variovorax; species Variovorax sp. TBS-050B. The sequence goes on along the minus strand of NZ_JARXYR010000002.1, from coordinate 2,079,021 downwards.
CCGCCGCGGCGCGCGAGATCATCCTTGCCACGCACCGCAAGAGCGCGCACAAGCGCGCGCTGCCCGTCGAGCCGGCCTAGGTCGGCCCCGAGCGCGCGGTCGGTTCGAGCAGCCGCTCGAGCAGCGCCGTGAGCTTGTCGACGTCCACCGGCTTCGTCAGGTGGGCCGTGAACCCGGCTTCGAGGCTGGTGTCGCGGTCGCTGGCCTGGCCGTAGCCGGTCACGGCGATCAGCGGCGGCGGATTGATCAGCTCGGCGCGCAGCCGGCGCGCGACCTCGTGGCCGTTGAGGTCGGGCAGGCCGATGTCCAGCAGCACCACGTCGGGATCCTGCGCGCGCACCGCCGCGATCGCGCTCAGCCCGTCGTGCACGACGCTGGACTTGTAGCCCAGCGCCTCGAGCAGCAGCGCCATGGTCTCGGCGGCATCCCTGTTGTCGTCCACCACGAGCACGCGCTGCTCGCCGGCCGGCCGGGGCTCGGCGTCGAGCGTGGTGGCGGGCGCCTGCGTGGTCGGGAACTGCACCACGAACTCGCTGCCCTCGCCCACGCGCCCGGTGCTGAACGCGCTGACCCGGCCGCCATGCAGCGTGACCAGCTGCTGCACCAGGCTCAGCCCCAGGCCGAGCCCGCCCTGCGAGCGCGCCATGTCCTGCTCGCCCTGCACGAACAGGTCGAAGATGCGCTGCAGGTCCTTGGGGTGGATGCCGGGCCCGTCGTCGCGCACGCTGACGTCGGCCGCGCTCTCGGTCTGCGAGAGGGTGACGTGGATGTTGCCGCCAGCCTGGGTGAACTTGGCCGCGTTGTGGATCAGGTTGCTGAGGACCTGGACCACGCGCGCGCTGTCGCCCGTGATCCACGGGTCGTCCCCGGGCGCCGGCGGATGCAGGGTCTGCGACTTGCTCTCGATCAGCGGCCGCACCGCCTCGGCGGCCTGCGCGATCGCGTCGCGCAGGCGCACCGGCTTGCTCTCGAGGTGGATCTTGCCGCTGGTGATGCGGCCCACGTCGAGCAGGTCGTCCACGAGCCGCGTCATCTGCCGCAGCTGCCGGCCGATGATGTCGCGCGTGTGCAGCACCACGGCCGATTCGGTCTTCTCGCGCTTGAGCAGTTCGAGCGCGTTCGAGATCGGCGCGAGCGGATTCCGCAGCTCGTGCCCGAGCATGGCAAGGAAGTTGGTCACGCGGCGCCCCTCGTCCTCCAGCGCGGTGACGCGGCGCCGCTCGGTCAGGTCGCGCGTGACCTTGGCGAAGCCGCGGTGGCGCCCGCTCGCATCGTGCAGCGCGGTGATCACCACGCTGGCCCAGAAGCGGCTGCCGTCCTTGCGGATGCGCCAGCCCTCGTCCTCGAAGCGGCCGTCGCGCAGCGCGTTGCGCAGTTCCTGCTCGGGCCAGCCGATGGCGGCGATCTCGGGCGGATAGAACTTCGAGAAGTGCTGGCCGATGATCTCGGAGGCCTCGTAGCCCTTGTTCTTCTGCGCGCCGAGGTTCCAGCTCACCACGTGGCCGCCCGGATCGAGCATGAAGATCGCATAGTCCTTCACGCCCTCCACCAGCAGCCGGAAGCGCTCCTCGCTCATGCGCAGCGCCTCGTCCTGGCGGCGCCGCTCGCTGAGGTCGCGGCAGATCATCGAGAAGCCGCGCACCTCGCCGTTCGGTCCGTCCACGCGCGTGACCACGATGCTGGCCCAGAAGCGCGTGCCGTCCTTGCGCAGGCGCCAGCCTTCCTGCTCGACGCGGCCGTCCTTGCGGGCGGTCTCGAGTTCCTGCTCGGGCTTGCGCTGGTCGAGCAGCTCGCTCGGGTAGAACAGCGAGAAGTGCTTCCCGAGCACTTCGGGCGCCTCGTAGCCGTTGAGCATGCGGGCGCCGTCGTTCCAGCTGACGACGACGCCGCCCGGGTCCAGCATCGCGATGGCGTAGTCGGTGACCGTATCGACCATCAGCCGGAAGTCGGCGTCGGTCAGCGTGCGTGGGTTCAGGGGTGCACTGCCACCGCCGTGATCTGCCATAGCGCTTCTTCCTCCTGGGCCCGCGCTTCGATGCAGGCGGCCTGTGCGCCAACGAGTCACGGTGGCGCCAATTTAGGGCAGCGGCACGTACTTCCGGCGTAGGACAAGGCCCAGACCACGCCGCGCGCGCTCAGGCGCCGGACGGCCCCTGCCGCGGCCAGGCGGATGCACCGCCCGGCGGCACGGGCCGCGATGCGGCCATCACGAAGCGGTTGCGGCCCTCCTTCTTGGCCACGTACAGCGCGGCGTCGGCGCGCGCCATCAGCGCGGGAAAGTCCTCCTCGGGCTCGGCCATCGCGACGCCGATGCTGGTGGTGACCTGCAGGGTGCGGCCGGGCAGCTGGAACGCGGGCCGCATGGCCGCCAGCACCTTGCCGGCGACCGTCTGCGCCTCGGCCGCGCCCGACACCGCCTCCAGCAGGATCACGAACTCGTCGCCCGCGTAGCGCGCCGCCATGTCGGTCTCGCGCACGTTCTGCCGCAGCCGCTGCCCGAACTCCCGCAGCACCGCGTCGCCTGCCGCATGGCCGAGCGAATCGTTGATCGTCTTGAAGTAGTCGACGTCGAGGAACATCAGGCAGACCGGCAGCCCCGACCTGCGCGAGCGTGCGATCGCGTCGCGCACGTGCTCCTCGAAGGAGCGGCGGTTCGGCAGCCCCGTCAGCGCATCCTCGCGCGCAAGCGCATCGAGCTGCATCTGCTGGCGCTTGAGCTCGGTCACGTCGTTGGCGAGGATGTACAGGCCGATCACCGCGCCGGCGGCATCGAGCTGCGGCAGGTAGGTGGTCTGCAGCACGCGCTCGCCGATCAGCAGGCTGACGGGCTGCTCGAAGCTCACCACCTCGCCCGCGAAGGCGCGCGCCAGCAGCGGCCTGCGCTGCTCGTACTGGGCCTCGCCGAGCGCCTCGCGCAGCGGGCGGTTGACGAGCGCGGCCGGCGCGACGCCGAGCCAGGTCAGGTAGCGGCCGTTGCAGAAGACCACGCGCTCCTGCAGGTCCACTTCGGTCAGCAGCACCGGCACGCTGTCGGTCAGGCCGCGCAGGCGGCGCTCGCTCTCGGCGCTGCGGACCTCGGCCTGCTTGCGCTTGGTGACGTCGAAGGTCATCACGTAGTAGCCCGCGAGCTCGCCGTCCTCGCGGATGTCGGGCGCGAGGTGGCACTCGAAGAAGCCCTCCTTGCCGCGGCGGTCGTAGGTGCCCTCGGTGCGCGAGGGCGTGCCTTCGAGCACCTTCGCGATCTGCGGCTCGAGCTGGCGGTACACCGCATCGGGCAGCGATTCGCGCATGGTCATGCGGCCGATGTCGGCGCGCGTGCGGCCGCGCATCGCGAGCCCGGCCTGGTTGGCGAACAGGCAGCGCTGGTGGCGGTCAAAGTAGGCCACCACCGCCGGCAGGTGGTCGGTCACGTCGCGCAGGAAGCGCTCGCTGTCGGCGAGCTTGCGCTGCGCGGCCTGCCGCTCCAGCATCAGCAGGTCGAAGGCGAGCGCGAGGTCGCCGACCTCGTCCTTCGGCGGCGCCTCCTTCATCGGCGCGTAGTCGGCGGCGGTGCGCGCGACCTGCATGTGCTCGCGCAGCCGCGCGAGCGGCGCGAGCTGGGCGCGCGCGGTGACGAAGGCGAGCCCGCCGGCCAGCAGCGTCAGCAGGCAGGTGCCGAGCCAGGCGAAGCGCTCGATGCGCGCAATGCGCGCGAAGGCCTCGTCGCGCGGGTACATCGCGCCGAGCACCCAGTCGGTCGCGCGGATGCGCTTGAAGGCATAGAGGCCGTGCGCGCCGCCGCGGTCGGTGGTCTCGAAGCTGCCCTCGAAGCCGCCGAGCGCGCGCTCGACGGCCCCAGCGTGCGGCCCCTCGGCCGCGCGCCCCAGCAGCCGCGACTTGTCGGGATCGTGGATCACGACGCCCCGGGTCGTGGTGATGAACATGTAGCCGCTGTCGCCGAACTTCACGTCGGCGAGCCGGCCGAGGAAGTTGTGCTCGCCCAGGTTCACGAAGGCAGAGATGACGTAGGCCACCTCGCCCGCCGGATCGAGCACGGGCTCGGTCAGCACGATCTGCGCGAGCCCGTTGAGGCGGTTGCGGAAGGGCTCGGAGATCACGCCCGCCTTCGCGGCCACGGTGCGGCGGAAGTACTCGCGGTCGCTGACGTTGACCGTGCCGATCCGGTGCGCGCCGTTGTAATTGGCCACGAGCTCGCCCGCAAGATCGGTGATGGCCACGTTGTCGAAGGCCTCCTTGAGCGCCGGATGCCGCGTGACGAAGTCCTGCAGCCCGAGGCCGGTCTCCAGGCGGTGGGTCTCCAGGCTGTCGCCGAAGGTCTTGAGCAGGGTGCGCCGGCTCTGGAACTTCTGGTCCACCGCATCGGCCATTTCCGAGATGCGTTCGAACTCCTCGCCGGCGACGGCCTCCTCCATGTTGCGCTTGACGAAGTAGAGCGCCGCGGCGGTCACGCTCATCGCCGTGAGGAAGACGATCGCGGCCACGCCCACCGACATGCGCGCGCGCAGGCTGAAGCGGGGCGGGCCGGAAGGTCGGGGGGCGCATCATGGATGCTTCGGGCGAGACCGGGCGGCGTTCAGCTCGCCATCTCGACGTCCAGCTGCGCCTCGAACTGCTCGAGCGGCACCGGCTTGCTGAACAGATAGCCCTGGCACAGCATGTCGCCGTGGGCCTGGAGGAACTCGAACTGCGACTGCGTCTCGACGCCTTCGGCGACGATCTCCAGATCGAGGTTGCGCGCCATGCCGATGATGGCCTGGATGATGAGCTGCACCTTCGGGTCCATGCCGATGCTCTGCACGAAGAACTTGTCGACCTTGATCTGGTTCAGCGGCAGCTGCGTCATGTACGACAGCGACGAGAAGCCGGTGCCGAAGTCGTCCATCGAGAAGCGCACGCCGAGCGTGGCGAGCGCCTGCATCTTCTCGATGGTCTCGGTCACCTTGTCCTGCAGCAGGCTCTCGGTGAGCTCCAGCTCCAGCCGCGTGGGGTCGGCGCCGGTGCGGTGCAGCACGTCGCGCACGCGGTCGACGAAGTCGTCGGTGCGGAACTGGCGCGCGCTCACGTTGACCGCGAGCCGCAGGTGCCGGCGCCGCGGATCGTGGCTCCAGCGCTCGAGCTGCCGGCAGGCGGTCTCGAGCACCCACATGCCGATCGGCACGATCAGCCCGGTCTCTTCCGCCAGCTCGATGAAGCCGCCGGGCTGCACCAGGCCCCGCGCCGGATGGTGCCAGCGGATCAGCACCTCGGCGCCGACGATGTGGCCGTCGGAGCGCACCTGGCTCTGGTAGTGCAGCACGAACTGCTCGCCCTCGATGGCCGCATGCAGCTCGCTCTCGAGCGTGGCGCGCGCGGTGATGGCCGTCTGCATCGCGGCCTCGAAGAAGCGCAGCGCATTGCCGCCCGCGGACTTGGCGTAGTACATCGCGATGTCCGCCTGCTTCAGCAGGTCTTCGAGCGACTGGTGCGCACCGCTGAACACCACGGCGCCGATGCTGCAGGTGCTGTGGTACTGGTGGTCGCCGAGCTGGAACGAGCGGTTGATGCTCGTGAGCACGGCCTCGCCGACGGCGTTGGCCTGCATCGCCGCGACGGCGGGGTCGTCGCTGAGGTTCTCGAGCAGCACCACGAACTCGTCGCCGCCGAGCCGCGCGACGGTGCCGCCCTCGGCCAGGCAGTCCTGCAGGCGCACCGCGACCTGCTTGAGCAGCCCGTCGCCGGTGGCATGGCCGAGCGCGTCGTTGAGCGTCTTGAAGTCGTCCAGGTCGAGGAACAGCAGCGCGCCGTGGCGCATCCGCCGGATGTTGGCGTCCACCGTGGACTGCAGCCGGTGCAGCAGCAGCCGGCGGTTGGGCAGGCCCGTGAGGATGTCGTAGAAGGCCAGGTGCTCGATCTCGCGCGCGGCGAGCTTGGCTTCGGTGATGTCGCGCAGGATCACGATGAAGCGCGCGGCCGCGCCCTCGCCGATCAGCTTGCGCGACACCGAGATCTCGAACCAGGTGGTGCCGCGCGCGGCGCGGTTCTCGAACTGCCGGCCCGAGGAGAAGCCGGTCTCGAAGGCGTCGCGCAGCGCCACCATCACCTCGGCGGCGGCGTTCTTCGGCAGCAGGTCCGACATCAGCTTGCCGACCGGCTCGCGCACCTTGATCGAGGGCCGCGGGCGGCGCGGCGAATGGAAGCGGTAGCAGCGGCCGTCGATGCCGGCCTCCAGCAGCACGTCGGGCAGCGCGTCGAGCGTGGCCTGCAGCTGCGCCTTGCCCTCGAGGATGTCGGCGACGTGGCGCTTCTTCTCGGTGACGTCGCGGTAGACGCACACCATGCCGCCGTCGGGCGTGGGGCTCTTCACCACGAGGATCACCTGGCCGCTGAGCATGGTGAGTTCCTGCTCGTTCTGCCCCAGCAGGTGGCGGGCGTTCTCCTCGTCGATGTCCTTGAAGGGTGCGAGCGGCGCCATCAGCGGCTCCACCCAGGGGAAGTAGTCGACGAAGCGGCGGTTCCACGTCAGCACCCGGTCCTGCGGATCGAGCAGCACGAAGCCGTCGACCATCGATTCGAGCGCCTGGTCCAGCGTGGCCTTCGAGCGGATCAGCTCCACGCGCGCGCGCCACTGCCGCCGCAGCTGCACATGCGCGAAATAGCTGATCGCGAGGATCAGCAGCGCGAACGCGAGCGCGACGCCGACGATGAAGTTGCGCTCCCGGCGCCAGCCTTCGAGCGCGGCATCGAGCGGGATGCTCGCCACGATCATCAGGTTGCGATAGAGCCCGGGGCGGGCGGCCACCACGGCAGGCTTGCCGCTGAGCCGAGAGAGCATGCGGTGCGGCCGGCCGTCGCTCGCCCGCTCGCTCAGGATCGGGCTCAGCGTGCGGCCGGCGAGGTCGTCGCGCGGCGGCATGCTCGCGAGCAGCGCGCCCGACTCGCGTTCGAGCGTGACCTCCAGCCCGCGGATGTTGGCGCCTTGCGCGAGGATCGTGGTCAGCATCGAGACCTGCACCTCGGCCACCGCCACCAGCCGGCTGCCGTCGGCGAGCCGGAGCACGCGCGCGAAGTACAGCACCTGCTGCGAGGTGGCCGCGCTGGTGGCGGGCGTGCTGATCGCGAGCATCGAGCCGGGGCGGTCGAGCAGCTCCTTCAGGAACCGGTCGGGCAACTGCACCGCGAGCTGCGCGCCGCGGCGGTCGGAGGAGCCGACCACCTGGCCGTCGGGCGTGAGGAAGGCGATGTAGCGCACCAGCAGGCTCTGGCGCACCACGGTCTCGATCAGCTGCGCGGCCTCCGGGTGCGAGATGTCGCGCGCGATGCTCGCCCCGGTGGAGTTGCGCAGGAACTGGCCGAGGCCCGCGAGCAGCACGTCCACACCCAGCAGGCTGCGATTGAGCGCGGCCTCGGAGCTGCCGACGAAGCGGACCGCCTCGGTCTCGGCGTCGGCGATCGCCTTCTCGCGCATCTGCCAGGTCATGAAGCCGGCGATCGCGGACACGGCGACGAGAAACACCGCCGCCACGCCATAGACGAAGCCGGTGATGCGGCGGGGCAGCAGCTTGGTCACTGCGGTATGGCGGACGCCTTGATGCCGACGACGGGGCCGACGGTCTGCTCCCACACCTCCGCGCAGACGCGCCCGCAGCGCTGCATCCAGCGCGGCAGCACGCTGGCGGCGAAGATCTCGCGCCGGCGCCGGTCGTCCTCGGCGGAAGGATGCGACTCGACCATGGCGCCGCGGGTGCCCTTCGTGCAGCCGGCGGCGCCGGTGTTGCACGCGATGCCGTTGCCGGTGTCGCGCTCCGACTCGCTCCAGACCGCGGCCTCGAGCTTCGGCAGCTCGGCCTTCAGCAGCGCCTGGAGGTCCGGCGGCAGCGCGTTCCAGGCATCCGCGTTGGCACCGAAGACCGCCAGGCCCCAGTTGATCGGCATGGTGTAGATCGACCGGGTCACGAGGTGCAGGCCGATGGTGTTGCCCGACATCGCGCCGGTGATCGCGCACTGGGTGTTCTCGGAGCGCATGTTGGCCATGACTTCCGAGAACTCGGTGGGCACGGGAATGCCGCGCAGCGCCCGGATGAAATCGGCCTGGCTGTTGCTCGACACGCGCACGCGGCGCCCGGCCAGGTCGGAAAGCTGCTTCACCGGCTGCTTGCAGAAGATCACCTGCGCCGGATAGGCATACACCGCGAGCAGCTCGACGCCGTGCCGCTCGCGCAGGTTCTTCTCGAGATACGGCCGGAAGGCGGTGATGACCCGCCGCAGCGACGGCATGTCGGGATTGAGGCCGGCGATGTCGGGCGTGCCGAGCTCGGGATATTCGGAGCTCACCTGGCTCAGCAGCGCGGTGCCGAACGGAATGACGCCCAGCCGCATCAGGTTGAGCATCTCCTGCCCCGGCACGCCGGCCTGGTCGAAGGGCACGATGGTGGCGCTGTACTTGCCGCCGCTCAGGCGCCGCAGGTCCTCGTTCCAGAAGCGGGATTCATGCAGCGTGAACTGACTGATGGCGCCCAGGCCGCCGACGATCCGCAGCCGCGGCGCGGACGCGGACGGCTGCGCCCCGCTGCTCGTCGCCGCGAAAGCCAGAATGAGAGCGGCAACATGCACCCCGAGGGTATGTCGCCAAGCAAAAGATGCTTCGCCGGACTTCATGGCTCGGATCATGATGCCGAATAGTGCTTCAAGTCACAACTTTTTTACACAAGTACCGGTTTTCCCGCACTGTCGCCCAATTGCTACGCAGCCCTCGTTGCGTCCAGAGCACAGGCCTACCATCCGGCGCCCGAATCCCCTCTTCCCGCCCACCGCTTCCGGACCCCCGCCCATGCCCGCAGCGCCCGACCTTTCCAGCCGCCAGTTGCGCGCCTTCGTGGCGCTGGCCGAGCAGCGCAACTTCACGCGCGCGGCGCAGACCTGCCACCTGTCGCAGCCCGCGTTCAGCGCGCTGATCCGGACACTGGAGGAAACCCTTGGCACGCGCCTGTTCGACCGCGACACCCGCAGCGTGCAGCTCACGCCCGAGGGGCGGCTGTTCGAGCCCTCGGCCCGCCGGCTGCTCGACGACATGCAGGACGCCATCGGCGACCTGGCCGACCATGCCCAGCGCCGCAAGGGCCGCGTGAGCGTGGCGGCGCTGCCGTCGCTCGCGGCAGGCTGGCTGCCGCCGGTGCTGGCCGAGTTCATGCAGGCCTGGCCCGGCATCACGGTCGAGTTGCACGACGCGCTCTCCGACGCCTGCATCGCCCAGCTGCGCAGCCACCAGGCCGACTTCGCGCTCGCGGCCAGCGGCGCCGGCGCGGCCGCGGCCAGCGACCTGCGCGGTCGCAAGCTCTGCGACGACCGCTTCCACCTCGTGTGCCGCAGCGACCATCCGCTGGCCACGGTGCGCCGGCTCACGGCCCGGCAGCTCGCGCCCTGGCCCTTCATCCAGATGGCGCGCCACAGCAGCGTGCGCCAGTCGCTCGATGCGGCACTGCATCCGCTGCGGCTCAACGCCGTCTTCGAGGTCGAGCACCTCGCCACGGTCACGGGGCTGGTGGAGGCCGGCATCGGCATCAGCGTGGTGCCGGCGCTCACGCTGTTCCACTTCCGGCGCGAGACGCTGGTGACGCGGCCGCTGCCGCTGCCCGGGCTGACGCGCAGCATCTACCTGGTGCAGCGGCGCGAAGGCAGCCTGTCGGTGGCGGCGCAGACGCTGCACGACCTGATCCTGGCGCGCCTCGGCGCGCGGGGCTGAGCCCGCCACCAAAAGAAAACGGCCCGCGAGGGCCGTCTTCGTCGGACGCAGCCCGCAGGCCGCGGCAGTGCTTCTTACTTCTTGGCGGCCTTCTTGGCGGGAGCGGCCTTCTTCGCCGGTGCGGCCTTCTTGGCTGCAGGCTTGGCGGCGGCCTTCTCGGCCTTGCGCTTGGCGGCCTTCGGGTCGATCGCAGCCTTGAAGGCGGCGCCCGGCACGAACTTCGGCACCTTCTGCGCGGCGATCTTGATCTTGGCGCCGGCTTGCGGGTTGAAGCCGGTGCGTGCGGCGCGGGCCACTTGCTTGAAGGTGCCGAAGCCGATGAGCTGCACGGGGTCGCCCTTCTTCACGGCGGCGATGATGGAACCGGTGACGGTTTCCACGATGCGGGCGGCTTCGGCCTTGCTGACGTTGTGGGCGGTGGCGATCTTTTCGACCAGTTCGATACGGTTCACTTGAAAAATTTCCTTAGGATTGTTCTCGTCATGTTGCCAATGACGGCGCAGCGCTCGACACGGCTGCAAGCGGCGCGGAGTGTAGCGCACGCGCGATGCGCACTTTCGAAGCGCGCTCACGCGGCGGCCTTGACCGCATCGGCAAGAAAGCGCACGAAGGCCTTGCCCGCGTCGGGCAGCGCGCGGCCCGCGAGGGTCTGGATCTCGAGGTGGCGCTCGTTCATCTCGCGGTCCCGGAGCGCGATCGCGACCAGCGCCTTCGACTTCAGCTGGGTGCGGATCGACAACTCGCCATAGAACGCGATGCTGCCGCCGCCCGCGGCCGCGAAGCTCACGAGCGCGTTCGCATGGTTGCTCGACATCGCCTGCACGTACTGCAGGCCCTGGCGGCTGCAGCTGGTGTCGAGCAGTTGGCGTATCGAGGTGTCGCGCGGCGGCAGGCCCAGCGGATGGGCCACCACCTGCCGCAGCGACAGCTGCTGCTGGGTCGCGAGCGGATGGTCGCTCGCCATCACCGCGAGGATCGGGCTCGGATGGCGCAGTTCGACGCGGATGCCCGGCTCGGGCAGCGCGCTCAGCGTGATGCCCACGTCGGCCTCGCCGTCGCGGATGCGCGTGGGCACGTCGGCCGGCGGGCACACCTCGAGGTGGAAGCGGATGCCCGCATGCCGGCTGCGGAAGCGCGCGATCAGCGTGGGCAGGAAATCGAAGGCGAAGCCCTCGGTGCTCGCGATGCGCACCCGACCGCTGCGCAGCCCGCGCAGGCCTTCGATCTCGCCCGCGACCCGCTCGATGTCCTGCTGCACGCGCTTGGCGTGCGCGGCGAGCAGCTCGCCGGCCGCGTTGGGCACCATGCCGCGCGCATGGCGGTCGAACAGCAGCGTGTCGAGTTCGCGCTCCAGCCGCGCCACCTGCCGGCTCACCGCCGAGGGCGCCACGTTGAGCTTGAGCGCCGCCTCCTTCACCGAGCCCGTTCGCACGACCTCGAGAAAGTACCGGACCGCGGTCTCCTGCAATGCGTTCAGTCCCATCGATCCCTCCTGGCATGCGTCGGCCTCGATTGCCGATTCGGCAATCGACAATTCTAAACATTGCGCTTGTGGCAGCGCAGCCGCCCTCCTAGGATGAAAGCGCCCGGCACGCTGCCGGCCGGCTTCCGCTTCACAGGAGTACCCGATGACAGCTGCTCTCTCCGCATGGGCCCGAACCGCGGCGCTGGCCGCGTGCCTCGGCGCCGCGATGCCGCTCGCGGCGCTGGCCGCGGACGGCGGCTTTCCGTCTCGGCCCGTCACGCTCGTGGTGCCGTTTCCGCCGGGCGGCGCCACCGATGTGAACGCCCGCGTGATCGCGCAGCGCCTCGGCAAGGCGCTCGGCCAGTCGGTGGTGATCGAGAACCGCGCGGGCGCGGGCACGGTGATCGGCGCCGCCTACGTGGCGAAGGCGGCGCCCGACGGCCACACGCTGCTCGTGAGCTCGGGCACCACCTTCACCGTCAATCCGGCGATCCGCAGCAACCTGCCCTACGACCCGGTCAAGAGCTTCGAGCCGATCGGGCTCGCGGGCCGCGTGGGCATGATCCTGCTCGCCAACGCCGAGGTGCCGGTGCAGACCATGCAGCAGTTCGTCGCGCATGTGAAGGCCGCGCCCGGCAAGTATTCGTATGCCTCCTACGGCACCGGCACCACCGCGCAGTTCGCCGGCGAGACCCTGCTGCATGCCGCGGGACTGCGGATGACGCACGTGCCGTACAAGGGCAGTGCGCCGGCCATGACCGACCTGATGGGCGGCCAGATCCCGTTCGCCATCGACACTGTGAGTGCGGCGGTCCCGCAGCTCAAGAGCGGCAAGATCAAGGCCATTGCCGTGACCACCGCGAGGCGCTCCACGCTGCTGCCCGACGTGCCGACGATGGCCGAGAGCGGCTACCCGGGCATCGACATGGACACCTGGCTCGCGCTCGCCGCGCCCCGCGGCCTGCCGCCCGAGGTCAAGGCCACGCTCGAGAAGGCGCTGGCCGCGACCATCGCCGATCCGGAGACGCGCGCCAAGCTCATGGCCCAGGGCCTGGAGCCGGGGTATGCCGACGGCGCCGCGGTGAGCGAGCTGATCGGCCGGGAGCTGCCCCTGATGCGCGCGGTGGCCGCGCGCGCCAACATCACCGCCGATTAGCGCGCCCGCCGCCCTTGCACAGACCATGACCCTCGTCGAACATTCCGCGGTCGAACTGCGCCGCCTCATCGGCCGCAAGGCGGTCTCGCCGGTCGAGCTGCTCGACGCCTGCATCGCGCGCATCGAGCGCGTGAACCCCTTCGTCAACGCCGTGACCGCGACCTGCTTCGAGCGCGCGCGCACCGAGGCCCGCGCGGCCGAGGCGGCGGTGATGCGCGGCGAGCCGCTGGGCCTGCTGCACGGCCTGCCGCTCGGCGTGAAGGACCTCGAACCCACCGAGGGGCTGCTCACCACCTGGGGCTCGGCGATCTTCCGCGACCACGTGCCCACGGAAGACATCGAACTCGTGGCACGGCTGCGCCGGGCCGGCGCGATCGTCGCGGGCAAGACCAACGTGCCCGAGATGGGCGCGGGCGCCAATTCGCGCAACGAAGTCTGGGGCGCCACCGGCAACCCGTTCAATCCGAACCTCAATGCGGGCGGCTCCTCGGGCGGCTCGGCGGCGGCGCTGGCCTGCGACATGCTGCCGGTGTGCACCGGCTCCGACACCGGCGGCTCGCTGCGCATTCCCGCGGCCAAGTGCGGCGTGGTGGGCTTCCGGCCATCGCCCGGCATCGTGCCGAGCGTGCGCAAGCCGCTCGGCTGGACGCCGATCTCGGTGGTCGGCCCGATGGGCCGCACGGTCGCCGACGCCTGCCTGCAGATGGCCGCCTCGGCCGGCATGCATGCGGGCGACCCGCTGAGCCATCCGCTCGATCCGCTGTCGTTCCTGAATCCGCCCGAGGTCGACCTGGGCCGGCTGCGCGTGGCCTGGACAGAGGACTTCGGCGTGTGCGCGGTGGACGAAGGCATCCGCGCCACCCTGCGCCACAAGATCGGCGCGATGCGGCACCTGTTCGCGCGCTGCGATCCGGTCTCGCTCGACCTGGGCGAGGCGCACCGCTGCTTCGACGTGCTGCGCGCCGAGGCCTTCGTGGCCGGCATGCAGGCCGCCTACGAGCGCGATCCGTCGAGCCTCGGGCCCAACTCGCGCGCCAACTACGAGATGGGCGCGCGCATGAGCCTGCTCGACAGCGCCTGGGCACAGGCCGAGCAGACGCGGCTGCTCAAGCGCTTCCAGGCCGTGTTCGCGGACTACGACCTCGTCCTGTCGCCCACCACGCCGGTGACGCCGTTTCCGTGGACGCAGCTCTACGCCGACACCGTCGAGGGCGAGCAGCAGCCGAACTACTACCGCTGGCTGGCGCTGACCTACGTGGTCACGCTGACAACGCATCCGGCCATCGCGCTGCCCTGCGGGCTCGACCATGCGGGCATGCCCTTCGGGCTGCAGGTGGTGGGCGGCTTCCGCGCCGACCGCGAACTGCTCGGCGCGGCACAGGCGATGGAAAGCGCCTTCGCGGCCGATGCGCAGCTGCGCCGCCCGCGGCCCGACCTGGCGGCGCTGCGCGCGGCCGAGCCGGCGCTCACCTCGATCGTCACTGCGCCGCCGGGCGGCAGCCGGGGCCGCACGACGGGCGCGGCCGCCACCTCGGCCGTCTGACGCGCGCATCCGGGCGGCGCGGCGGCGCCGGGCGGCGGCTTGACATTCACACGATGTCAAGCCTGACACTGCGGTTCTTCGAAGGAGAACCCGGATGAACGACACGCGCCATCCCCCGCACGCGGATCACGCGGATCACGCAGATCACGAGGGCCACCACGGGCATCGCCACCACCATCCCGCCGCGCCCGCGGCAGCCGCCCCTGCGCCCGCCGGCACCGTCTACACCTGCCCGATGCATCCGGAGATCCGGCAGGACCATCCGGGCCACTGCCCCAAATGCGGCATGAGCCTGGAGCCCGAGATGCCGGGCCTGACCGACGAGGGCGAGGAAGACCCCGAGCTGCGCGACTTCAAGCGGCGCTTCTTCTGGACCCTGCCGCTCACGGTCGCGGTCGCCGTGCTCGCGATGGCGGGCCACCGGCTGCAGTGGTTCGACATGGCCACCCAGAGCTGGATCGAGCTGGTGCTGTCGCTGCCGGTCGTGCTGTGGGCGGGCTGGCCCTTCTTCGTGCGCGGGGCGCAGTCGGTGGTCCACCGCAGCCCGAACATGTGGACCCTGATCGGCCTCGGCACGGCCGCGGCCTTCGTCTACAGCGTGGTGGCGACGGTGGCGCCCGGCGTGTTTCCGCGGTCGTTCATGTCGATGGGCCGCGTGGCGGTGTACTTCGAGGCGGCGGCGGTGATCATCTCGCTCACGCTGCTGGGCCAGATCCTCGAACTCAAGGCGCGCTCGCAGACCTCGGCCGCCATCAAGTCGCTGCTCGGGCTGGCGCCGAAGACCGCACGCCGCATCGGTGCCGACGGCAGCGAGCAGGACGTTCCCATCGCGCACGTGCACGTGGGCGACCGGCTGCGCGTGCGGCCCGGCGAGAAGGTTCCGGTGGACGGCGTGGTGGTCGAGGGCGCGAGCGCGGTGGACGAATCCATGCTCACCGGCGAGCCGCTGCCCGTGAGCAAGCGCCCGGGCGACAAGCTCATCGGCGCCACGCTCAACTCCAGCGGCGCGCTGGTCATGCAGTCGGAGAAGGTGGGCTCGCAGACGGTGCTCGCGGGCATCGTGCAGATGGTGGCCCAGGCACAGCGCTCGCGCGCGCCGATGCAGCGCATGGCCGACCGGGTGGCGGGCTACTTCGTGATGGCGGTGATCGGCATCGCGCTGGCGAGCTTCTTCGCCTGGGGCTTCTTCGGCCCGGCGCCGAGCTGGACGCACGGGCTCATCAACGCGGTGGCGGTGCTCATCATCGCCTGCCCCTGCGCGCTCGGCCTGGCTACGCCGATGTCGATCATGGTCGCCACGGGCAAGGCCGCCACGCAGGGCGTGCTGTTCCGCGACGCGGCCGCGATCGAGAACTTCCGCAAGGTCGACACGCTCATCGTCGACAAGACCGGCACGCTGACCGAGGGCCGCCCGCGCTTCGAGCGCGCGGAGGCCGCCGAAGGCTTCGGCGAGGACGAGGTGCTGCGCCTCGCGGCCAGCCTCGACCAGGGCAGCGAGCATCCGCTCGCGCAGGCCATCGTGAATGCGGCGCGCGAACGCAGGCTGCCGCTGGACGCGGCGGAAGGCTTCGAGTCCGCCAGCGGCATCGGCGTGAGCGGCAGCGTCGGCGGCCGCCGGCTCGCGCTCGGCAACACCGCGCTGATGGCGCGGCTCGGCGTGGCGGTCGATGCGCTCAAGCCGCGCGCCGAGGCCCTGCGCAGCGAAGGCGCGAGCGTGATGTTCCTCGCGGTCGACGGCCGGCCGGCCGGGCTGCTCGCGGTGTCCGATCCGGTGAAGGCGAGCACGCCAGAGGCCCTGGCGGCGCTCAAGGCCTCGGGCCTGCGCGTGATCATGGCCACGGGCGACGGCCACACCACCGCGCGGTCGGTGGCCGCCAGGCTGGGCATCGACGAGGTGCACGGCGAGGTCAAGCCGGCCGACAAGCTCGCGCTGGTGGAAAAACTGCAGCGCGAGGGCCGCATCGTTGCGATGGCGGGCGACGGCATCAACGATGCGCCCGCGCTCGCCAAGGCCGACGTGGGCGTGGCCATGGGCACCGGCACCGACGTGGCGATGAACAGCGCCCAGGTCACGCTGGTCAAGGGCGACCTGCGCGGCATCGCCGAGGCGCGCCTCGTGTCGGAGCAGACCATTGCCAACATGAAGCAGAACCTCGGCTTCGCCTTCGTCTACAACGCGCTCGGCATTCCGCTCGCGGCCGGGGTGCTGTTCCCGTTCACCGGCTGGCTGCTGTCGCCCATGGTCGCGGCGCTCGCGATGAGCCTGAGTTCCGCGTCGGTGATCGGCAATGCGCTGCGGCTGCGCGCTGCGGGCCGGCGTGCGGCCTGAAGTCGCGCAGCATTCGAAATCGGCCTACAGACAGCGGACGCGGCCGGGTGCACCTTGGGGCGATGACCCAACCCATCGAACTCATCGTCGAGGAGCCCGCGGTGGGCTCCTATGTGTGGCGCCTGCTCGAGACGGACGCGAACGGCACCCATCCCAAGGTGCTGCGCGACGCCTTCGATCCGGCGGACACCTACGAAGCCGCGCTCGCTGCAGGGCAGCGCGCGCTGCAGAGCGAGATCCGCCGCCGCACGGCGCCGGCCCAGGCCGCCGGCAGCGCCTGACGCGAAGCGCGCTAGGAAGGCGCAGTCAGCCCGACTGCGCCCATCAGCCAGCGGAACACCCAGGCCACGAGCGCGAGCGCACCCACGCTCGCGAGCCAGATCGCGGCCAGCCACCCGAAGCGCCGCAGCCACCTGCCGCGCGTGCGCTCGCGCTCAGTGGTACCCGTCGCCATGGCGCACCTTGCCGCGGAACACCCAGTAGCTCCAGGCCGTGTACATCAGGATCACCGGAATGATCAGCAGCGCCCCCACCAGCGCAAAGCCCAGGCTCTGCGGCGGCCCCGCCGCCTCCCAGATGCTGATCGCCGGCGGCACCACGTTCGGCCACAGGCTGATGCCCAGCCCCGTGTAGCCCAGGAACAGCAGCGCCAGCGTCAATACGAAAGGCGAGGCATGCCCCTCGCCCTTCAACCCGTGCAGGAGGCGCCAAGTCACCAGCCCCACCAGCAGC
The DNA here is from genome assembly GCF_029893635.1 of Variovorax sp. TBS-050B. Classification (NCBI taxonomy): domain Bacteria; kingdom Pseudomonadati; phylum Pseudomonadota; class Betaproteobacteria; order Burkholderiales; family Comamonadaceae; genus Variovorax; species Variovorax sp. TBS-050B. The sequence goes on along the minus strand of NZ_JARXYR010000002.1, from coordinate 2,062,078 downwards.
GGCACCGGCGAGAACCACAGCAGGTTCGGCCAGCTGAACCAGCGCTTCGCGATCGCCGCGTGCGCGAGCGGCGTCCAGAGGCTGATCGCCACCACCACCGCCAGCATCAGCCACACCAGCGGCCGCGCCAGCGCGCGCATGCGGTCCTGCAGCCGGCCCTCGGTCTTCATCACCAGCCACGTCGCCCCCAGCAGCGCATAGGCCGCCACCAGCGCCAGGCCCGTGAAGAGCGAGAACGCCGACACCCAGTCGAAGGCCCCGCCCGCGTAGTTGCCATCGACCACCGGCACCCCGTCCAGGAAGGCCCCGAGCGTCACGCCCTGGAAAAAGGCCGCCGTCACCGAGCCGCCGATGAAGGCATGGTCCCACCAGCGCCGCCTGCCCGCGCGCGCCTTGAAGCGGAACTCGAAGGCCACCCCGCGGAAGACCAGCCCGACGAGCATCAGGATCAGCGGCAGGTAGAACGCGCTCAGGATCACCGCGTACGCCAGCGGGAAGGCCGCCAGGAGCCCCGCCCCGCCCAGCACCAGCCAGGTCTCGTTGCCGTCCCAGACCGGCGCGACCGTGTTCATCAGCACGTCGCGGTCCTCCTTCGCCGGCACGAACGGAAACAGGATCCCGATGCCCAGGTCGAAGCCGTCCATCACCACGTACATCATGATCCCGAACAGGATGATCACGGCCCAGATCAGCGGCAGGTCAATGCCCATGGCGCTCGTCCTCCTTGGCATGCGCCGCGACCGGGGCGGCATCGTCTTGTGCATCGTCTTGCGCATCCGCCGCCGACAGTGGCCGCGCCGGCGTGCGTGGCGCCCCCGGCCCGCCGCGTGCCGGATGCGCGGCCTCGTCGCTCGCCGGCCCCTTGGCGATCAGGCGCAGCCCGTAGGCCGTGCCCGCGCCGAAGACCACGAAGTACACGATGACGAAAAGCGCCAGCGTGAACCCCACCTGCGCGGCCGAATGCTGCGGCGAGGCCGCCTCGGCCGTGCGCATCAGGCCCTGCACGATCCAGGGCTGGCGCCCGATCTCGGTGGTGTACCAGCCCGCGAGGATGGCCGCGAGCCCCGCGGGCGACATCGCGAGCGCGAAGCGCAGGAAGCCGCGCTTCGCATAGAGCCGCTCGCCGCGGCGCAGCCACAGCCCCCAGAAGGCGAGCGCGATCATCAGCAGGCCCAGGCCGACCATGGTGCGGAAGGTCCAGAACACGACCGTGGCGTTGGGCCGGTCTGCGGGCGCGAAGTCCTTGAGCGCAGGGATCTGGCCGTCCCAGCTGTGGGTGAGCAGCAGGCTGCCCGCGCGCTGGATCTCCAGCGCATAGCGCGTGGTCTCGGCGGCCATGTCGGGCCAGCCGAAGAGGATCAGCGGCACGCCCTCGCCTTCAGGGGCGCGCTCCCAGTGGCCTTCGATGGCGGCGAGCTTGGCGGGCTGGTGCTCGAGGGTGTTGAGGCCGTGCTGGTCGCCGATCACGGCCTGGATCGGCGCGGCCGCGAGCAGCATCCACAGCGCCATCGAGAGCATGGTGCGCACGCGGGTGTTGTCGTTGCCGCGCAGCAGGTGCCAGGCCGCGCCGCCGGCGACCATGAGCGCGGTGGCGATGTAGGAGGCGACCACCGTGTGGGCCAGGCGGTAGGGGAAGGAAGGGTTGAAGATGACCTGGAACCAGTCCACGGGGACGACGCGCCCGTCGATGATGGCGTGGCCCTGGGGGGTGTGCATCCAGCTGTTGGAGGCGAGGATCCAGGTGGCGGAGACGAGGGTGCCGAGGGCGACGGCGAGGGTGGAGACGAAGTGCAGTGCGGGGCCGACGCGCTGGCGCCCGAACAGCATGACGCCGAGGAAGCCCGCTTCGAGGAAGAAGGCGGTGAGCACTTCGTAGGCGAGCAGCGGGCCGGTGATGCCGCCTGCGAAGCGCGAGAAGTTGCTCCAGTTGGTGCCGAACTGGTAGGCCATGACGAGGCCGGAGACCACGCCCATGCCGAAGGCGACGGCGAAGACCTTGATCCAGAACTCGTAGAGATCGAGGTAGACCTGGCGCTGCGTGCGCAGCCACAGCGCCTCGAGCACGGCCAGATAGCTCGCCAGCCCGATGGTCAGCGCCGGGAAGATGATGTGGAACGAGATCGTGAAACCGAACTGGATTCTGGCGAGCAGGAGGGCATCCATGCAGCTGTTACCTTTCCGTTTGCGTCCCGAGCGGGCGTCACGACCATCGCATGCACCGCGGCTTCGCCGCGTAGGCGCAGCGCCCGTCCGCGCGCCACGGCATTCTGCGCCGCATGGCGGATCTGGCAATGCCATGCGCGCACCGTCCTTAAGATCGCGGCGGCCGCAGCCCGCGGCCGATCCACCCTGACGAACGGAGACAGACCGCCCATGCAGAACGATGACGACAACTTTCTTCCTCTTGCGCGCCGCCGCTTCCTGCGCGGCGCCGCGGGCGCCGGCCTCGCCGCCTTCGCGGGCGGCGCGCTCGCGCAGTCCTTCGAGTTCAAGCCGAACCAGCGCTATCCCGATCCCTCGGTGCTGATCCTCGATCCCAGCTTCGCGAAGTACCGCATCTACAGCAGCACCGTCGAGCAGCTCGGCACCGGCATGCGCTGGGCCGAGGGGCCGGTGTACTTTCCCGAGGGCGGCTACCTGCTGTGCAGCGACATCCCGAACAACCGGCTCATGAAGTACGACGAGAAGACCGGCAAGTTCACGGTGCACAAGCAGAACGTCAACTACACCAACGGCAATGCACGCGACCGCCAGGGCCGGCTGATCAGCTGCGAGCACTCGGTCACGCGCCGCGTGGTGCGCACCGAGCGCGACGGCCAGCTGACCGTGCTGGCGGACCGCTTCGAAGGCAGGCGCCTCAACGCGCCCAACGACGTGGTGGTGCGCGGCGACGACAGCGTGTGGTTCACCGACCCGACCTTCGGCATCAACGGAGAGTGGGAAGGCACGAAGGCCACGCCCGAGCAGCCCACCACCAACGTCTACCGCATCGCGAGCGACGGCCGGATCACGGCCGTGATCACCGACCTCGTGAACCCCAACGGCCTCGCCTTCTCGCCCGACGAGAAGAAGCTCTACGTCGTCGAGTGGAAGGGCACGCCCAACCGCAGCATCTGGAGCTACGACGTGTCGGCCGACGGCGCGAGCGTGTCGAACAAGACCAAGCTCGTCGATGCCGACGGACCGGGCGCGCTCGACGGCTTCCGCGTCGACCGCGACGGCAACCTCTGGTGCGGCTGGGGCTTCACGGGCGCCTTCTCGCCCGAACCCACCGACGTCGGCGGCGGCATGAAGGCGCACCTGCCGCTCGGCAAGTCCGAGGAGATGGACGGGGTGAAGGTCTTCAACCCGCAGGGCAAGCCGATCGGCTTCATCCGCCTGCCCGAGCGCTGCGCCAACCTCGCCTTCGGCGGACCGAAGCGCAACCGCCTCTACATGACGAGCAGCCATTCACTCTATGCGCTGTACGTGGAGGCGCACGGCGCGGTCTAGCCGCAGGCGCGCGCCGCGCCCGCCGACTGGGTCAAACTGCACGGATGCCGATCGTCACAGCGCCGTCCGAACCGCAGCGGCTCGTCGCCCTCCTGCTCGCCGCGCTCGAGGCTGCGCCGCGCCGCTTCAGGATGCCGGCACTGCCGGCCGACGCAGCGGCTGCCGCCGCCGCGGGCGATGCGGCCACGGCGCTCGCCTTCGCGATCGACGCTGCACGCCGCGCGGATGAAACCCATGCGCCGCCGCCCGCGGACGCGCAAGTTCTCTTCACGCAGGCGCTGGCGCGGCTGATCGAGGAAGCGCTCGCGCCCGATGCGGGCGATCCCGCCTTCCAGGCCGCGCTGATGCTGGCAGAGGATGCGGCCGTCGCCGAGCATGTGCGCCTCGCCGCCCAGCGCGCGGCCGACCTGCGTGCGGTCCGTGCCGCGGTGGATGCGATCGCCCACCCCGGCAAGCTGCGCCCGGTGCCGGCCGGCGCCTCGCGCGATGCGCTCGCGCAGCTGCATGCGCTCTCGCTCGCGGGCGAATGGGCGCAGCTCGCACAGGCGATCGCCCGACAGCAGCCCGCGCTTGGCAAGCTTGCCTGGGATGCCGCGCTGCAGCGCCTCGTGCGCGGCGATGCGCTGCTGCAGCTTGCGAACGTGCAGCGCTACCGCACGCTCGCGCAACGGCGCGGACCGCCCGCCGGCAGCGATGCCGCCGCGGCGCGCGGCCGGGCCGCCGCCAGCGAGGGCGCGCAGGCCGAACGGGTCTGCGTCGAAGCACTGCGCGACATCGCCCAGATGCTGAACCACGGCGACAGCGGATTCAGCGTCGTGCGCGGCCTGCGCACGCCACGCGGCTTTCCGGGCATCGCGAGCAAGGCGAAGGAAGAGTGGGACGCCGCGATCGTGCGCCACCTTGGTCGCTCCGACGGCGCGCTCGAACTCGTGCTGCTGGCCGAGATCAAGGCCTCGCCGGCCGCGGCCACCTCCGACCTCCCGCGCCTGCTGCGCGGCCTGCGCCGGCTCGCCGAGGCCGATGCAGAGACCGCCTATGCATTCGGCTCGACCGACGGCGAAGTGCGCCTGCTTGGCAGTGCGCTGCGCGGGCTGCGGCCCATCGGCCATGCCTTGCCACCGCGCGTGATCTACTGCTGCGCCGCGGCCACCGAGCCGCGTCCGCCCGCGCTGCTGAGCGCGGCGACCAGGACCGTGCTGCTCGCCGAGCCCGCAAGCCGGGCGCATGCGCAGCGGCTCGCGCGCGACGAGGCACCGCCGCCGCACGAATCGCTGCTGCCGGTCTGGCAGGCCCTCGTCACCGCACCGCGGCTGCGCGCCGCGCTCCACCAGTACGAGACCGCGTGCACGGCGCGCGAGGCGATGCTGCATCCGGACGATTTGCGGGCCGCCGTCTTGGGGCGTGCAGGCGGCGGCTAGTGGACGCCGAGCGCTTCGGAGGCACCGTGTGCTTCCCGATTGCCTCGCCCGGAGCCCTCACCCTCCCGCGCCGGCGCGGCCCGAACTGCGGGCGACGTGGATCTCGGGATACTTGTCGTCGTAGAACGCCATGCGGTCCTTGAGCGCGAGGTGCTCGTCGAAAGGGTCTTCGTACGACCAGACCGAGTCCTCGAGGCGACGCTCGCCCAGCCCCAGGCTGTAGTAGCTGGCCGTGCCCTTGAACGGGCACTCCGAGGTGGTGGGCGACGGCGCGAGCTTCTCCATCCGCACGTCCGCACGCGGGAAGTAGTACCGGTCCGGTGCCTTGTCTTCGATCACTTTGATCACGTCCTGCGAGCTCGCAACCACGACGCCCTCGACCTCGACTTCCATCGGCTCGCGAAGCCGCTCTTCGCGAATGTGGTGATCGGGCCATCGGCGATGGCCGGGTGATGGTCGGCTCATAGGCATGCCTTTCCGCGGAATGAGGAAAGCCCAGCTTATTGTTCGCCGGCCGGCCCGCTGTAGGGTCGGGCGCACATCGATGTAGGCAGAGCGGCGCGTTGCATCTTGAAAGACAAAAAGGAACGCTTTGCCATCGCTATCGATCGGCTCGGCAGCGGAAGGCGCCGGACCAGTTGAGCGCCCCCAAAGACAAAGGCGCTGCAACTTCGTCAGTTGCAGCGCCTTGCGGATTTGGTGGCCTGGGGCGGAATCGAACCACCGACACGCCCACAGCCTCGCTAGCCCATTGATTGATTGAGTTTTTTCAAAACTGAAACAGGCTTAGTGTACCGCCTCGGCGTACCCTCGTGCTCAGGCGACATTCGGTTCAGTCCACCGACCTCAAGCCCATGCCAGCACAGTGACCCGTGCGGCAAGTCGTCGAGCCACGCAGCAGCATGGCAACGCGAGTGCGAAGCCAACGGGATAGTCGCGGCCGTGCCGATCCAAGACCCTGATCTTTTGAGCATGCTCGCCTCTCTTGAGAAGGTCTGTGCGGACATCTTGGCCACCGTGAACTTGATGAATATGTGTCCGCGCCGAAGTAGAACTGAGCCCCCCTTGGCTCCCTTTCCGGTCGGCGCCAACATGTGGTTGAAAAATCTGGGGTCGATGAGCCCATGGGACCCAGTCGGACCGTGCATCGCATTGTTCAAAATTCTTGGACCAAGCATCGGTGCACCGCCGCGCTCTCCCGGTAGGGCCTACCTTTCGGCTCGGGAGGCCGCTGTAGCTCCACGAATCAGCTACGATGGACGATCAAACGCGTCCAGTACGAGGAGAGGCATGGGCAAAACGTCGCAGCTTGGAGCGCACGGGTCGGTTGGCGCGAGCCCCGACGTCCGGCGATGACCGACAACGAAGTGCTCTTGAAGCGAGCATTGCGGGTTTTCCGCAATGGGATGGTGCAGCACATCCGCGAGCGCCTTAACGACAAGTTCGCCGAGAAAGCCGAAGAGCAGCTCGCAAGCCTGTTCGGGAAGAAGGATCCGGAGTCCGGCCTCACGCAGTGGGAGCGGATGACGATCAACGCGGAGCGGGCGCGAGCGAGCCTTGAAGTTTCCACGGTCGTCATGGACGGCTATGAGCTCTTGGGCGTCTCCGACTTCTTCGGCGTCTTCGAGAAGTTCCACGACGCGTTGACCCTGTCGCCGCCGGCCGACATGCCGCCGCAGGCCGCCGGAGAGCGCAAGAAGGGCCTGTTGCGCTGCCTGCAACAGGTCAAGGTCTTCCGCGACCCCAACGCTCACGACGTCACAGAAAGCATCAGCCACGATTCGCTGCTGCTCTGCTTGATCAACTGCAAACTTGTCTGCGGCGAGGTCGGGCTCGCCAGCACCCAACAAGCCCTCGATGAACTCCACAAGGAAATCGCCGCCGCGTCAGTTGCAAAGCATGCGACGGTGGTGCGCGTTACCGACGAGACCTCGGCATACGACCTCGGGTTGCGGTGCCTCACGCTCTCCGGCGCCTCGATGGATGTTCGAGACTTCAGCAGCTTCGAACCGGGCGCATTTGGCGCCTCTATCGCAAGCTCTCAAAACTGCGTGATTATCGCTGCCGCCGCCACCCCCGGACAGCTCTCCGAGAGCGAGATCGACGCCCTCGGAGAAGCATTGATCGGCTGCGACAAAGGAGGCCAGTTGCCGATCGTGCTTGTGGCGCAGGACTTGACTGAAGCTCACATCGAAGGCGCTCTCGTGCCTTTGGCAGCGGCGGTGTTCAAGCGCTCCGAGCGGTTGCCCCTCGTTCCGGCCTATGCCGAGGCGACCGCGGGGAAGCTGTCGCGATTGATGAAGTCAGGGCTGCCGGTCCGGCCGCGCCCCGCCCCCGTGCAGCCCGTCTCGGCGGCGCGGGCGGTTCACGACGACAAGCTAGCGCCGATGGTCTTCTCGATGATGAAGGATCCGCAACTAGTCACGGCCCGCATCGTGGCGCCGTTCGCCACCGACATGTCCTATGGGGCCCTAGGGCCCATTTCCACCGCGATGATCGAGGCGCGCAAGCGCGGCTGCCGCGTCTGCCTAGTAACGCGACCTCCCAGCCCCAAAGACGACGACTTGGCGGCCAAGAAGCACCTCCTGCAACTGCTGCACTCCGAGGATATTGAGCTCTACGTCAACCCGAGGCTACATTCCAAGGTCTACCTGTTCGAAAGAGAGGCGCAGAGGCATTTCTGGGCGGTGGGCTCGCACAACTTCACCAACCTCGCGCACAACGGCAAGAGCCTCGAAACCTCGATGGTCGGATACAGGGCGCAGGAATTCGAAGAGGCGCAGACATCCTTCGAGCGCGCTCGTCGTCACGTGGACACCCTCAACTTCGACACATGGGCCTCGCAGCAGATGCGAGCCGACAACCAATCACAATAAGGCTGACATGGACAACCAACAACTTCTTCATAAGAGCTGCTTCGCCCGGGCCCCCTTCCATGTCGTGCCCGTCGACAACAACATAGTCTGGGCGGGCTCGACGACGATCAAGACCGAGCTGCTTCGGATCGTCAAGGAGGTCCGGCACTCCCAGTTGGAGCTCTCGCACTTGGCTTTGATCTATGGCGAATACGGGTCCGGCAAGACGCATGCGCTCAAGTACCTCCGCGACCACTTGAAGCGAGAGGGCCGCTCGCTGGTCGCCTACTTGGACAAGCCGAAGGTCGAGAAGAAGGGATCCTTCCACGGCATCGTCAAGGAGGTCATCAAGCAGATTGGAAAGAACCCGCTTCGCGCCGCGGTGGAGCCAATCGTGAAATACATCCACGATGAGACTCAGCGCGAGCTTCCAGAGATGATCAAGAAGGCGAGCCCGCAGGAAACGCAGGATATGGGCAACTTCGTGAAGCGAGCCCAAGCCGAGTGCAAGAGCAACATCCAAGAGACGCTCTACCCACGCTTTCCCGAGATTTTCAACGTCTTCGAGGCGCTCGTCCAAGACGACGGACAAGCTTGGAACTACTTCGCGTCCAAGGCCACTCCGGCGGCGCTCAAAGCCTTCGACCTAAACTCCGGCATTGAGGACGACCATGACGCGCTCCGAGCGTTGGCGGCGATCTACACGGTCCTCACCACCAAGTATCCGGAGATTCCCGGCACGCCGGTCTTCGACGCCGCCTACCTTCTCGTCGACGAGATGGAGCAGTTCCTGGAAATGAAGGCCGACGAATTCGTCAGCATTCGGACGGGTCTGCGCGACCTCTTCAACAGTTGCACCGAGCACTTCGCCCTGTTCCTGAGCGCGACGGCGGAGAACGCCAGCCTATTTCATGGCATTCTGGAAGAGGCCATCATGGTCCGAGTGACCGCCAACCCCATCCACATGAGCTCGCACGACGAGGTGGACGACGGCTCGCGATTTCTCACCGAGCTCATGAAATACGCCCGCAATGGCACACAAGCGCCATCCCCCGAGCATCCCTTCACCGTGGACGGCTTGAAGGAAGTCGTCGAGCGGACCACGGCACCCAGAACCGCCCGCAAGTTGATTCAAAATGCCAACAGGGCGTGGCAAGGGGCCGCTGACGTGGTTCTCAAAGGCGGTCAGATCGACGTGTCGGATATGCAGAACATCCAAGGACTCACTTGACGTCGGGCGACTTCCGGAAAAGGTAGGCGAGCCTTCCCTGTCGGTTGCGGCCGAAGCCATATTGGTCAGGATGGCGAGCGGGAATGCTCGTGTCGCCCGTGATCGAGGGCCCCAAGTCGACGACGGGTTTGCCGTCCCAAAGGAAGCCGAAGAACAAGGCTTGGCGCAGCGGCGAGAGCATAGCTTCCGGAATGCCGGTGACGCGCACGGCATCGAACGCGCGGTCGAAGCGCTCCTTCAACTCGGTGTCTCGCGGCGTGTAGGAGCCGGCTCGCTCCAGCGTCAAGGTCGCGTTCTCCCAGAACGCGTCTTCGACGGCAACGCCCCATAACTCTTTGGCCTCGGACGCTTCCAGCCGAAAGCAGTCCGAGAGCGTGTCCACGCTAGGCGGGATGCTCAGCACCGGGCCCCTGAGATGCTGGCGAAAATAGTGCAGCAGCGATTCGCCAGTGGCGGACAGTCGCGTGCCACGCCCCTGCCGCTGTTCTGCCAGTCCGAGCGATTCAAGCCAAGCGCGGCAACGCGCGAAGTGATGTTCAAGAGTCTTCGACTCTCCGACGGCGCCTCCTCGCGAGGCATTGGTGCCCGGCGACGACTTCGCGTTGGACCGCAGCGAGTCCAGCAGATGCTTGGACGCTTTGCGCCGCTGCGCTTGCAGAGCCTCCAACGTGAAGCTTCCGTCGCTGATCGCTCCCTGCTCCCCAAAGATGGACTTCTTGCGAGCGATCACCGATTGGCGATAGGCGTCCCACTTCGACCCGCTCTGCCCCGTCGGAAGTTGATCGACCTTGGCTTGCGCCATCTTGTGGACGAGGTCGCGAAACACTGCGACCGGGGTCGCCGGCTCATGATCCCTCTCCAGCGCCGCCATGGCCTGCAAGAGGTAGTCGCCATTAGCCTCGAACATCGGCCTAAGGAATAACTGCCGCCTGCGAGCCGGTAGGGTCCAATCGCGGTGCCCGCGCATGGCGTTCACAACCCGCCCTTGGTCGTCGAGGAGGAACTTACGATGCTGCAACGTCGGCCCCGGAACCGAAGCGATTAACCCGAGCGCCGCCGCCTCGTCCACGCTAACGGACGCCACCTTGATCGTGCAGCCGGAGCTGTCCACGATTTTCTGAATGAGCTCCGCCGCGGTGCGGACCTCCCTACCGACGAAGAGCTCCAATGCGTTCGAGAAGTGCTCGGGAACGTTCGTGGAAACGCCGCCGATGGTGCCGACGAAGCGGATCGACTCCTGCGTCGTGAGACGCTGGAGCGGATCGAACGCCGTTTTCACAGCAGCGGCTCCCCGCCGCCGTGCGGAGACACTCGCGGTCTCAGCCGGAGAATGAAGGTTCTGCTCGCCTCGGAGTCCGAAAGCAGCGCTTCGCCCGGCGACAGTTCGCGCACCAACAGCTTGGGGTCTGAAATGTCCTTCTCCCGGATCCGGGTCGTGCTTGGCAGCGGCGCCGGGAGCCTCGCTGTCGCGGCGGCGATGTCCGCGTCGATCGTCAGCTTGTGAAGAATGGTCAGATCGACTTGGCTGATCGCGGACGCGTCGATCGCCGAAGGCTGCTGAGTGGCCAGCACGAGGGACAGCCCCGCGTCCCGCCCTCGCTTCACATAGTCGACGACCACCTCGTTGGCGGATGTCTTGTCCGCCGCGGGGCACACCAAGTGGGCCTCGTCGATCATCACCCACATCCTGCTGGGCTTCGACCGATCCTCCGGGCCGCCCGCTCGGGCGGCGACCTTGCGCTGCTGGTGATGGCGCGACATCGCCCGCTCGATTTGCCGCATCAATACCGCGACCGTGACCGCTTTGAGGTCTTCAGGCAAGTCCCGCATGAGGACAATCGAGCACTGGTCCGGCCGCAGCAGTTCGTCCAAGACGGACTCGCCGGCGCGGAACAGCCCCATCTCCGCAATCGCCAACAAACGCCAGATGACGGCGTCGAATGTTTGCTGCTGGAAGGACGCGAGATCTTGATACTGCTGCGGCCTTTGCAGAATCGCCACCAGATCCGACACCTCGAAGTTCGGCTTGGTGCGCACCGCGATCTGCCGGCACGTCGCGATGGCTTGCCCCATCGCCTCGAAGCGCTTGGTCCCCAAGAGCGAGAGCCAATCGGGGAGCTCCAACGAGCTTGGCGGCACCGTCAACGGCCGCTCTGTCCCCGTGATCGGCTGCGAGCCCACGGGCAGGAAGAGCACTGGGGCCCGAACCTCGCCTTTCAGGTTCCACTTCGACAGCTTCTCGATCTGAGCCGCGTCCGCGGGCATCTGGCTGTTGAGGCCTCCGCCCAGCGCCCAAAATTGACTTTGAAGATCGAAAAGGACGGAGGAGAAGCCCTCGGGCCGCTGGGAGAAGTTTCCGCTGGTGGCGCTGAGGCCTTCGAGCAGAATGCCGAGGTCGTAGCTCTTCCCGCTTCCGCGCTTGCCGGCGATGAAGACGACGTGTGGAAACTCGGCGTCCAGCCAGACGTTGTAGTCGAAGTATTCGGTCGAAGGCACGCGCTCGGCGACCTTGCCCACGAACAACGAAGCCCCCGAGCGCCGGGACTGCTCGCGCTGCCCCACCACTAGGTGCTTGCCTGCGGCGTCCACGAAAACGCCCTCGATGGGCTCCTTGCCTCGATAGGCGTTCCCTCCGATGGGTTTGATTGCGTCGCTCATGAGGCTCCTCAACGTGTCAGCAGGTCTCCACGGTCCAACGACCCAGCGAGTCCAAGTTCAGTATGGCGGATGGGGCGAGCGCGGAGAGCACCGGCTCTCGGCGTGGCCCGGCTATGAACGCGGTCACGCCCAACTCCCGAGCCGTCTTGGCCACGTTCTTCGAGACGATGGCGGCGGTGGTGTCGTCAAGCACCGAGCAGAACTCGTCGATGATCCACACAGGCTTTCGCGACGCGATCATTCGCGCGATCGCGAGGCGATGGCGCTGGCCCGCGCTGAGCATCCGGGGTTGCTTGAAATACAGGGCAGCCTCCGAGAGGCCGGCCGCGTTCATGCTGAACAGGCAGTGGGCTAGCTCGGTCGAGCCGACCTGTTCGATGGAGGGCCTGTTGTCGAAGTCCAAGGAGAAGACCGCGCAGTCCTTCGGCTTGATCCCCTTCAACTTGCCCGAAGTGGCCTTGCGAGCTCCCATAAGCACTTCCAGGAATCCTGTCTTGCCGGAGCCCGACGGGCCCCACACATAGACGACGCTTCGAGGCGCCACTTCCATCGTCAAGCCGCTGACGCCGGTATGCGAGTTGACGGCGAGCTCGATGCCGAAGGCTTCTTGTATGGCGTTGGCCCACGAGCTGGGCGTGATGTCGTAGGAGTAGGCGATCGTCAACTCCGAGATGGCGATGGTCTCCCGCAGCGGCGGGTCGGGCCGGACTTGGTCGATGACGGGCGCAGGCGTTGCGGGAGGATTCTCCGACAGGCGTTTGGACAAGAAGGCGATCGAGTCCTTGGTCAAGCCGGCCATATAGGTTGGCTTCGGAAACCGCAGAAGCGAGGAGAGGAGACCATACGCCGTCGGCGACATGCCGTCGGCGGTGTCCGCCGAGAGGAAGACGGACAGCATTTGATCGACATCGAGGTTCTGTTCGGCGGCGATCTTTCGAATGCGATCCACGTCCCCGCGCTGCTTCTGGAGCATCGACTTCGCGTTGGCGGAGAACACGGAGTGGCTCTCCTTGTCGCGCAGCCCGCCTTCGATGTCCGAGAGGACGCGGTTCAAGTAGCGCTGGTCCTTCTGGACGCGGTCGATGTTCCCGGAAGTGGTTCCGATGAAGGTCATGCCCGCGCTCTCGGCGAAGGGCACGAACTTCAACATGTCCGCGGTGATTTCCAGAAAGAGGGGCTTCATCCGCGAGATGTGCCAATGGGACTTGCAGTAGTCGATGGCGGCTTCGCAGAGCAACACGCCAAGCCCGGCCCCGCGGAACTCAGGATGGACCACGCAGCGGCCAATGCGGGCGATCGCGTTGAGATATACCCCGCGGGCATTCATGTCCCACCGCTTCCAGCCGATACCCGAGGCGTCTTCGAATTCGGCGTCCAACAGGTCGTTCCGGGACTTGTGACCCGCGAACGTGTTGCTCAGTTCAAGGTAGCCTACGAGGCTTTCGCGGCCCTCGCGCTCCAAGTAAGCCACCAAGACCGCCTTTCGGCCGAAGCTCTGGTTCGCCCGATAGTGGTAGGAAGCGAGCCGCTCGTAGCCTTCCATGTCCGCCGCGTCCTTTGCCTCGCGGATGACGACGCGTGCGCCAAGCGCGGGGAGCGGATGCGTGCTTCGGAAGGCCGGCAGGACCGCCGCAGTCCCGTTTCTGCACAGCGCGTCGACCCTGAGCCGGCCCGAGCGCCTTGTCACGCGAAGCTCGTCACCCACACCGACGCAGCACGCGCGGTGGACTTCAAGCTCGAAGCCGTCGGTCAAAACCAAGGTGCGCCCGTCAGGGCGGGTGCGAACCTTCTCGACGGTTCCGGTGAAGTCGAGCGGGGCGGAGGGCAGCGGGATGGCCTGCGACAGGCGGTTCATCGAACGAATTTCTTGTGCAAAAGGACTGACGTGAGCCTACCGGGAATGACACCTTTGGTCCAGGTACGAAAAGGTTGGCAAGATTCCATAGATTATCGTGGCCCCCTGACCTCGCTCGGGAGCCGAGCACAATCGTGTCCATGGGAAAAGCTGAACCGAGCGTGCTCGTGGTGGCACCCGCCAACCGTGGGGAGGCTGACCTCGCAGCTTTCGTGGCTCTCGTAGTCAGTTGCGGCGAGGTCGCACGTGGCAGGCCGCGTCAAGAGGGCAAACTCTCGCGCTCTCGCGCTCTTGCGCTCTTGCGTGACGGCGAGAAGGTGATCGGCGTCGCGGGTTTGAAGCATCCTTCGACGAAGTATGTTCCGAAAGGCTCCGACCTCGATCCAGTTCAATGTCATTCCATTGCTTGACATATCGCCGATACATGCGGAGCAAGGCTTCACGGATATAGCCGTCAGTCAACACCGTTCCATGCTCGGATAGCTCGAACGGTCACCCCAAGGACGCTCGTCAATCCATATTCGCCTTGCTCACAATAGTCAACTCCTCTGTGTCTCGACGCCCCATTCTCGGCCGGACGAACGAGCAAAAAATGAGCTGCGTATCCGAGCCTCCACCTACAAGACTCTGAACTCTGCAGCCCCCCCTACCCCTCGCCGAATCCCGTGCCGGCCTAACCTCACCCAATGAGCCCACGGATCACGCCCCGCCGACCCCGCGGCAGGCGGAAGAGTTATCTGTAGGCTCCCGTGTCCGCCACTGCTCCGCGCACCGCTCTGCCCGCCTGCAGCGTTAGCTGGGTGAGGATCAGCACTGCGCCGGAAGAGTGAGCGGAGAAGATGAACTGCCGCTGTGAACAGAAGTGTCCACACAAACCGGGCAGAAGGAATCGCGGATCGACATTGCTAGTTAGGCCCCCCAGAACCAAACGCTACCCAATACCTAACAGCACCGCCAACCAGTACAGACGCCCTGATCGTCCAAAATCGACCGTATACGGCCCGAACTGCTGTCAACGCTCAACGCCGAAGGCCTGCTCAAGGAACCACCATTTGGAGCCCGACGCCCTCTTTCGCGCGCCCGCTCTCCGCGTTCCGCAGCAAGGTCCGAAAAGAGAGAGTTCATCCCTGCCTACGCCAAGGCGCAAAACGTCGATTCTCAGGCGACGCCCTGCGAGCGGCCGTGGTTTGCGCCCCCTCTAAATGCATCGCGGTGGTATCAGACCACCTAAGTGAACACACCACGTTCGCCGCGCCAGTCTGGATTGCAGCTCGTTCGCGCAGCGCACTTGACTGCCTGCGTCCAGTCATGCCGGCCTCGCAACGCCGTCACGTCATCGAGTACCGCAGACCATTTCGCTCCGCTCCAGCCCCATTGCTCATTCTTTGGGCACCGATCTGCGCTTTTCGCGCAGTTTCATCGGGCTGGAACCCGCATGAATGCTGGTTTTCCGGCGTTCCCCCTGATTTTGAAAGGAACATGTTTGCAGAACAAGACTGTCACTCGGTCCTACCGGACCGAGAAGCTGGACGCACGAACCCTTGCCATCCTGTCCGTCTCGAAGACCAAGGCCGGAACCATTCGCTCGATATGCGAGTACGTGGACCTCGCAACGGGAGAAATCATCCCCGCAGACGAGTTGGATGTCCGCACCCTTAACCTTTCCACCATCTTGCCCGCCCGCGCCAAAGCGCTGAATTCCTTAAGGCCCGAAGTCCGCCGGTTTGCGGCCTTCGTTCTGAAGTTTGCGAACCGGCGTCGCGACATCACGCCAGGCATCGACACACTTTGCCGCTGGTATGCAGACCTCAATAACAAGAGGTCTAGCGATGTGCGGCGATACATTCCGGCGCTAAAACAGGCTGGCATCCTTGCTGGAGATACGCTGCTAGGCAGGCCCTTCCAACGGACGGCAACGACATCAACGGAAGTGATGGGAGAAGAAGTTGATGCCTCAACGAAGTACCTGCTCATGCGTAGGCATGCGCAAGACAAAAGCATTTCCAGTCGCCAAGGCCGCGCGGCACCGTCGTGGCTCGTGGACGAAACGGTAGCTGCACTAGAGGCGGAACTACAGGCAGAGGAAGCGGCTTACGCTGCAATACAGAAAGCTGCGACGACACTCATGCCGGAACTCTCTCTGGAAACAGCCTAACCACTCCTTCTGCTCAGGCGAGCAACCGCACGCCTGGGCTTACCCCCTTTGACGCAGTCGCTAGCCGTAAAGAGCATAGGCCGCCTCGGCCAAAGCCTCTACAGATGGGTAACGAGCAATTTCGGCAGCCATACGCACCAGCGGCATTTGCCCATAGTCGCGCGCCACCATTCCAGCCCCGGCGTGACCAGTGATCGCGTCGTGTACGTCTTCAGGAATGCCTACCTCGCGGCATAACGTCTTGAACGTGTGGCGGAAGCCATGCGAAGGGCTGACTGAAGTATCCAAACCCACCACATCACGCAAATATGCCGCCCAGCGCTTGCCGAAGTTCGCTCCGTAAAAGCCAGCGGGACTTGGCTTCAGCTTGGGGAACAACTGCCCACCCTTCGGGACACTTTGCGCGTATTCGAGAAACCCTCGCTCCACCAAATCAGGATGGAGCGGAATCATCCGCCGACTTCCTTCCGTCTTCACTCCGCGGTCTGGGTCATCCTCATCTGGCATCGCAAGGATGCTCAGACAGGGAATCCCCTCGCTGCTGATCCGCACGTCCCTCGCGGCGAGTTGTGCCAGCTCTTCGCGTCGCGCCCCCGTGTAGTACATCAGCAGCGGCATCCAGTACCATGCCCTACCGAAATCCGCGCGAGGCGCAGACCATCCCGCCTCGGTAAAGATCGGGCTCATGAAGATTCGGCGCAGTTCATCCTTGGTGTAGTCCTTGCGCCGCCGCGATGCAGCACCGCGACTGCCAGCAGCCTTCGCTGCAGCCCTGCCGATGCCACCTGCGATGACCGGATTTTCCGCCAGCAACCCCAGCCTCACGCCGTGACTGAGTACAGCGGATAGAGCACGCAGCTTGTTTCGGATGGTTGGCGCAGAAACTTTGGGCAACCCTTCGGCTTCGGCTTTTGCAAATTAGTTGCTTTGCCGATAGCTTGCGAATGCCGTCGCCCTTTGCGGGCATCTGAGCCAGATAGGCCCGATACGCACGGACGGTTTCGCGGCTGATCTTCTCGATTGGAAGATCGCCGCAGAGTTCGATGAACTGCTTAAGCGTTGCTTCGTAGCCGTCCAGCGTCTTGCGCACACCCCGCGTGTCGCCATCGTTGAGCTTCTTGTCAGCGCTGTAGGTCTCGAACAGACCGAGCAGTTTTGTGTGCTGCTTCGACACCTTTCGCTTGGCCTCAATCATCAGCGGCTCATGCGGCAGAACATCGGGCTGGGCCGTCCAGTTACCTTCGTAGCGCTTGAATGCGAGGTCTGATAGCTTGAGCCAGTGTTCACGAAATGCCGCTTCAAGGCGCGCTCGCCGTTCGGCGTCTGCGGGCAAAGGCACTCCACTGGACCGCAGCGTGGCCGCGACATTGCGAGTCACACGAGAAGCGAAGTCATGCTCTTCCAGGAACCCTTCGTCCAACGCCTGCCGAGCACCAGCAAGCCGAGTGTGTTCGACGTGCTGATCGCCCAGTTCATTGATCCATCTCTCGGCTTCAAACAGCCAAACAACGAAGTTACCTGACGCTTCAAGCTTCTGCGCCTCGGCCCGAAACCATCGCGCGGCCAGCTGCTGGGTGTCTCGCTCACCCAGGGCGTCGAGACCTTTTGATTGAGCCCGAGCAAGCGCGAAAGCATCGTCCGATCTCGCCCACTCCTCGGCAAATCTCGTCTTCGCTTCGGACGGGTCGCGGGTCTTGAGCGATCTCTTGTACTCGTGGCCGAGCGCAGATCGCAACTCGGGTGGCACCTTGCGGCGCAACTGATAGATCCCAGTCGGGGACTTGAACGGCTGGGCCATGAACGAGCGTCGGCGAGCAGTTGATGCGCCGCCGATTCTATGGAGCGAAGAGGCCACGGTGTACCTGCTTGGTGTACCAAATCAAGCGGATAGCGAAGCGCCACAACTGAAAAGCCCCTGATTCCGTTAAGAATCAAGGGCTTAGAAGAGTGGTGGCCTGGGGCGGAATCGAACCACCGACACGCGGATTTTCAATCCGCTGCTCTACCAACTGAGCTACCGGGCCTTGGTATGGAGCCTTAAATTATACAGCGCTTCTGCGGCCTCTGGAAAGATCGACGCCAAGTTGTTTGAGTTTGCGATACAGATGGGTGCGCTCCAGCCCGGTCTTCTCGGCCACGCGGGTCATGGAGCCGTTCTCCATCGCGAGGTGGAACTCGAAATAGGCCTTCTCGAAGCCGTCGCGCGCGTCGCGCAGCGGGCGGTCGAGGTCGAAGCTCTGGGTCGATTGCGGGCCGGCATCGGGCACGGGCACCGAGGCGAGCGAAGCGAGCAGCAGGCTGTCGCCGGTGGTGGTGATGGCGGCGGGCTGGTTGGCGCCGGAGGCCGGCGGCACGATGCCGGCGGCCACGCGGCGTGCGTTCTCGCGCGCGAGGCCCTGCTCCACGTTCTTGAGCAGCTTCTGCATGGTGATCGGCTTCTCGAGGAAGGCGAAGGCACCGATGCGCGTCGCGTCGACGGCGGTGTCGATGGTCGCGTGGCCGCTCATCATGATGACGGGCATGGTCAGGAGGCCGGCGGCGGACCATTCCTTGAGCAGCGTGACGCCGTCGGTGTCGGGCATCCAGATGTCGAGCAGCACGAGGTCGGGCCGGGCGCGCTGGCGCGCGGCACGCGCTTCGGAGGCGTTCTCCGCAAGCTCCACGTTGTGGCCTTCGTCATTGAGAATTTCGAAGAGCAGGTCCCTAATGCCCAGCTCGTCATCGACCACGAGAATGTTTGCCATGAGTGCTGTGTGTTGTCCGCGCCGGTGTCTGCAATGTGTGTAGCGTCGCCAGTCAGCCATCGCCGGTGCGCGAGGGGGTTCTTTCGCGCTCAGGCGGCGGAAGACTTCGAATCTTCGGTGTGAGCGACCGCTGCTTGCGAGTCGCCTGCCAGCGCGAATGATAGCGAGACTTGCGCCCCCGCTACAGCCCCATCGACAACGCGGTTGGAAAGCTCGATGCGCGCGCCGTGCTCGTCGGCGATCTTCTTCACGACCGCGAGCCCGAGACCTGTACCTTTTGTTTTCGTGGTGACGTAGGGCTCGAAGGCGCGCTTGAGAATGTGCTCGGCAAAACCGGGGCCGCTGTCCTGCACCGTGAGGCGCACGCGCTGCCCCGAGTCGCCGAGCCGGGTGCGGATGACCACCTCGCCGGCGCGGCCGGTGCTGCTGGCGGCGGTCTCGGCCGCATCCTGCGCGTTCTGCAGCAGGTTGTGGATGACCTGGCGGATCTGCTGCGCGTCGCCGCGGATCGGCGGGCAGCGCTCGTCGAGCTCGGAACGCAGCGCGATCGGCGCGTTCTCCGCGTGGTAGAGCTGCAGCACGTCGACGAGCAGCGCGTTGAGATCGACGGGCTTGAGGTCGGCCGCGGGCAGGCGCGCGTAGTCGCGGAATTCGTTGACCAGCCGCTTCATCGCATCGACCTGGTCGACGATGGTCTTGACCGACTTGACGAGCACGGCCTGCTCGGGCGCGGCGACCTTGCCCGAGAGCTTCATCTCGAGCCGCTCGGCCGAGAGCTGGATCGGCGTGAGCGGGTTCTTGATCTCGTGTGCGAGCCGGCGCGCCACTTCGCCCCAGGCCTGCGCGCGCTGGGCCGAGACGATCTCGGAGATGTCGTCGAACACGAGCAGCCGCGCGGCCCCGGGCAGTTCGGCGCCGCGCGCGACGATGTTGATGGCGCTGCTGCCCTGCTGCGGCAGGTCGGTGCCGGTGGCATGGAGCTCGAAGGCATGCTGCCAGTGGTCGAGGCCGTGCTGCAGGCGCTCGACCTGGAACTCGTCGAACTGCTGCTGCACGCTATTGCCGAAGTCGGCGAGGCCCGGCACCTCGGCCAACGGCATGCCCTCGTAGGCGGCCAGCGGCGCGCGCAGCACGCGCGTGGCGCCGGGATTGGTGGACAGGATGGTGCCCTGCGCATCGAGCACGATCACGCCGGAGGTGAGGTTGTCGAGGATGGTCTGCAGGTTGGCGCGCGCGGCGTCGAGCTGGCCCATGGTCTTCTCGACCGCGCCGCGCGCTTCGGCGAGCTGCTGGGTCATCACGGCGAACGAGCGCGTGAGGCCGCCGAGCTCGTCCTTGCCCTGCAGCACCGCGGTCGGTCGCAGGTCGCCCGCGGCCACCTGGCGCACGCCGTCGGCCAGCACGAGCAGCGGCCGCGCGAGCTGGTTGCCGAACAGCACCGCAAGCAGCACAGCGCCGAACACCGCGAGGAAGAGGCTCAGCGTGAGCGTGCCGATGTACATGCGCCTGAGGCCCTCGCGGGCCAGGGCGCGCTCCTGGTATTCGCGATTGGCTTCCTGCACCGCGAGGGCATTGGCCACCACCGCGGGCGGCAGCGGCTGCGTGACCTGCAGGAAGCGCGGCGCGGTGTCGAAGTCGAAGCCGGGGCGCTGCACCATCGCGAGCGCGCGCACGCTGGCCGGCGGCAGGTTGGCGCCGGGCGGTGCGGTTTCGTCCAGCCCTTCGATGTGCGCGATCACGCGGTCGGCGCGCACCTGGCGCAGCTGCTGGATGGTGGGCCGCTCGGGGCTGAGCTGGAAGCGCGAGGTGCCGGCACTGGCCACGAGCTGGCCGGTGTTGTTCCAGAGGATGACGTCGCTCGCCTGCAGCTGGTCGCGGATGCGCTCGAGCACGAGGCCGGCGCTGGCGTCGGGCACCTGCACCAGCTGCGCGCTCGCGACGCGCGTCTTGGCGGCGAGGTCGTCCGAGAGCGAGTCGAGCGTGGCGCGCCCGAGGTTCAGGCCCGCGTCGAGCGCGCCCTCGACCTTGACGTCGAACCAGCTTTCGATCGAGCGCGCGACGAACTGGTAGGAGACCACGTACACCAGCGCGCCCGGCACCACGCCCACGAGCGCGAAGATGGCGGCGAGCTTGATGAGCAGCCGGCTGCCGAACTTGCCCTGCCGCAACCGCCGCAGCAGCCGGAACGCGACCCAGCCGATCACGAGCACGAGCAGCACCGCCACCACGACGTTGATGCCGAACAGCCGCACGTAATAGCGTTCGTAGAGCGCGCGGTTGTTGGTGGCCTGCGCGAGCAGGAACATCAGCACCAGGCCGATGGCCGTGACCAGCGCGGCGCCGACGCCGATGGCCCAGCGCATTGCGCGCGCGCGGCGCGCGGCGGGCGTGGCCGCTGCGCCGCTGCGCGGTTTGCCGGTCACCGCTGCTTCTCCAGCGGCAGCCGCGCGGCGCGTTCGGCCACGATGTTCCAGTCGGCCTGGCCGACCACGCCGATCTGGAACGGGCGCGGCAGCTGCGAGGTGTCGAGCCGAAAGCGGAACACCACCTGGTGCAGCGACTCGTCGCCGATGTCGGCCGCGTCGCCCAGCCGCAGCCGGCCGATGCGCTTGACCGCATCCATGGCGTCGCCGAGGCTGTCGAAATTCTGGTTCAGCGACACCGCGAAGCCCGCGGTGCCGGTGATCGGCACCGGCGACACGTTGAGCCGCCAGCGCCGCGTGAGCGGCTGGTAGGCCAGCCGCATGTGGCGGGTGACCTGCGCGACCTTGCGGTCGGTCCAGTACCAGCGTTCCTGGAACACTTCCGCCTCGGCGACGAAGTAGACGGCAATGCCCTTGTCGAGCACCTCCTCGACCAGCGAGGGCAGCTCGAACTGCACGGCCGCGGTGAGATAGATGCCGTCGTCGGCCTGCTCGAGCCGCATCTGCGTGACCGACGCGCCCGCCCGCCCCTGCGCGGCGGCGCCGAACGGCAGCCAGCTCAGCAGCAGCACCCCGACGAGCATCAGCACGGCCAGCGGCGCCAGCATGCGCCGTCCGCGAACGTCAGTGCGGGCGTTTTTCAAGCAGGGCGTAGAAGAAGCCGTCGTGGTCACCCGAGGGATTGTCCGGGACGGCGCGGGCAATCGCCCCGCTTTGAGGGAGCAAATGGCCCGGCGAGGGGGCCAATCGGGCGTCGGTGTTGTGCGCAAGAAACGCATCGATTTGCTGCGAACCCTCTTCCCTGAACACCGAACAGGTGCAATAAAGCAGCCGGCCGCCGGGCCGGACGAGCGGCCACAGCGCCGCCAGCAGGGCCGCCTGCTGCGCCGCGAGCTGGCCGGTGTCGCTTTCGCGGCGCAGCCAGCGCACGTCGGGATGGCGCCGCACGATGCCCGAGGCGGTGCAGGGCGCGTCGAGCAGGATCGCGTCGAAGGGCGTGCCGTCCCACCAGGCGGCCGGGCGCGCGGCATCGGCCACCACGACCTTCGCCGACAGGCCGAGCCGGCCGAGCGTGTCGTCGATGCGGCGGGCGCGGGCCGCGTCGACCTCCAGCGCCGTCACCTCGATGGCCGCCGGGCCGGCGAACTCGATCAGGTGCGCGGTCTTGCCGCCGGGCGCGGCACAGGCGTCGAGCACGCGCAGCGGCGCGGCGCCGGGCTCGACGGCCCGCATGCCTTCGAGCAGCAGCGGCGCCGCCATCTGCGCCGCGGCGTCCTGGACCGAACATTCGCCCTCGGCGAAGCCGGGCAACTGCTGCACCGGTCGTGCGCGCACGAGCTGGAGCCCGTCCGCGCCCACCGGCACGCCGTCGAGGCCCACGGCCTGCAGGGCCAGCCGGTACGCGGCCACGCTGGTCTTCAGCCGGTTGACGCGCAGCGTCATCGGCGCCTGGGCGTTGTCGGCCGAGAGCACGCGCTGCCAGTCGCGCGGATGGTCGCGCTTGAGCCGCTCGATCCACCAGCGCGGATGGTTCCATTGCGCCACGGGTTCATGGTCGGTGGCGGCGACGAGCTCGTCGCGTTCGCGCAGGAAGCGCCGCAGGCAGGCGTTGATGAAGCTTGCCTGCGCGCGCGTGGCCGGGTTGCGCTTGGCGGCCTCGACGGCCTGGTCGACCAGAGTGAAGGGTTCGTAGGGCGAATGCTGCGCATCCCAGGCGAGCGCCAGGGCGGTGCACAGCAGCGCATCGGGCAGCGGCGGCGGCGTGCGCTTGGCCAGGTGGCGGCGCAGCGCCTCGGCGCGGCCGAGCCAGCGCAGCACCTGGAAGCCCAGCGCCTGCACGCCCGGGCGCAGCGCGGGTTCGACCGCATCGAATGCGACCGAGCCCGAGCTGCCGGCGCGGATCGACGCGAGCGCGGCCGCGGTCAGCTGCAGCTGGCGCCACAGCGGCGGCTGTGCCGCCGGCGCCGCCTCGGGGTGGTGATCGGAAGGTAGGTGTGGCAAGTTGGGAGCGATGGTAACGGGGCAGGCAATGGGGGTCAGAGCAGCGGTGCCGCGGGACGCAAACGCACCATCCATGCCACGAGCAGCGCCGGAAACTGCGTGATCGCGGCGTTGTACTGCGCCACCGCGAGGTTGAACTGGCCGCGCGCGATCTCCGCCGCGGCCGAGGGCTCAGGCCACGCCATCGGCTCCGCGGCGACGGCGACCGCCGGGGCGGAGCCGGCCGGCGACAGCGGCACGGGCCGCGAGAGCGTGCCGTCGGGCTCGAACACCGTCACCGCATCCGGGTACTGGCGCTGCCACGCGCTGATCAGCACCTGCAGCGCCGTGCCCAGCGCCGCCATGCTGCCGGGCTCCAGCGGACGCTGCCGCGCCGCGCCCAGCAGCGTCGCGAGTTGCGTGGTGGCGGCCTGCAGCGGCGCGACGGCCGCGGCAAAGGACGGCGGCGGCGCAGCAGACGACGGCGACGCCGAAGCAGCATCGGCCGTGGTGTGCGCGCCCTCCTCCACGCCGCGCGTGATGCGGGCCTGCACGAACTCCAGCTGCCTGCCGAGCGCGGCATCGAGCGTGGCGTAGGCCTGCAGCACGGCCGAGCGCAGACGCACGAGCCGGTTGTACGCGCCCACGAACCAGAACAGCAGCACGGCCAGCACGACCCAGCCGGCCATCGAATCGGGCAGCAGGCTCATCGACGAAGAGGTTTCACAACAAGGGGCTCTGGAAATGAAAACGCCCCCCGGCCGGATCGGTCGGGGGGCGTCGGATACCGGTCATGCCGGCGATGCTAACGCGTTATTCGGACGCGGCGCCTTCGCTGGCGTCGGCCGTGCTGGACACATCGCTGGTCGAACCGGCCAGTTCCGCGGCTTCGGACTCGGCGATGGCGCGGCGCTCGGCCTCGTCCATCTCGTCCTTGGCCTTGCGCGCCTGGTGGTACGCCAGGCCGGTGCCCGCGGGGATCAGGCGGCCGACGATGACGTTTTCCTTCAGGCCGCGCAGCTCGTCGCGCTTGCCCATGATCGCGGCTTCGGTCAGCACGCGCGTCGTTTCCTGGAACGAAGCGGCCGAGATGAACGAGTCGGTCGAGAGCGATGCCTTCGTGATACCGAGCAGCAGGTTCGTGTACGTCGCGGGGATCTTGCCTTCGGCGCGCAGGGCGTCGTTGGTGTTGAGCATTTCGCTGCGTTCGACCTGTTCACCCGAGATGTAGCTGGTGTCGCCCGGGTTGTCGACCACGACGCGGCGCAGCAATCTGGCGAACGATCACCTCGATGTGCTTGTCGTTGATCTTCACGCCCTGGAGGCGGTACACGTCCTGCACCTCGTCCACGATGTAGCGCGCGAGCTCTTCCGAGCCCAGCAGGCGCAGGATGTCCTGCGGGTCCGCCGGACCGTCGACCACGCTTTCGCCCTTGTTCACCACCTGGCCTTCGTGCACCAGGATGTTCTTTTCCTTCGGCACGAGTTCTTCCCAGACCTTGCCGTCCGGATCGGTGATCTGCAGGCGGATCTTGCCCTTCGTCTCCTTGCCGAACGACACGGTGCCGGTCATCTCGGCCAGCATGCCCTTGTCCTTCGGCGAACGGGCTTCGAACAGCTCGGCCACGCGCGGCAGACCGCCGGTGATGTCGCGGGTCTTCTGGCCTTCGACCGGAATGCGCGCCAGCACTTCGCCGGGGCCCACGTCCTGGCCGTCACGCACCTGGATCAGCGCGCCGATCGGGAAGCCGATGGTCACCGAGTGGTCGGTGCCGGGGATCTTCACCTCGGCGCCGGAGGCGTCGATGAGCTTCACCTGCGGACGCACGACCTTCGCAGCGCCGCGGCGCTTCGGGTCGATCACGACCAGGGTCGAGAGGCCGGTGACCTCGTCGACCTGCTTCGCGACCGTGAGGCCTTCCTCGACGTTCTCGAACTGCGTCTTGCCGGCGAACTCGGTGATGATCGGGCGCGTCAGCGGATCCCAGTTGGCGAGCACGTGGCCGGCCTTGATCTGCTGGTCGGCCTTGACCGTCAGCGTCGCGCCGTACGGCACCTTGTGGCGCTCGCGCTCGCGGCCGTGCTCGTCATGGATGACGATCTCGCCCGAACGTGCGATCACCACCAGCTCGTTCTTGCTGTTGGTCACGTAGCGCATCGTGGCGTTGAAGCCGATCACGCCGTTCGACTTGGCCTCGACGCTCGAAGCGACCGCCGCACGCGATGCCGCACCGCCGATGTGGAAGGTCCGCATCGTGAGCTGCGTGCCGGGTTCGCCGATCGACTGCGCCGCGATCACGCCGACCGCTTCGCCGTTGTTCACCAGGCCGCCGCGGCCGAGGTCGCGGCCGTAGCACTTGGCGCAGATGCCGAAGCGCGTGGCGCAGGTCAGCGCGGTGCGCACCTTGACTTCGTCGACGCCGTCGGACTCGAGCGCATCGATGGTGTCCTCGTCGAGCATCTCGCCGGCCTGCACCAGCACGGCGCGCGTCTCGGGATGCACCACGTCTTCGGCCGCGGTACGGCCGAGGATACGTTCGCGCAGCGACTCGATCACTTCACCGCCTTCGACGATCGCGCGCATCACGGCGCCGTCGTGCGTGCCGCAGTCCTGCTCGATCACGACGAGGTCCTGCGTCACGTCGACCAGGCGGCGCGTCAGGTAGCCCGAGTTCGCCGTCTTCAGCGCCGTGTCGGCCAGACCCTTTCGGGCACCGTGGGTGGAGATGAAGTACTCCAGCACGTTCAGGCCTTCGCGGAAGTTCGCGGTGATCGGCGTCTCGATGATCGAGCCGTCCGGCTTGGCCATCAGGCCCCGCATGCCGGCCACCTGGCGGATCTGCGCAGCGGAACCGCGCGCGCCCGAGTCGGCCATCATGTAGATGGAGTTGAAGGACTCCTGCTCCACTTCCTTGCCGTGGCGGTCGACGACCTTCTCCTTCGAGAGCTTGGCCATCATCACCTTCGACACTTCGTCGCCGGCCTTGCCCCAGATGTCCACCACCTTGTTGTAGCGTTCACCGGCGGTCACGAGACCCGAGACGTACTGCTGCTCGATCTCCTTCACTTCCTTGGCCGAGCGGTCGATGATGCCGTGCTTCTCGGACGGCACCAGCATGTCGTCGATGGCGATCGAGATGCCGGCCTTGGTCGCGAGGCGGAAGCCGTTCTGCAGCAGCTTGTCGGCGAAGACCACGGTCTCCTTCAGGCCGCACTTGCGGAACGAGGTGTTGATGAGCTTGGAGATCTCCTTCTTCTTCAACGCCTTGTTGATGTTGGAGAACGGCAGGCCCTTGGGCAGGATCTCCGACAGCAGCGCACGGCCCACGGTGGTGTCCACGAGCGAGGTCGACGGCTCGAATTCGCCGCTTTCCTTGTTCCTGGTGTACTCCGTGATGCGAACCGCCACGCGGGCGGTCAGCTCGACCTCGCCGGCGTCGAGCGCGCGCTGGACTTCACCGATGTCGGAGAAGACCAGGCCCTCGCCCTTGCCGTTGATGCGGTCGCGGGTCGTGTAGTACAGACCCAGCACCACGTCCTGCGAAGGCACGATCGACGGTTCGCCCGAGGCCGGGAACAGCACGTTGTTGGAGGCCAGCATCAGCGTGCGGGCTTCCATCTGCGCTTCCACCGACAGCGGCACGTGGACGGCCATCTGGTCGCCGTCGAAGTCGGCGTTGAAGGCCGCGCAGACCAGCGGGTGCAGCTGGATCGCCTTGCCTTCGATCAGGATCGGCTCGAAGGCCTGAATGCCCAGACGGTGCAGCGTCGGAGCGCGGTTCAGCATGACCGGGTGCTCCTTGATGACCTCTTCCAGGATGTCCCAGACCACCGGCGTGCCGGATTCGACTTCCTTCTTGGCGGCCTTGATCGTGGTCGCGATGCCCATGGCTTCGAGGCGCGAGAAGATGAAGGGCTTGAAGAGTTCGAGCGCCATCAGCTTCGGCAGGCCGCACTGGTGCAGCTTGAGCGTCGGGCCCACCACGATGACCGAACGGCCCGAGTAGTCGACGCGCTTGCCCAGCAGGTTCTGGCGGAAGCGGCCGCTCTTGCCCTTGATCATGTCGGCGAGCGACTTGAGCGCGCGCTTGTTGGCGCCCGTCATGGCCTTGCCGCGGCGGCCGTTGTCGAGCAGCGAGTCGACGGCTTCCTGCAGCATGCGCTTCTCGTTGCGCGCGATGATCTCCGGCGCCTTGAGTTCGAGCAGGCGACGCAGGCGCGAGTTGCGGTTGATGACGCGGCGGTACAGGTCGTTCAGGTCGGAGGTCGCGAAGCGGCCGCCGTCCAGCGGCACCAGCGGACGCAGGTCCGGCGGCAGCACGGGCAGCACGTCGAGCACCATCCATTCGGGCTTGATGCCCGACTTGCGGAAGGCCTCGAGCACCTTGAGGCGCTTGGAGTTCTTCTTGACCTTGACTTCGGAGCCGGTCAGGTCGCCGCGCAGCTTCTCGATCTCGCTGTCGAGCTCGATGCCCTCCAGCAGGTCCTTGATGCCTTCGGCGCCCATCTTGGCGATGAACTCGTCACCGTATTCCTTGCGCTTCGCGTCGTAGTCGTCCTCGGACATGATGCTGAACTTCTTCAGCGGGGTCATGCCGGGGTCAGTGACCACGTAGGCTTCGAAGTACAGCACGCGCTCGATGTCGCGCAGCGTCATGTCGAGCACCAGGCCCAGACGCGACGGCAGCGACTTCAGGAACCAGATGTGCGCGCAGGGCGCGGCCAGGTCGATGTGGCCCATGCGCTCGCGGCGCACCTTGGTCTGCGTGACTTCGACGCCGCACTTCTCGCAGATCACGCCGCGGTGCTTGAGGCGCTTGTACTTGCCGCACAGGCACTCGTAGTCCTTGATCGGGCCGAAGATCTTGGCGCAGAAGAGACCGTCGCGCTCTGGCTTGAACGTGCGGTAGTTGATCGTCTCGGGCTTCTTCACCTCGCCGAAGGACCACGAACGGATCTTCTCGGGCGAAGCCATGCCGATCTTGATGGCATCGAAATGCTCATCGGGTGTGAACTGCTTGAACAGGTCGAGTAGCGATTTCATGTGACTCTTTCCTCTTCTGATTACGAACGCTCGAGCTCGATGTCGAGACCCAGCGATCGGATTTCCTTGACCAGCACGTTGAACGACTCCGGCATGCCGGCTTCGATCGTGTGCTCGCCCTTGACGATGCTTTCGTAGACCTTGGTGCGGCCCTGCACGTCGTCGGACTTCACGGTCAGCATTTCCTGCAGCACGTAGGCGGCGCCGTAGGCTTCGAGCGCCCACACTTCCATTTCACCGAAGCGCTGGCCGCCGAACTGCGCCTTGCCGCCCAGCGGCTGCTGGGTGACGAGCGAGTACGGGCCGGTCGAACGGGCGTGCATCTTGTCGTCCACCAGGTGGTGCAGCTTCAGGAAGTGCATGTAGCCGACGGTGACGGGACGCTCGAACTGGTCGCCGGTGCGGCCGTCGAACAGGTAGGCCTGCGTGCGGCTGTCGGTCAGGCCCTTGAGCTTGGCGATGTCGTCCGGATAGGCGAGCTTCAGCATGCCGCGGATTTCCTCTTCCGAGGCACCGTCGAACACCGGCGTCGCGAAGGTCGCGCCGCTCTGCAGGTTGGCCGCCATCTCGAGCAGCTCGGCGTCGCTCAGCTTGCTGAGGTCTTCCTTGCGGCCCGAGCCGTTGTAGAGCTGCTCCATGAACTTGCGCAGCTCGGCCACCTTGGCCTCCTGCTGCAGCAGGTCGCCGATGCGCTGGCCGATGCCCTTGCCGGCCCAGCCCAGGTGCACTTCGAGCACCTGGCCCACGTTCATCCGCGAGGGCACGCCCAGCGGGTTCAGGCAGATGTCGCACGGCGTGCCGTCGGCCATGTGGGGCATGTCCTCGACCGGAACGATCTTCGACACCACACCCTTGTTGCCGTGGCGGCCGGCCATCTTGTCGCCGGGCTGCAGGCGGCGCTTGACGGCCAGGTAGACCTTGACCATCTTGAGCACGCCCGCGGGCAGCTCGTCGCCCTGCGTGAGCTTCTTGCGCTTCTCTTCGAACGCGAGGTCGAAGCTGTGGCGCGTCTGCTCGAGCGAGTTCTTGATCGACTCGAGTTGCGAAGCCACTTCGTCGTCCGCCGGGCGGATGTCGAACCAGTGGAACTTCTCGACCGACGACAGGTACGCCTTGTCGAGCTTGGTGCCCTTGGCGAGCTTGTTCGGGCCGCCGTTGGCGACCTTGCCGGTCAGCAGCTTCTCGATACGGTCGAACGCGTCGGCTTCGACGATGCGCAGCTGGTCGTTCAGATCGAGGCGGAAGCGCTTGAGCTCGTCGTCGATGATCTGCTGGGCGCGCTTGTCGCGCTGGATGCCTTCGCGGGTGAACACCTGCACGTCGATCACGGTGCCCTGCGAGCCCTGGTCCACGCGCAGCGAGGTGTCCTTCACGTCGGAAGCCTTCTCGCCGAAGATCGCGCGCAGCAGCTTCTCTTCCGGCGTCAGCGTGGTCTCGCCCTTCGGCGTGACCTTGCCCACCAGCGTGTCGCCCGGCTGCACTTCGGCGCCGACGTAGATGATGCCGGACTCGTCGAGGCGGTTGAGCTGCTGCTCGGCCAGGTTCGGGATGTCGCGCGTGATTTCCTCGGCGCCGAGCTTGGTGTCGCGGGCCATCACCACCAGTTCCTCGATGTGGATCGAGGTGTAGCGGTCTTCGGCCACGACGCGTTCCGAGATCAGGATCGAGTCTTCGAAGTTGTAGCCGTTCCACGGCATGAACGCGATCAGCATGTTCTGGCCGAGCGCCAGTTCGCCGAGGTCGGTCGATGCGCCGTCGGCCACCACGTCGCCCTTGGCGATCTTGTCGCCGCGCTTGACGATCGGACGCTGGTGGATGTTGGTGTTCTGGTTCGAACGCTGATACTTGATCAGGTTGTAGATGTCCACACCGACTTCACCGGCCGCCGCCTCGTCGTCGTTCACGCGCACCACGATGCGGGTCGCGTCGACGTAGTCGACGATGCCGCCGCGCGAGGCCGTGACCACGGTGCCGGAGTCGACCGCGGAAACGCGCTCGATGCCGGTACCGACCATCGGCTTCTCGGGGCGCAGCACGGGCACGGCCTGGCGCTGCATGTTGGCGCCCATCAGCGCGCGGTTCGCGTCGTCGTGCTCGAGGAACGGCACGAGCGAGGCGGCCACCGACACGATCTGTGCGGGCGACACGTCCATGTACTGGATGCGCTCGGCGCCCACCAGGATCGATTCGCCGGCTTCACGCGCCGAGACCAGGTCGCCGGTCAGCTTGCCGTCCTTGTCCAGGGCCGCGTTGGCCTGGGCGATGACGTACTTGCCTTCCTCGATGGCCGACAGGTAGTCGATCTCGTTCGTGACCTTGCTGTCGACCACGCGGCGGTACGGCGTCTCGATGAAGCCGTATTCGTTGAGGCGGGCGTACAGGGCCAGCGAGTTGATCAGGCCGATGTTCGGGCCTTCAGGCGTTTCGATCGGGCACACGCGGCCGTAGTGCGTGACGTGCACGTCGCGCACTTCGAAGCCGGCACGCTCGCGCGTCAGACCACCCGGGCCAAGGGCCGAGACGCGGCGCTTGTGGGTGATCTCGGACAGCGGGTTCGTCTGGTCCATGAACTGCGACAGCTGCGAGGCGCCGAAGAATTCCTTCAGTGCGGCCGAGATCGGCTTGCTGTTGATCAGGTCGTGCGGCATGAGCGGTTCCTGCTCGGCCTGGCCCAGACGTTCCTTCACGGCCTTCTCGATGCGCGCGAGGCCGGTGCGGTACTGGTTCTCGGCCAGTTCGCCCACGCAGCGCACGCGGCGGTTGCCGAGGTGGTCGATGTCGTCCACTTCGCCGTTACCGTTGCGCAGGTCCACGAGGATCTTGACCACGGCGAGGATGTCCTCGTTGGTCAGCACCATCGGGCCGGTCGATTCGTCGCGGCCGACCTTGGCGTTGAACTTCATGCGGCCGACGCGCGAGAGGTCGTAGGTGTCGGGGTTGTAGAACAGGCGCTGGAACAGGGCCTGCACCGCGTCTTCCGTCGGCGGCTCGCCGGGGCGCATCATGCGGTAGATGGCCACGCGCGCGGCGAATTCGTCGACCGTCTCGTCGATGCGCAGGGTCTGCGAGATGTACGCGCCCTGGTCGAGTTCGTTCGTGTAGATGACCTGCAGGTCCTGCACGCCGGCCGTGCGCAGCTTCTTCAGCAGCGCTTCGGTCAGCTCGTCGTTGGCCTTGGCAAGGATCTCGCCCGAGTCGGCATCGACGATGTTGCGTGCGATCACGCGGCCGATCAGGAAGTCTTCCGGCACGCTGATGTGCGTGGTGCCCGACTGCTCGAGTTCGCGCGTGTGGCGCGCGGTGACCCGCTTGTCCTTCGCGACCACGACCTTGCCCGACTTGTCGGTGATGTCGAAGCGCGCGACTTCGCCGCGCAGGCGCTCGGGAACGAATTCCATCTGCGCGCCGCTGTCCATCAGGCGGAAGTTGTCGTTGACGAAGAAGTTCGCGAGGATCGATTCCGGGTTCAGGCCGATGGCCTTCAGCAGGATCGTCACCGGCATCTTGCGGCGGCGGTCGACGCGGAAGTACAGCATGTCCTTCGGATCGAACTCGAAGTCGAGCCACGAACCGCGGTAGGGGATCACGCGGGCCGAGAACAGCAGCTTGCCCGAGCTGTGCGTCTTGCCCTTGTCGTGCTCGAAGAACACGCCCGGCGAACGGTGGAGCTGCGAGACGATCACGCGCTCGGTGCCGTTGATGATGAACGAACCCTTGTCGGTCATGAGCGGCACTTCGCCCATGTAGACCTCTTGCTCCTTCACTTCCTTGACCACCTTCGACTGCGAGGTCGACGACTCGCGGTCATAGATGATGAGCTGCACCTTGGCGCGCACGGCCGAGGCGAAGGTCAGGCCGCGGGTCTGGCACTCGCGCACGTCGAAGGCCGGCTTCGCGAGGTTGTACTCGAGGAACTTCATCTCGACGAAACCGTTGTGCGAGACGATCGGGAAGGCAGCGTCGAACGCGGCCTGCAGGCCTTCGACGGTGCGTTGCTTCGGCGGAACGCCGGCCTGCAGGAACGCGGTGTACGCGTCTTTCTGCATCTGCAGCAGGTAGGGGATTTCGACGACGCTGTCGCGATTGCCGAAACTTTTTCGGATGCGCTTGCGTTCGGTGTAACTGTACGCGGACGATTGGGCCATGAGAGCTCCGGTGCTTGAGATCTTCAGCGACTTGTCAGCAGTGCCGAGGCACCACTGCTTGGCGGCTGGCCACTACCAGCCGTTGGCGGACAGCGATGCGTTGCACATCGCCCGAACCAAGGGGTCTTCTGCAGTCGGGGTCAGAAGACACTCGAAAGAAGCCCCGGCCGGGCAACTTTCGGGTGCGCTCTGAAAGCGGCAAAGGCTGGAGGGCCTTTTCAGGCACCTCCAGCCCTCCAGGGGGTCTGAATTACTTCAGTTCCACCTTGGCGCCGGCGTCTTCCAGCTTCTTCTTGGCAGCTTCGGCGTCAGCCTTCGACAGGCCTTCCTTGACGGCCTTGGGAGCGGCTTCCACCAGGTCCTTGGCTTCCTTGAGGCCCAGGCCGGTGATTTCGCGCACGGCCTTGATCGCCGAAACCTTGTTCGCGCCAGCGTCCATCAGCATGACGTTGAACTCGGTCTTCTCTTCGACGGCAGCAGCAGCGGCACCGCCACCACCAGCAGCCGGGGCGGCCATTGCAGCGGCGCTCACGCCGAACTTCTCTTCGATGGCCTTCACCAGGTCGTTGAGTTCCAGGACCGTCATGCTGTCGAGCGCGGTCAGAAATGCGTCTTTATCGAATGCCATTTTTGTTTCCTAACAATTGGGTTGAATGTTTCAAACGCAAGGCTCAAGCGGCCTGCGCTTCTGCCGGTGCATCGGCGGGTGCAGCTTCGCCACCACCGCGCTTCTCGGCCAGCGCCGCGAGCACGCGGGCGGTACGAGAGATCGGGGATTGCATCAAGCCCAGCAATTGCGCCAGCAGCACTTCCTTCGAAGGGATGTTGGCCAGTTGCTTCACGCCCTCGACGTCCAGGGCCTTGCCACCGAAGGCGCCGCCGCGGATGACCAGCTTGTCGTTGGTCTTCGCGAAATCGGCCACCACCTTGGCGGCGGCCACAGCGTCTTCGGAGAAGCCGTAGATCAGCGGACCGGTCATCTGGTCGCCAACAATCTCAAACGCGCTACCGGCGACAGCACGGCGGGCCAGGGTGTTCTTCAGAACACTCAGGCTCACACCCTTGCTGCGCGCTTCGTTGCGCAGTTTGGTCATGTCGGCCACCGTGATGCCACGGTATTCCGCCATCACGAGCGTTTGAGCTTTTGCGGCGAGGCTGGTCACATCACTGATGACCGCTTCTTTCTCACTGCGATTCAGACTCAAGGTCTACTCCTTTTAATGCGACCCTCGGCCGGAGCCTCGGATCGCGCTTCATGCAGCGACCAACTGTTCGGAACAAAAAACTCGTTGCCTTGCAGCGGGATCGCCATCTGCGCTGGCCGCCGGGCGGGAAGGCCCGGCGATTAAGTGCAGCACCCTGCACACCAGCGGTCTTGGATGGCCCGCGGCAACCGAAGCCGCCGCGACCCACCACATCCGCCCCACCCTTGCGAGGTGGAGCAAATCTCTTTAGCTCGCCGAGATGGTTTGCGTGTCCACGCGGACACCCAGACCCATGGTCGACGACACGGCCACCTTGCGCAGGTAGACACCCTTGCTGGTCGCGGGCTTGGCCTTGACCAGGGCGTCGATCAGCGCGGCGAGGTTGCCCTGCAGCTTGTCGTTGTCGAACGAACGGCGGCCGATCGTGCCGTGCACGATGCCGGCCTTGTCGACGCGGAACTGGACCTGGCCGGCCTTGGCGTTCTTCACGGCCGTGGCGACGTCCGGGGTCACGGTGCCGACCTTCGGATTCGGCATCAGGCCGCGCGGGCCGAGGATCTGACCGAGCGTACCGACCACGCGCATGGCGTCCGGCGCGGCGATCACGACGTCGAAGGGCATGTCGCCCGCCTTGACCATCGCAGCCAGGTCGTCCATGCCGACGATGTCGGCACCGGCGGCCTTGGCTTCCTCGGCCTTGGCGCCCTGGGCGAACACGGCGACGCGCTTGGTCTTGCCGGTGCCGTTGGGCAGCACGACGGCGCCGCGCACGACCTGGTCCGACTTCTTGGCGTCGATGCCGAGCTGCACGGCCACGTCGATCGATTCGTCGAACTTGGCGGTGGCGGCTTCCTTGACGAGGTTGATCGCGTCACCCAGCGGGTACAGCTTGGTGCTGTCGACCTTGCCTTCGAGCGACTTCTGCTTCTTGGTGATCTTGGCCATTTACACGCCCTCCACATTCACGCCCATCGAACGGGCGGTGCCGGCGATGGTGCGGACCGCGGCGTCCATGTCGGCGGCGGTCAGGTCCTTCATCTTGGTCTTCGCGATCTCTTCGAGCTGCGCGCGCGTGATCTTGCCCACCTTGTCGGTGTGCGGACGTGCCGAGCCCTTCTCGAGCTTGATCGCCTTCTTGATCAGCACGCCGGCGGGCGGCGACTTGATGATGAAGGTGAAGCTCTTGTCGGCGAAGGCGGTGATGACCACCGGCAGCGCCAGACCCGGCTCGTAGCTCTGCGTCTGCGCATTGAACGCCTTGCAGAACTCCATGATGTTCAGACCACGCTGGCCCAGTGCGGGACCGATGGGTGGTGACGGGTTGGCCTTACCAGCTGGCACTTGCAGCTTGATGAAGCCGACGATTTTCTTCGCCATGCTTTGCTCCTTGCGGGTGATATCGCCGCGGTTTTTGCCGCGGCTCCCCGGGGTTGAACGACTCTTCGATCAAGGCCGCGCGCCGAGTCGGATAGCGCGGGGCCGGTGAATCAGTGGCGGACGGGGCACGCAGCGCGCGCCCCCGCTCCGCCGGGGCATCAGGTTTTTTCGACCTGACCGAATTCGAGCTCCACGGGCGTCGCGCGGCCGAAGATCATGACCGACACGCTGACCTTGCTCTTCTCGTAGTTGACTTCCTCGACGGTGCCGTTGAAGTCGGTGAACGGGCCTTCCTTGACGCGCACGAACTCACCCACGGTGAACTCGACCTTGTGGCGCGGCTTCTCGGTGCCCTGCTGCATCTGGCTGACGATGTCCTCGACCTCTTTCTGCGAGATCGGGGCCGGACGGTTCTTGGCGCCGCCCACGAAGCCCGTCACCTTGTTGGTGTGTTTCACCAGGTGCCAGCTCTCGTCGTCCATGATCATCTCGACCAGCACGTAGCCTGGGAAGAAGCGCCGCTCGGTGGTGCGCTTCTGGCCGTTCTTGATCTCGACCACTTCTTCGGTCGGCACCAGGATGCGGCCGAACTTGTCCTGCATGCCGGCGCGGTTGATGCGCTCGGTGATGTTGCGCTCGACGGCCTTTTCCATGCCCGAATAGGCATGCACCACGTACCAACGCAGATCGGGGTTGGCGGCAGGCGCCAGCACGGAGGCGTTTTCCTCCGGCGGGGTGGTTTCAACAGCGTCGTCGGTCATCGTTCTTACTTTCTCCAGCCCAGAATGAGGTCGAAAAACACCCATTCGAGCGTCTTGTCGGTGAGCCAGAGGAAAACGGACATGATCGCCACGAAGGCGAACACGTAGGCCGTCATCTGCATCGCTTCCTTGCGGGTCGGCCAGACGACCTTCTTGACCTCGCGCCAGGAGTCGCGGCCGAAAGCCCACAGCTGGCGGCCATTCTCCGAACTGCCGAAGGCGGCCACGGCCGCAGCCAGGCCGACCAGCAGCGCAGCCCATTGCACCAGCGAGCCCTGGCGCGCGAGCAGGTAGAACGCGACGATCGCGCCCACCGCCAGCAGCACCGCCGCGGCCAGCTTGGCCTTGTCGGCACCCGTGCTCACGGTTTCGATTTGAGAAGTGGCCATGTTTGGCTGATTTCCTGTGGCCTCGCGGCCTTCCATTCAATGCGCCTCTTGAGACGCCGAAGCCCATCGGGTCGCGATGGGCTTTTCGAGCTGCCCGCCGGGAGGCGGCGGGCTTTGCGGGGTGCCACCTAGGTGGCAGGGGCAGTAGGAATCGAACCTACAACCTTCGGTTTTGGAGACCGACGCTCTGCCAATTGAGCTATACCCCTCCGCTCGTCAAACTTAGATGTCGAGGATCTTGGCCACGACGCCCGAACCCACGGTACGGCCGCCTTCACGGATGGCGAAGCGCAGGCCTTCTTCCATCGCGATCGGGTTGATCAGCTTCACGGTGATGCTGACGTTGTCGCCAGGCATGACCATTTCCTTGTCCTTGGGCAGCTCGATCGCGCCGGTCACGTCCGTCGTGCGGAAGTAGAACTGCGGACGGTAGTTGTTGAAGAACGGCGTGTGACGGCCGCCCTCGTCCTTCGACAGCACGTACACCTCGGCGGTGAAGTGCGTGTGCGGCTTGATCGAACCGGGCTTGCACAGCACCTGGCCGCGCTCGACTTCTTCGCGCTTCGTGCCGCGCAGCAGCACGCCCACGTTGTCGCCAGCCTGGCCCTGGTCCAGCAGCTTGCGGAACATTTCCACGCCGGTGCAGGTGGTCTTGACCGTCGGGCGGATGCCCACGATCTCGATTTCCTCGCCGACCTTGATCACGCCGCGCTCGACGGCGCCGGTCACGACCGTGCCGCGGCCCGAGATCGAGAACACGTCTTCCACAGGCATCAGGAAGGTGCCGTCCACGGCGCGCTCGGGCGTCGGGATGTAGGTGTCCAGCGCTTCGGCCAGCTTCATGATCGAGCCTTCGCCGAGCTCGCCCTTGTCGCCTTCGAGGGCGAGCTTGGCCGAGCCGTGAATGATCGGGGTGTCGTCACCAGGGAACTCGTACTTGTCGAGGAGTTCGCGCACTTCCATTTCGACCAGCTCGAGCAGCTCCTTGTCGTCCACCATGTCGCACTTGTTCAGGTAGACGATGATGTAGCCCACACCCACCTGGCGCGCCAGCAGGATGTGCTCGCGGGTCTGGGGCATCGGGCCGTCGGCGGCCGAGCACACGAGGATGGCGCCGTCCATCTGGGCGGCACCGGTGATCATGTTCTTCACGTAGTCGGCGTGGCCGGGGCAGTCGACGTGCGCGTAGTGGCGGTTGGCCGTCTCGTACTCGACGTGGGCGGTGTTGATCGTGATGCCGCGCGCCTTTTCTTCGGGCGCCGCGTCGATCTGGTCGTAGGCCTTGGCTTCGCCGCCGAACTTGGCCGACAGCACCGTGGCGATCGCCGCCGTCAGCGTGGTCTTGCCGTGGTCGACGTGACCGATCGTGCCCACGTTCACGTGCGGCTTGGTGCGGGTGAATTTACCTTTTGCCATTTTTCGACTCCGAAAAGAACGATTTCAACGTATGCAGATGGGCTGCAAACGGGCCGTTGCAACCCCCAAAAACTGGTGCCCTTTGCGGGAATCGGACCCGCGACCTCTCCCTTACCAAGGGAGTGCTCTACCACTGAGCCAAAAGGGCTTTTGTCTAACCAATCGCTTCCGGCGCCGAACCGGGTCTCTGGAGCGGGAGACGGGAATCGAACCCGCGTCATCAGCTTGGAAGGCTGGGGTTCTACCATTGAACTACTCCCGCATCGGGGGCACTCCAAGGCACCCAAAGCGCTAGATCCAATCGCTCTTAGAAACCAAATTCATCGCTGGTGGAGAGGGCTGGATTCGAACCAGCGTACTCGTTAGAGGGCAGATTTACAGTCTGCTGCCATTAACCACTCGGCCACCTCTCCGGCGAACCTCGAAATATAGCACGGTTTTGTGACTACGCGGAACCCTGCTTCAAGAAGAGAAGAAGCCGGGAACCGCCCGAGGCGTGAACGCCCGGCATTATCCCCGAATTTCGCCCTCTTCCTGATGGGCGAGCCGCCAGGCGCGCGCTTCGCCGAAATGACCACATCCGATGAAGGGAACGGGCGGGCGCAGCGCCGAAAGCGGCGAGGGATGGTTCGACATCAGCACCTTATGGCGCCCAACGTCGATCAACGCGCGCTTACTCTGCGCATGCGAGCCCCAGAGCATGAAAACAACGGGTCTGGGACCGTCCGACACATGGCGGATCACTGCGTCCGTCAGCACCTCCCAGCCGCGGCCGGAATGGCTGGCCGGCTGCGCTTCCTCGACCGTGAGGCAGGTGTTGAGCAGCAGCACGCCGTGCGTGGCCCATTTCACGAGGCTGCCGCCGGGATCGGGAAACGGCGGCGGCGGCGTGCCGAGGTCGCGCTGGAGTTCCTTGAAGATGTTGCGCAGCGACGGCGGCAGCGCCACGCCGGGCGCCACCGAGAAGGCGAGCCCTTCGGCTTGGCCGCGGCCGTGGTACGGGTCCTGCCCGAGGATCACCACGCGCACTTCTTCGGGCGGCGTGAGTTCGAGCGCGCGCAGCGGTTGCGGCGGAAAGATCACGGCCCCGGCGTCGAGCCGCTCACGCAGGAAGCTGCGCAGCTTCTGCCCCACGATGCCGGCGAAGAAGCCGTCCACCAGCGGCTGCCAGCCCGGCGCCACGGGCCAGTCGGCAGGATCGCTGCTCGACAGCTGGTCGGGCCGGTTCATCGGAACAGCGTGGCGAGCGCCT
Source organism: Variovorax sp. TBS-050B (assembly GCF_029893635.1). Classification (NCBI taxonomy): domain Bacteria; kingdom Pseudomonadati; phylum Pseudomonadota; class Betaproteobacteria; order Burkholderiales; family Comamonadaceae; genus Variovorax; species Variovorax sp. TBS-050B. The sequence goes on along the minus strand of NZ_JARXYR010000002.1, from coordinate 2,023,678 downwards.
CGCCGGGTTCCTTGGCGCGCATGAAGGCCTCGCCGACGAGAAAGGCGTGCACGCCCGCGGCGCGCAGCGTTGCCACGTCCTCGCGCGTGGCGATGCCCGATTCGGTCACGGCCAGCCGATCGGCCGGCAGCTTCGGCAGCAGGTCGATGGTCGACTGGATCGAGACCTCGAAATTGCGCAGGTTGCGGTTGTTCACGCCGACCAGCGGCGTCTTGAGCCGGAGCGCGCGCTCGAGCTCGGCCGCGTCGTGCACCTCGACCAGCACGGCCATGCCGAGCCCGCGCGCGATGGCCTCGAAATCGGCCATCTGCGCATCGTCGAGGCAGGCCGCGATCAGCAGGATCGCGTCGGCGCCGATCGCGCGCGATTCGTACACTTGGTACGCGTCGACGATGAAATCCTTGCGCAGCACCGGCAGGTCGCACGAGGCGCGGGCCTGCTTCAGGTAGTCGATGCCGCCCTGGAAGAACTGCCGGTCGGTCAGCACCGACAGGCAGGCCGCGCTGACCGTGCCGTCGCCTTCGGCGTAGCTCTGGGCGATATCGGCGGGGATGAAATCCTCCCGCAGCACGCCCTTGCTCGGGCTGGCCTTCTTGACTTCGGCGATTACGGCGGCGTGGCCGGCGGCGATCTTGGCGCGCAGCGCACCTTCGAAGTCGCGCGTCAGCACGCGACTTTCGGCGTCGAAGCGCACCGCTTCGATCGGGCTTCGCTTCTTCGCCGCGGCCACTTCCTGGTGCTTGACCGCGACGATCTTGTCGAGGATGTCGGACATGTTCTGTGCTTTCTCCGTTGCTGCTGCAGGGGTCAGACGGTGGCAGAGATGCGGACCAGCTCGTCGAGCTTGGCGCGCGCCGCGCCGGACGCCACGGCCGCGCGCGCCCGTTCGATGCCCGCCGCCATCGAATCGGCCACGCCGGCCGCGTACAGTGCCGCGCCGGCGTTGAGCAGCACGATGTCGAGCGCGGGCCCGGCCTGGTTCTCGAGCACGCCGATCAGCATGGCCTTCGACTGCTCGGGCGTCTCCACGCGCAGCGCGCGGTTGCTCGACATCTGGAAGCCGAAGTCTTCCGGATGCAGCTCGTACTCGCGGATCTCGCCGTCCTTGAGCTCGCCCACCATCGTGGCGGCACCGAGCGAGATTTCGTCCATGCCGTCGCGGCCGTACACCACCACCGCATGCTCGGTGCCCAGGCGCTGCAGCGCGCGCACCTGGATGCCCACGAGGTCGGGATGGAACACGCCCATCAGGATGTTCGGCGCGCCCGCCGGATTGGTCAGCGGTCCGAGGATGTTGAAGATCGTCTTGATGCCGAGCTCCTTGCGCACCGGCGCGACGTTCTTCATGGCCGGGTGATGGTTGGGCGCGAACATGAAGCCGATGCCGCAGGCCTCGATCGAGCGCGCGATCTGCTCGGGCTTGAGGTTGATGTTGACGCCGAGCGACTCCAGCACGTCGGCGCTGCCCGACTTGCTCGACACGCTGCGCCCGCCGTGCTTGCTGACCTTGGCGCCGGCCGCGGCCGCGACGAACATCGAGCAGGTCGAGATGTTGAAGGTGTGCGAGCCGTCGCCGCCGGTGCCGACGATGTCGACCAGATGCGTGAGGTCCTTGACCGGCACCTTGGTCGAGACCTCGCGCATGACCTGCGCGGCCGCGGTGATCTCGCCGATGGTTTCCTTCTTCACGCGCAGGCCCGTGATCAGCGCCGCCATCATCACCGGCGAGCATTCGCCGCTCATGATGAGCCGCACGATGTGCAGCATCTCGTCGTGGAACACCTCGCGGTGCTCGATGGTGCGCTGGAGCGCTTCCTGGGGGGTGATCATGGTGACTCTCCTCGGTGGTTTTTCAGTGGCGGCCCGGCGCGTCGGTGAATGCGAGCCTGAGGCCGAAGCCGATGAACAGCACGCCCGCGGTGCGGTCGAGCCAGTGCATGCCCTTTCGCACCGCGCCGCGGCGCGCCATCCAGCCCGCGGCGGCGGCCCAGCCCATCACCACGGGGGCCGAGTTGAAGATGAACAGCACGCCGAGCAGCGCGAAGTACAGGCTCTTGTGCTCGGCATCGGGCGCGATGAACTGCGGCACGAAGGCCAGGAAGAACAGCGCGACCTTCGGGTTCAGCACATTGGTCCAGAAGCCGCCGAGGAAGATCTGGCGCAGGCTGCGCTCCGCGGCGCCTTCGGCCGCGGCCGCGAGGCCCATGTCGGCGGACGGCTGCGCGCGCGACAGCAGCATGCGCAGGCCGATGTAGACCAGGTAGGCCGCACCCGCGTACTTGAGCACCGTGAAGGCCGCCGCCGAGGTGGCGAGCAGCGTGCCCACGCCCACCGCCGCCGCGAACACGTGCACGAAGCAGCCCGAGAGAATGCCCAGCCCGCCGACGATGCCGGCGCGCACGCCCGCACGCAGCGAGTTCGTCACGATGTAGAGCACGTCGGGGCCCGGCGTGAGGTTCAGCAGCCAGCCGGCGGCGATGAAGGCCAGCAGATGCGGCAGGTCGGGCATGGGCGGCGCTCCCGTTCAGTGCTGGAGAAAGAAGGCGCGGATCGCGGCGATGGCGCGGTCGACGCCGGGCGCATCGACGTCGAGATGCGTCACGAAGCGCAGCCGGTAGAGGCCGGTCGCGAGGATGCCCTGCCGGTTCAGGCTCTGGAGCAGCTCGGCCGAGCGCGCCTTGGCCGCGCCTTCGAGGTCGACGAACACGATGTTGGTGTGCGGCGCCTCGACCGTGAGCCCCTCGATGCCTTCGAGCCCCGCGGCCAGGCGCCGCGCGAGCGCATGGTCGTCGGCGAGGCGATCGACGTGATGGTCGAGCGCATGCGCGGCCGCCGCGGCGAGCAGGCCCGCCTGACGCATGCCACCGCCGGCCATCTTGCGGATGCGGTGCGCCCGCGCGATGAACTCGCGCGAGCCGAGCAGCGCCGAGCCGACCGGCGCACCCAGGCCCTTGCTGAAGCAGACCGAGACGCTGTCGAAGCACTGCGCGATGCGGCGCGCCTCGGCCCGCACGTCGCCGCCGCCGGCAGCCGCCGCCTGTGCGGTGGCCGCATTGAAAAGCCGCGCGCCGTCGAGGTGCCGCTGCAGCCCCCTGCGCTTCGCGAGCTCGGTCGCCGCCTGCACGTAGTGGAAGGGCAGCAGCTTGCCGCCGAGCGTGTTCTCGAGCGCGAGCAGGCGGGTGCGCGCGAAGTGGGCGTCGTCGGGCTTGATGGCGGCCTCGATCTGCGCGAGCGGCAGCGTGCCGTCGGACGCATGGTCGAGCGGCTGCGGCTGAACGCTGCCGAACACCGCCGCGCCGCCGCCTTCCCAGCGGTAGCAGTGCGCCTGCTGGCCGACGATGTACTCGTCGCCGCGACCGCAATGCGCGAGGATCGCGCAGAGGTTGCTCTGCGTGCCCGTGGGCACGAACAGCGCCGCCTCGAAGCCGAGCAGCGCGGCGATCTTCTCCTGCAGCGCATTGACGGTCGGATCGGTGCCGAACACGTCGTCGCCGAGCGGGGCGGCCATCATGGCCTCGCGCATCGCGGACGTGGGTTGCGTGACGGTGTCGCTGCGCAGGTCGACGATGGCGGTGCGGTCGGTCATGGGCGTCGGTCGTTCAGTTCAGGAAGTTCCGGAGCATCGCATGGCCATGCTCGGTGAGTATCGATTCGGGATGGAACTGCACGCCTTCGATGCGCACGTCGTGCGCGAAGCCGGTGTGCCGCACGCCCATGATCTCGCCGTCGTCGGTCCACGCGGTGATCGCCAGCGCCTCGGGGCAGCTCTCGCGCTCGATCGACAGCGAGTGGTAGCGGTTGACCACGAACTTCTCGGGCAGCCCCGCGAACACGCCTTCCTGCGTGGTCGTGATCTCGCTGGTCTTGCCGTGCATCAGCTGCTGCGCGCGCACGATCCTGCCGCCGAAGGCCGCGCCGATCGCCTGATGCCCCAGGCACACGCCGAGGATCGGCAGCTTGCCGGCAAAGGCCTCGATGGCCGCCACCGACACGCCCGCTTCCGCGGGCGAGCACGGTCCCGGCGAGACCACGAGCCGCGTGACGCCCGAGGCGATCAGCTCGCCGATCTGCGCGACGGTGATCTCGTCGTTGCGATGCACCTGCACGTCGGCGCCCAGTTCACCGAAGTACTGGACGATGTTGTAGGTGAAGCTGTCGTAGTTGTCGATCATCAGGAGCTTCATTTCGAACCTTTCGAAAACGGACTTCCGGACGCAGAGGACGCGAAGGTTTCGCGAAGGACGCGAAAGGAATACAGGAAGGACTGAAAGGGAAACGCGGGCGAGGCACTCATAGCTTGTTCACCATTCTCTGGATGCCCTTGACGACGGGGAAGGCATGGAAGTTGATCAACAGGCCGAGCTTCAGGCCCGAAAGGCGCAGGTAGGAGAGCAGTTGGGCACGGTGCAGGTCGGCCACTGCGTCGATCGCCTTGAGCTCCAGGATCACGGAGCCCTCGACCACGAAGTCGGCCCGATAGGCAATGCCCACGTTGCGGCCTTTGTAGAACGCGGAGACCGGCACCTCGCGCTCGAAGCGCAGCTCCCGCTCGTTCAGCTCGACGGCCAGCGCTGCCGCATAGGCACTCTCGAGCAGGCCGACGCCGAGCACCCGCTGCACTTCCACCGCCGCGCCGATGATGTCGTGCGAGAAGTCGTCTTCAAAATTTTTGTCTTCCTTTTGCGTCCTTCGCGAATCCTTCGCGTCCTCTGCGTCCGGAAGCCCGTATTCAGCAGCACTCATTCCAATCCCTCCTCCACCAGCTCCGCCGCCCGCAGCAGCGCGCGCGCCTTGGCTTCGGTTTCCTTCCATTCCAGTTCGGGCACCGAATCGGCCACCACCCCCGCCGCCGCCTGCACGTGCAGCATCTGGTCCTTCACGATGCCGGTGCGGATCGCGATGGCGACGTCCATGTCGCCGGCGTAGCTGATGTAGCCGCAGGCGCCGCCGTAGAGGCCGCGCTTGGTGGGTTCGAGCTGGTCGATGAGTTCCATCGCATGCACCTTGGGCGCGCCGGTCAGGGTGCCGGCCGGGAAGGTGGCCTTGAGCACGTCGATCGCGGTCATGCCGTCCTTCAGCGTGCCTTCGACGTTGCTCACGATGTGCATCACGTGGCTGTAGCGCTCGACCGCGAAGGCTTCGGTCACCTTGACCGTGCCGGTCTTCGCGATGCGGCCGATGTCGTTGCGCGCGAGGTCGATCAGCATCACGTGCTCGGCGCGTTCCTTCGGGTCGTTGATGAGTTCTTCCTCGGCGGCCTTGTCGAGCTCGAGCGAGGCGCCGCGCGGTCGCGTGCCCGCGAGCGGCCGGATGGTGATCTTCTGTTCGCCGTCGCCGGTGTTCTCCTGCCGCACCAGGATCTCGGGCGAGGCACCGACCACGTGGAAGTCGCCGAGGTCGTAGTAGTACATGTAGGGCGACGGGTTCAGCGAGCGCAGCGCGCGGTACAGCGACAGCGGCGACTCGGTGTAGCGCTTGCTGATGCGCTGGCCCACCTGCACCTGCATGAAGTCGCCCGCGGCGATCATCTCCTTCGCGCGCTCCACGGCCGCGAGGTAGTCGGCCTTGGCGAAGCTGCGCTCCGGCGGATGCGGCTGCGTGGGCTTCACGATCGGCGCGCTGACGGAGTACTTGAGCTTCTCCTTCAGTTCGCGCAGGCGGCGCTTGGCGGCGGCATAGGCCTCGGGCTGCTTCGGATCGGCATAGACGATCAGGTAGAGCTTGCCCGAGAGGTTGTCGATGACGGCGAGTTCCTCGCACTGCAGCAGCAGGATGTCGGGGCAGCCCAGGGCGTCGGGCGGGCAGCTCTTCTCGAGCTTGCGCTCGATGTGGCGCACGGTGTCGTAGCCGAAGTAGCCTGCGAGCCCGCCGCAGAAGCGCGGCAGCCCCGGGCGCAGCGCCACCTTGAAGCGCTGCTGGTACTGCGCGATGAAGTCCAGCGGATTGCCCGCGGCGGTCTCGACCACGCGGCCGTCGGTCACGACCTCGGTCACGGCATCGGCGCCGAAGCCGCTGGCGCGCAGCAGGGTGCGCGCGGGCAGGCCGATGAAGCTGTAGCGCCCGAAGCGCTCGCCCCCGACCACGGATTCGAGCAGGAAGCTGTGCTTGCCGCCGCCCTGCGCGTGGGCGAGTTTCAGATACAGGGACAGCGGGGTCTCGAGGTCGGCAAAGGCCTCGGCCATCAGCGGAATGCGGTTGTAGCCCTGGGCGCTGAGGCTCTTGAATTCAAGTTCGGTGATCACGGGTGCGTTCTCCAGTTGCCTGCGGCGCGTCTTGGCGGCCGGGGGCAAGGTCATTCACGGGATGGTCCGGCGACATGGGGGCATGCCGGAACCGCGGGCGCACGGCGTGCGCCGTGCCAATCAAACAGGCAGCGATGTATGGCGACGCCAGGGCCAGGCTCCCCGGCTGCCTTCACCTGTTTGATGGATGTGATGAACGAACATGGAAGGCGGAGTTTAGCCCACGAAAAAGACAGCTGGCATCGAAGGCCCGGCTTTTCAGGGTTCGCCCGGACCCGGCATATAGAACGAATAGATACATTCGAACGATCGTTCGCAAATTCCAAGGAGGCTCGCTTGTCCGCTCTTTCCTGCATCCTGTTCTTCCGCCCGGCCCTGCTCGCCTGCGCAGCGGCCGCCGCCATCGGCGCCTCCGCCGCGCAGGTCGAGGTGGCGGGCGTGAAGCTCGACGACGCACTCGAACTGCGCGGCAGCGCGCTGCGCCTCAACGGCGCGGGCGTGCGCTACAAGGCGGTCTTCAAGGTGTACACGGCCGGGCTCTACCTGGGCAAGAAGGCGGCCACGCCCGAGGAGGTGCTGGCGGCGCCCGGCCCCAAGCGCATGGCCATCACGATGCTGCGCGACATCGATGCGAACGAGCTCGGCAAGCTGTTCACCAAGGGCGTGGAAGAGAACTCGCCCAAGGCCGAGATGGTCAACCTGATCCCGGGCCTGCTGCGCATGGGCCAGATGTTCGCCGACCAGAAGCAGCTCAAGGCGGGCGACACCTTCACCATCGACTGGCTGCCCGGCACGGGCACGCTGATCACGGTGCGCGGCGTGCCGCAGCCCGATCCGGTCAAGGAGCCGGCCTTCTACAACGCGCTGCTGCGCATCTGGCTCGGCCCGGCGCCGGCCGACTGGAAGCTCAAGGACGCGCTGCTCGGCCGGCAGCCGTAGCCGTCTTCCCTTCCGTCTTCGTCAGCCGGGCGCGGCGCCGAGTTCGGCCAGCGAATCGACGAAGCCGTCCGCATCCACCGCGCGGATCGGCTCGCCATGGTTGTAGCCGTAGGTCACGAGCACCACGGGGCAGCCCGCGGCGCGTGCGGCCCTGGCGTCGTTGCTCGAATCGCCGATCATCAGCGTGCGTTCCGGCGCGGTGCCGAGCGCCTCGCAGGCGCGCCGCAGCGGCAGCGGATCGGGCTTCTTGCGCTCGAAGGCATCGCCGCCGAAGGCGAAGTCGAAGAAGCCCTCGAGCCCCTTCGCGGCCAGCAGCGGCCTGGCGAACGCGCCGGGCTTGTTCGTGAGGCATGCGAGGCGCAGGCCCCGCGCCCGCAGCGCGGCCAGCCCTTCGAGCACGCCCGGGTAGAGCGCCGAATGCTGGCCGTTGATCGCGAGGTAGTGGTGCTGGTAGCGGTCCCAGGCGCGATCGAACAGCGCCTGCGCGCGCGCCTGCAGCGCGTCGGCGCCCTCGTGCGCGAACGCGCTCGCCGGCGAGGCCAGCACATGCGCGAGCGCCGAAAGGATCAGGTGCTCCGAGCCCTTGCCGACCATGCGCTCGATGGCCGCCGATGGAATCGGCGGCAGCGAGAGATCGCCGAGCATCTGGTTGAGCGACACGGCGAAGTCGCCGAGCGTGTCGACCATCGTCCCGTCGAGGTCGACGATGGCCGCGTCGAAGCGGGAGAGGTCGAGGCGAGGAGCGTTCAAGAGGAGCCAGCAGAGTTCAGAAATCGGGCTCTACTTTATCCACCCCTCAGGCGGCCAGCACCTGCAGGTTGCCGCTGCCCGGCAGCGCGCGCAGCGTGGCGGCCGTTCTCGCCGAATAGTCACGGCTCAGCACCGTGCTGACCTCGACGTACTCGCAGCGCGCCTCGCCCGGCGTCAGGGTCAGCACGGCATACCCGCGCTTGCTGGTCTGGGCGTAGCGCAGGTCGTCGATCATGCGCAGGAAGGCGTCGGGCAGCAGGTCGGCGGCGATCAGCGGCAAGGCCCGCTCGAAGCCGGGCGACGATACCGACGAGGTTCCGAATTCCACGCCCACCCGCTGCCCCGACGCATCGGTCAGGTTGCCGGCCCAGGCGTTGTGCGTGTCGCCTGCGAGCGAGACCAGGTTCTTGCCCTGGTTTCGCGCCATGGCGAGCACGGTGTCGCGCGCGGCCGGGTAGCCGTCCCATGCGTCCAGGTTGTAGGGCACCTTCTGCTGGGCGAGCAGGGCGCGCTGGCTGTCGCTGCGGGAAGCCTCCGGCAGCGCCTGCGCGGCCACGTAGGCGGCCAGCGTCTCGGCGTTGAAGTCGTTGGCAATGCTCAGCGGGATGGTCATGCGCATCATGAGCACCTGCTGGCCCAGCACCTGCCAGGTCGCGGCCGAGGCGGCCATGCGCGCGGAGAGCCAGTCCACCTGCGGCTGGCCCAGCAGCTGGCGCGTGGGCGCGGCCGCTTCGCCGGCCAGGTATTGGTCGAGCGTGAGCTGCCGCTCGCGGCCGACGAGCCGCGTGTCGAGCATGTGCAGGGAAGCCAGCGTGCCGAAGTCGAACGAGCGATAGATCAGCAGCGGGTTGGCCGCGTCAGGCAGGCGCGTGGGCAGCCATTCGTTATAGGCCTGCACGGCAGCCGCGCGCCGTGCCGCAAAGCTGCCCTCGCTCGCTTCGTCGTGGTTGGCCGCGCCGCCCGACCATGCGTTGTCGGCCAGGTCGTGGTCGTCCCACACGGCGATCATGGGAAAGCGCGCATGCAGGGCGCGCAGGTCGCCGTCGGTGCGGTATTGCGCGTGGCGCTGGCGGTAGTCCGCCAGCGTCAGGATCTCATGGTCGGGGGTCGATTCGCGGTCGATGGCAATGGCGAGCTGCGAGGCATAGCCCACGCGGCCGTACTCGTAGATGTAGTCGCCCAGATGCAGCACCACGTCGATGTCGGTGCGCTTGGCGATGTCGGCATAGACGTTGAAGTAGCCGCTGGGAAAGTTGGAGCACGACACCACCGCCAGCCGCGCCTGCGAGACGCCGCCCACCGGCAGCGTGCGGGTGCGGCCGATGGGCGAACTCTCGTCGCCCACCAGGAAGCGATAGAAGTAGGTGCTGGCCGGCTGGAGCCCGGTGGCGTCCACCTTGACCGTGTAGTCGCGCTCCGGGCCGGTGCTCACCGTGCCGCGGCCGACGATGACGCCGAAACGCTCGTCGCTCGCCACTTGCCATTCGACGTTGAGGGTGCCCGGCGCAGGCGCCGTCACGCGGGTCCAGAGGATCACCCGGTCCGACAAGGGGTCGCCGCTCGCGACGCCATGCTTGAACAGAGGTCCGGTGCTCTCGGGCGGAATGCCGCCGCCTCCGCCGATCCCTCCGCCGCCGCCCCCGCCTCCACCACCGCCTCCGCAGGCCGTCAGGCTGACCCCGCTGGCCGAGAACATCGCGAACAGCACCGCGCTGCGTATCAGCGCGCGTCGCGTGGTGCCGGTCAGGGTTTGACTGGGGATCCGTGGCGCCGCCGTCGTCGGCGGTCTGGCTTGCCTCGTCGTTCTTCTTGTCGTTGTCGCTGCGCATGGCTGTCTCCTGATCCGCCGAAGGCGAGACGCACCGCACGCCTCAATCCCTTTCGACGTCGGCGCCATTGAAGTTGGAGACTTTGGTTTTCAGCGTAGGTTTGTACCTATGCGCGCGTCAGCCGGCAGCTAACGAAAGAGCGATGCCGGGCGCCCATTCCGCGGGCCGCCCGGCTTGCTTGCTTACTTGCTGGCGCGCAGTTCGTCGCGCAGGCGCCTGATCTCGTCGTGGTTGCGCTGGGCACCGTCGGCCTGCTGCTGGATCAGCGCGCGCACGTCGGCGGGCAGGTCTTCCTTCAGCGCCTTGCGGTAGCGCGCCACCGCCGCGTCTTCGCCGCGCTCGCATTCCTCGAGCATCGACAGCGCGCTGTCGGCGCCGAGCGTGCCCTTCACGTGCACCCAGCCGCGGTGCATGGCGCCGCTCACCGAGCCGCCGTCATCGGGCGAGCCGCCGAAGCGACGGATGAGCTGCACCAGCTCGCCCGCGGCGCGCGCGCATTCGGCCGAGCGGTTCTGGAAGACCTGCTTGAGCTGCGGCGACTCGACCTCTTCGGCGCAGGCGCGGAAGCCGTACTCGCCATCGCGCGCGTTCTCGAGCAGGTCGTTCAGCACCTCGACGACATCCTCGGCGTTCGCGGTGTCGGCGGTGTTCGTGTAGTTGGCCATGTCAAAGACTCCTTCGTGTGCCTCGGGGTCCGAGGCGGGTTGGAAAAGAAAAAATTCACCGGTTCATCACGCATGGTGGGTGCGCCGATCGGTGACCGTGTCGGCATCGCCTGACGTCGGCTGTAAGCCTTCTTCGGGCTGCCGCGCCCGGGCGGCTCATTCCTCGCGCACCGGCTTTTCGGGCAGGCCGCGCTGGCTGTAGGGCGAGCTGCCGTGGTTGTCGGTTTCGCCCACGCCGGCGTCGCCGGGACGTGGCGCGGCTTCTTGCGATCGGTGATCGCGGGGCCGTCGTTCGGACCCACGGGTTCGCCGTTTTCTGCCGCCGTCTTCGCTTCGCGCTTCATGCTGCGCTGCGCGGGCATCGGCTGGCCATAGGTGGCGGCGGTCTTCGCCTGCGGATCGTCCGCCGGGCTGCGCGCCGGCGGGTTGGAGGGACTGTTCACGCGGGACTCCTTCGTGCTTCGAAACACCCACCGTGCACGCGCTGAAAAAACCCGGACGTAGGAAAGCGGCGCGTCTTCGGCGCCCATCCGCGCAGGCAGGCGCGCACCGTCGCGGGAATGCTGTTCCTGCCTACAAGCGCGCGCCGCGCATGCGCGAGAAAGAAGGCTGCAGAGCATTCTTCTTTTTCCGAGGACTCCCCATGCCCCAAGATTTCATGCGCTCCCATGCCCGCCGACTCATCCATGGCGGCCTCGCGGCAGCGGCTTCCCTGATCGCGCTGGCCGCAGCAGCCCAGCCCGCGGGCAATCCCAAGGGCACCGTGACGCCGCCCGGCAGCGACGCACAGAAGGCGCCGGCCACCCGGCCGGCGGAGAGACCCTCGGGCACGATGGACCAGGGCCCGCTCGGTGCGGACAAGGGACCGGCCAGCGCGCGAACGCAGACCTCGCGGCCGCCCTCGGCGGGCACCCCCGGCGGCCTCGCGCCCTCGCGCGACGGCGACCCCGCCCAGCAGCAGCGCGACGACGGCAGCAAGCGCCATGCACGCCCCGCGCCCCAGTAACAGGCGCCAGGAACGCACGCCATGACATCCACCCCTACGCAGATGGACGCCCGCATCGTGGGCCCGGTCGAGTTCCGCGCCGGCGACGGGCCGCAGCTGAAGATTCCCGAAGGCGACTGCCAGGCGATGATGGCCGACGACAGCGTGGTCCTGACGTGGACCGAGGACGGCCAGTCGCTGACCGCCGCCATTCCGAAGATCGAGTTCGACCGCTACCTGCAGAGCGGCGCGATCGTGCTGGGCCGGCCCTGAGGCGGCGCGCCGCGCGGGACCGTCATTCCTCGCGCAGGCTCGCGCGCGCATCGAGCGCATGCGCGTACGTGGCCGCTTCCTCGGGCGTCATCGCGCCTTCGAGCTCGGCCAGTTCGAGCCGCTCGAAGTCGTACGAGATCCACTCGAACAGATGCGACTTCGGCATGTCCTCGAGCGTGTCGCTGTCGCTCCACGACTGCAGCCGCGCGGGCGCGCTCTCGAGCAGCATGCGCAGGTAGAGCGCGCGTCCCACCTTGAGCTGCGCGATCTGGCGCGGATCGTCGATGCGCAGGCGCAGCTCGGCGAGCGCCTGCTCGCAACGCAGCACGCGGTGGTCCGCCTCGCTGCTGCCTTCCGCTGCCGGATTCGCCCGCGCATTCCAGACGCGCTGGAACTCGCGCGCGATGCGTGCGTGGGCGAGCTGCTGGAGGCTCTGGAGAACGCAATCGAGATGGGTCGGCATGGCGTGTTTCCGTCTCGGGCCCGGTTTTCTCGCCACCCGGCCTCAGTCGCGGTCGGCTTCGGCGTCCTCGGGGTCGCCCTCGTCGCTGTCGGCCAGCGCGTCCACGATGCCCATGCTGTCGGGCAGGATGTCCGCGTCGGGCTGCGTGGGCGGCGCGTCGGCGGAGGCGCGTTCGCCGGTGCCGGCGGCATCGGTGCTGCTGTCGTGCGCGATCGGGATCGCGCCCTCCGCCGCATCGTCGGGAATGGCGCTGCGTTCATGCGCGGTGCGCACGTCGCTCCCGCTGTCGCTGCTGTCGCTCGGTCCCAGGCTGTCGACGTCGGTACCCGCGGGTTCCACCGGCGGCCGTTCGCCGCCCAGGATGCTGCTCGTGGCCATGGCTTCCTTCATTCCGTTGTTCGTTGCAGAAGGCTTCAGGCTGCGCACTCGCCACCGGGCCCTGCGTAGGAATTGCGCGCATACGGGCAGCAGTCATTCACGGAGATTCCGCGTGCGGCGCAGGCGGAGCGAACCGCGATGCGGCGACGGCCGCATGGGCGCTCTTCCTACGCGCCGGCCGGGGCCGACCGCTAGCCTGTGCGCATGAAGAACCACTACCGCTATCTCCTGCTCGCCGGCGCGCTCGCGCTGGGCGCCTGCGCCAACACCAACACCTCGACGGCGCCGGGCGGCGGCGCGGCGGCCTCGGCCGACAACCGCCCCGATCCGACGATCCTGCTGGTGCCCGTGCGCATCGAGGACCCGGCGCTGGCCTCGGGCTGCTGGGCGCAGTTCTACACCGGGCGCAACTTCCAGGGCGACATGCTCACGCTGGTCGGCCCGGCCGAAGTGCAGAGCATGGACCGCGGCACGGCGCGCCAGCTCAAGCGCGACGTCGACAGCGTGAGCGTCGGCCCGCGCGCGCGGCTGCAGGTGTTCGAGCACGCGATGTTCCGCGACCGCACGGTGGAATTTCCGGCCAACAGCCGCGAAGGCGGCCTGATGCGCAAGCTCGGCTTCGGCGGACGCATCGAGGCGATGAAGCTCAGCTGCTCCTGAGCATCGGACCGGCGACGGCGCGCGGCCCGGTGGCCGCTGCCGTCAGGCCTGCGCCTCGGTCAGCGCCTGCGCGGCCACGACCGCCTCGGTGCGGTTGCGCACATTGAGCGCGCGGAAGATCGCCGCGAGGTGGATCTTGACCGTGCCTTCGCTGATGCCCAGGCTGCGGCCGATGAGCTTGTTGGGCTTGCCCTGCGAGAGCAGCTGCAGCACTTCGACCTGCCGCTCGGTCAGCACGCTGCGCAGGTGTTCGAGCGTCTGCGAGGGCGGCGTTGCCGCCGCGCGCGGCTCGCCCGTGGGGCCCGGTGCCACGCCGGCCACGATGCCGGGCGGCAGCGCGGTGAGCATCATCGGCGGCACGTAGACGCCGCCCGCGAGCACCAGCCGCACGGCCGAGAGCATCACCTCGGGCGAATAGGCCTTGGGAATGAAGCCGAGCACGCCGCGTTCGAGCGCGCTGCGCATGATCGCGGGGTCTTCGTAGCCCGAGAGCACGATCACGGGCACCGCCGGATGGCGGCGCCGGATCTCGTCGATGTGGGCCTGGCCGTCGGCGCCGGGCATGTTGAGGTCGATCAGGGCCAGGTCGAGCTCGTCGGTCGCGCCCGCCAGCAGTTCGTCGACGCTCATCGCCAGCACGAACTCGATGCCGGGCTCCAGCTCCGACAACTTGGCTTTGACCGCCTCGATGACGAGCCGGTGGTCGTCGGCGATCAGGATTTTCATGGCATGTCCCAGCGTGGGTTGAATTCAGCGGATGCCGAAGATACCGGCGAATGCCGCGCGCAGCAAGGCCGCCCCGCCCCACGAACGGCATAGACCCCAAGCGGTATGGCGCCGGCCGCGGCGCGTTTGGAAGAATGGGCGCTCACTCGAAGGGGCCGGGGACATGGGCATGTGCCAACGCAGCAGAGACCGGTGCAGGGCATCCTTCGCACTGCGGGCGCGTTGAGCGGGCGCGGTCCATGGCCCGGTTGCTCGACTGCTTCTCCGCCTTCGTTTCCTTCGGCCTCGCCCTCGACGCATCGATCGCCGCCGGCCGCGCCGAACCGTCGCGCGGCAGCGCACGGCAGGAGGCCCACCGGCTGCTCGATGCGGCACGCGCCTGCGCGGCGGACAAGCCGCAGGCGCAGATCGAATCCGCGGCCTTCGCGATGGTGGCGTGGATCGACGAGATCCTCGCGCGCCATCCCGCCGGCATGGGCGCGGTGCCGCTCCAGGTGGAACTCTTCAACTCCAACAACGCGGCCAGCGAGTTCTTCCACCACCTCTCGGCACTCGGGCCGAATGACGACGAACTGCGCGAGGTCTACTGGCATGCGATGGTGCTCGGCTTCAAGGGCCAGTACTACTTCGAGAGCGGGGACCAGGGCGAGCTCGGCAAGCTCAAGGAGCTGCATGGCCGCCAGCTGCGGCTGCGTCCGCTGGCGCTCGGCAGCCTGGCGCAGGACCGCATCACGCCGCAGCCCTACGGCGTGCCGGACCCGCCCGGCCCGCACGACACGCGCGGCCGCGACCGTGCGCTGCTGCGCGCCAGCGGCGCGCTCGCGCTGCTGCTGCCGCTGGCCTACCTGCTGTGGTGGATGTGGCTTCCCGGCCCGAGCGTGCGCGAGCCCGGGCTCGGCCACCGCATCGAGCAGCACCTGCAGGGCTATGCCTGCGCCGACCTGGCCGCCGCCGCGGACCGCGACGGCCGCGTGCGCGTGAGCGGCTTCGTCTCGCTGCCGGCAGACCTGGCGCGCATCGAAAGCGAGGTGGCGGCCATGCCCGGGGTGCAGTCGGCCAGCTTCGACGTCGCGCTGCGCGCGTGGCCGCACTGCGAGGTGTTCGCGATCCTCAAGCCCTACCAGCAGCGCAACCGCGACAAGGCCTACGCGCTCGACGTGCAGTCGCCCACCGCGCACGATGCGCGGCTGCGCGAAGGCGACAGCGTGCGCGTGGAAGTGACCGCGCCCGGCCACGACAGCTATGTATGGGTGGACTACTACACCGCCGACGGCGCCGTGATGCACCTGAACGCCGGCCGCGCGCCGACGCGGCTGCGCGCGGGCGAGCGGCTGGAGCTGGGCCGCGACATCCCGTCGAGCTGGCTCGTGGGCCCGCCCTTCGGCAGCGTGCTCGTCACCGTGCTCTCGTCGCCCCTGCCCTTTCCCGAGACCGCTGACCGGCCGCCGTTCGAACTGGCATCGGCCTACCTGCTGCGCCTGCGCGAAGCGCTCGCGGCCAACCGCGGCGGCGAGCGGCTGATCGCGGACTTCGTCGCGCTCGAAACCGTCGCGCGCTGAACCGCCACCCACGCCGAGCCCTGCCGATCCCATGAGCGCACTGTCCCCCGTCCACCTCTTCTGGCTGCTGCTCGCGCTGTGCCTGGCCGGCTTCGCGCTGCTCTACGCCACGGTGCGCGATGCCGGCCGCGGGGCGCGCAGACGTGCGCTGCGGCGGCGCATCGCGGCGCTCGGCCCGCCCGCGGCCGACGACGACGAAGCCGCCGTCGACATGCTCCGGGAGACCATGGCGCAGGCGCGCCAGGCGCTGCGGCAGCCGCCGCGGCCGCGCGATGCGACAGTGCCTTGGTTCCTGTTCTTCGGCGACGCGGCCGCCAACCTGCCCGGCCTGCTGTCCGCCGCGCGGGCCGACGCCGTGGCGCCGCCTGCGGCCGGCGCCGCCCTCGGCGTGCCCTACTGGCGCTGGTGGCTCGGCCGTTCGATGGTGGCCATCGAACTCCATCCCACCGCCGTCGGCGAAACGGCCGGCACGCCGCACGCGCGCATGCTGTGGCTGCATGCGCTGCTCGCGCTCGCGGAGCGCCGCGAACGCGTGCCGCTCCACGGGCTGGTGGTGTGCCTCGCCGCCGGCGAGCTGCCGCAGCAGGCCGGCGGCGCGGGCGCGAAGCCGCTGCACGCGGCAAGGCTCCGGCGGCTGCTCGACGAGGCGAGCGACACGCTGCGCCTGCAGCTGCCCGTCTACCTCGTCGTGACCGGGCTCGAGCAGCTGCCCGGCTATGCCACGCTGCGCCGCGCGCTGCCGCCCGAGGTGCTGGCCCAGGCCATCGGCCACCGCATGCGCGAGCCGCTTGCCGCGGGTGAATCGGCCGCCGCGCGGCTCGATGCGGTGTTCGACCCGCTCGCGCAGCAATTGCGCGCGCTGCGCATGGCGCTGCTGCGCGAACAGCCCGGTCCCTCGGGACGGCTGGCGGTGCATGAATTCATCGAAGCGGTGCGCGCGCTGCAGGCGCCGCTGCGCCACGTGGCCGAAGCGCTGTTCGCGTCGCAGGGACGCGGTGCGCGGCCGCCGCGCTGGCGCGGCCTCTACTTCACGGCGGCCGCATCGGAGCGCGCCGGGGCCGCCTTCGCGAACGACCTGTTCGAGCGCTTCCTGCCCGCCGACCAGCCGCTCGCGCGGCCCGGGCGCGCATCGTCGTCACCGAACCCGGCCCCTTGAAGAAGAATCGCCGGTCGGCCTACTTGCCGTCGATGCGGATCTGGCGCGCGCCGAAGTTCACGGTCAGCGTCTGCGCCTTGCCGGGCTGCACCGCACGCACTTCGCGCCAGCGCGCACGGTCGAGGTCGCGGAAGGCCGCCATCACGCCGATGGCCTTGGCATCGGCGGGCAGCGTGAGCTCGAGCTTCCGGCTTTCGCCGGGGCGCAGCAGCATCTCCTCGCGCTGCACGAGCTCGGCGCCGAGCGTGGCCTGGTCCTTCTCGAACAGCGAGAAGAAGTCCGCGCCCTCGAACGGGCCGGGCGACTTCAGCGCATAGACGCGCACCGTGAGCGGCGAGGCACGGCCGCGCGCATCGGGGTTGGCATCGGCACCGGCCATGAGCGTGATCGACACCGGCGTGACCACGGGCTTGCTCGCGCAACCGGCCATCAGCACCCCGGCACACGCAAGGCCGCAGGCCAGCGCGAAGCGCCGCGAACCTGCAGCAGGAGAGCGTCCATAGGACGAATGGCGTGTACCGAGCGTGCGCATGCTATTCCCTTCGTTGCATTGACCGGTTTTGGAGGCATCTTTGATTATCACCAGCCAACTCGAACAGGCAACATGCTGACCAACGAACTTGTCGAAGCCCTGCTCACGCCCATCGGCGAGGCATCGCCGTGCGGCGACGATCTCGAATACGACGCGGCCTTCACCGCGCTCGCGGCGGCATCGCAGGGCAAGCCCGAGCAGCAGTTCGGCGACACCGTGATTCCCGCGGTGGAGCCGGAGTGGCGCGAAGTGGCCGAACAGGCCGACGCGATCCTGCGCCGCAGCAAGGACGTGCGCGCCGCCGTGCTGCTGCTGCGCGCCGCGACGCGGCAGCAGGGCGTGCCCGGCTTCGCCGCGGGGCTCCAGTTGCTGATCGGCCTGCTCGACCGCTTCTGGGACGGCATACATCCAATGCTCGATGCCGACGACGACAACGACCCCACCATGCGCCTCAACGCGCTGGCACCGCTCGCCGACGAGGCCATGGTGCTGCGCGACCTGTACGACGCGCAGGTCGGCGTGGCGCCCGGCGTCGGCCCGATCCGCGTGCGCGACGTCGCGATCGCGAGCAACGCGCTGACCGCCGTCGGCGGCGAGCCCACCTACTCGATGTCGCAGATCCAGGGCGGCCTGGAAGCGATCCAGGCCGAGCGGCCCGAACTGCTGCAGGCCGCCATGGGCACGCCCGCGCTGGTCGACCAGCTGCAGGCGCTGCTGGTCGAGCGCACCGGCCGCGGCGACGCGATCGATCTGAGTGCATTGCGCGGCATCGCACGCATGCTGCAGAAGGCATGCAGCTTCGCGACCGGCACGCCCGACGCAGCGGCCGATGCGGACGACGCCGCCGCCGCTGGCGATGCAGCGGCGCAGGCCGCGGGCGGCGCGCCGCGCGCAGGCGCGATGCGCGGCGAGATCCAGAGCCGGCAGGACGCACTGCAGATGCTCGACCGCGTGATCCGCTACCTCGAGCAGACCGAGCCCGGCAACCCCGCGCCGCTCCTGATCGAGCGCGCCAAGAAGCTCATCGGCGTGAGCTTCCTCGAGATCATGGCCAACCTCGCGCCCAACGCGCTGGACACCATCGAGACCGTGACCGGCAAGCGCGCGTCCGAGTAGGCCCTTCCGTCGTTCCCGTTCCGTTCCTTTTCTTTCGTTTCACCGACCCGCCCCTCCCACATCCGCAAGGAGCATCTCCATGGCCAAGAGCAGTCAGAAATTCATTGCCAGAAACCGCGCGCCCCGCGTGCAGATCGAGTACGACGTCGAACTCTACGGCGCCGAGAAGAAGATCCAGCTGCCCTTCGTGATGGGCGTGCTGGCGGATCTTTCCGGCAAGCCGGCCGATCCGCTCGCACCCGTGGCGGACCGCAAGTTCCTCGAGTTCGACGTCGACAACTTCGACTCGCGCATGAAGGCCATGAAGCCGCGCGCAGCCTTCGCGGTCGAGAACTCGCTCACCGGCGAGGGCGAACTCAAGGTCGAGCTGACCTTCGAGAACATGGAGGATTTCTCGCCCGCCGCGGTGGCCCGGAAGATCGGCGCGCTGAACAAGCTGCTCGAGGCGCGCACCCAGCTGTCGAACCTCGTCACCTACATGGACGGCAAGAACGGCGCCGAGGAACTGCTGGCCAAGGTGCTGGAGGACCCCGCGCTGCTGCAGTCGCTCGCGGCCACCAAGAAGCCCGACGACGCCGCCGCGCCGCCGGCCGCCTGAGCCTTGTCCCGACATTCCGCCTTCCACATTCCGGTTCACGAGGAGTAACCCACCATGGCCGAAGCACTCGAACAGAGCGCGTTGAAAGACGTCGCATATGCCGGCAGCGACTTTTCGTCGCTGCTGCAGAAGGAATTCAAGCCGCGCAGCGACGAAGCCAAGAGCGCGGTCGAAGCCGCCGTGCTCACGCTGGCCCAGCAGGCGCTGGCCAACACCACCGTCATCGGCAAGGACGTGACGAAGTCGATCCAGGCCATGATCGCCGCGATCGACGCCAAGCTCACCGAGCAGGTCAACAAGGTCATCCACCATCCCGAGTTCCAGAAGCTCGAGAGCGCATGGCGCGGCCTGCACTACATGGTGAACAACACCGAGACCGACGAGCACCTGAAGATCCGCGTGATGGACATCTCCAAGCAGGAGCTGGCCAAGACGCTGAAGAAGTTCAAGGGCGCGGCCTGGGACCAGAGCCCGATGTTCAAGAAGATCTACGAGCAGGAGTACGGCCAGTTCGGCGGCGAGCCCTTCGGCGCGATCGTGGGCGACTACCACTTCGACCAGAGCCCGCCCGACGTCGAGCTGCTCGGCGAGATGGCGAAGATCGCCGCCTCGGCGCACGCGCCCTTCATCACCGGCGCGAGCCCGAACCTGATGCAGATGGAGTCGTGGCAGGAACTCGCCAACCCGCGCGACCTGACCAAGATCTTCCAGACGCCCGAGTACGCCGGCTGGCGCACGCTGCGCGAATCGGACGACTCGAAGTACCTGGGCCTTTGCATGCCGCGCTTCCTGGCGCGCACGCCCTACGGTGCCAACACCAACCCGGTGGAGGAGTTCGACTTCGAGGAAGACGTGGCCGGCGCCGACCACAGCAAGTACGCCTGGGCCAATGCCGCCTATGCAATGGCCACCAACATCAACCGCTCCTACAAGCTCTACGGCTGGGGCTCGCGCATCCGCGGCATCGAGTCGGGCGGCGCGGTCGAGAACCTGCCGCTGCACACCTTCCCGAGCGACGACGGCGGCGTGGACCAGAAGTGCCCGACCGAGATCGCCATCAGCGACCGGCGCGAAGCCGAGCTCTCGAAGGCCGGCCTGCTCTCGCTGATCCACCGCAAGAACTCGGACTTCGCGGCCTTCATCGGCGCCCAGTCGCTGCACAAGCCCGCCGAGTACGACGATCCCGACGCCACCGCCAACGCCAACCTGGCCGCGCGCCTGCCCTACCTGTTCGCCTGCAACCGCTTCGCGCACTACCTCAAGTGCATCGTGCGCGACAAGGTCGGCAGCTTCAAGGAGAAGAGCGACATGGAGCGCTGGCTCAACAAATGGATCATGAACTACGTCGACGGCGACCCGGTCAACTCCTCCGAGGAGACCAAGGCGCGCAAGCCGCTCGCGGCCGCCGAGGTGGTGGTGGAAGAGGTCGAGGGCAACCCCGGCTACTACAGCTCCAAGTTCTTCCTGCGCCCGCACTACCAGCTCGAAGGCCTCACGGTCTCGCTGCGGCTGGTCTCCAAGCTGCCCTCGGCCAAGGGCGGCAAATAAGAAATGAAGAACGGGCGGCGCGGTGTTTTGAAAAAGGCGCCGCTCGCTCGTTATCAGGACAGCTCCCGGGCACCACGCTGAACAAGAAGCACCGCACGGAAGCCCATTTTTTCCAACTGACTCACTCACACACCACTGAAAGGCAAGCATCATGGCTGCAGACATGTTTTTGAAGCTCGAAGGCGTCGACGGCGAATCCAAGGACGACGGGCACAAGAAGGAGATCGACGTGCTCTCGTGGAGCTGGGGCGCCAGCCAGTCGGGCACCGGCCACGTCGGCGGCGGCTCGGGCGCCGGCAAGGTGAGCGTGCAGGACCTCTCGGTCACCAAGTACGTCGATTCGTCCTCGCACCTGCTGCTGCTCGACTGCTGCAACGGCCAGCACATCAAGAAGGGCGTGCTCACCGTGCGCAAGGCCGGCGCCACGCCGCTCGAATACATCAAGCTCACGATGGAAGACATCCTCGTGACGCACATCAGCACCGGCGGCAGCGGCGGCGAAGACCGCCTGACCGAGACCATCACGCTGAACTTCTCGAAGTTCAAGTACGAGTACACGCCCCAGAAGGCCGACGGTTCCGGCGACGGCACCAAGGAAACCGGCTGGGACATCGCGGCCAACAAGAAGGTCTGAAGAAGAAGCGCTTCGCGCGACCTTCCTCCCCGGAGAACGGCGGCCACGGATTCGACATCCCGGCCGCCGTTGTCTTTTCGATCGACGAACGAAGAGAGAGAAAGCGAGCAGCGCCATGCACGTCTCCAAGCCGCCCTTCGCCTGGAACCAGACCGCCGCCTACGACTTCCCCGCCTTCTGGAGCACGCTGCAGCGCGTGCACCCGTGGGAGCACCCGGTCTCGTACTTCATGCTGGCCGTGATCTGCTTCGAGGAGACCGGCTTCTGCAACATCCAGCAGGCCGAGACGCCCACGGGCCTGGGCGTGGGCTTCGGCCAGCTCGAGGTGAAGAACCCCGAGAAGAAGGCCTTCTACGAATGGGCCGGCATCGAGACCGACTACCGCCGGCTCGCCAAGGAGATGCTCGGCGACCGCGAGTTCTCGCTCGGCGTGCACTGCCAGTTCTTCCAGTACCTCACCGAGGTGCGCGGCCTGCGCCTCGACGGCTGCCTGGCCGCCCAGGTCGGCCGGCACGTGCAGTACATCCCGCTGTTCAAGCAGGGCGCCGCGATGCTCGAGGATGCCTTCAATGCCAACGACCGCGCGGCCTACATCCGTGCGCTCAACCATGCGCGCAGCAACAGCCCCAAGAAAGAACGGCGTCCCCGAGAGCCTGTTCAAGGACTACTGGGCATTCATCCTGCCGCAGAGCTGGTTCGACTACGGGTTCTGATCGCCGCCCGCGGCCGGCTCCAGTGCCGCCATCAGCCGCGTCGCGTCCTCGTCTTCCGCATCGGGAATCACCCACAGCGTGAGCGCCGTGTAGTTGTCATGGCCGGGCTTGGCGCGCGCCCTGATCTGCACGTCGAGCTGCTCGGTCCACTGGCTGGGCGTGCGCGAGGCATGCAGCGTGTCGACCAGGCATTCGTCGCCGAGCGGCTCCCAGACGCCGTCGCTGCACAGCAGCAGCACGTCGCCCGGCAGCAGGCGCATGCGGTCGGATACCGTGATGTCGGGCGCTTCCTCGACCGAGCCCAGCGCCGACAGCAGCATGTTGCGCTGCGGATGCAGCCGTGCGCCCTCTTCGTCGAGCATGCCGCCGGCCACCATCTGCTGCACCAGGCTGTGGTCGGTGGTGCGCGCGACGATCGCGCCGCCGCGGAACAGGTAGGCGCGGCTGTCGCCGCTGTGCACCCAGGCGAGCGCATGGTCCTCGAGGTCGATGGCGGCGAACACGATGGTCGAGCGCATGCCCGCGAGCTTGCCGCCCTCGGCCTGGCGCGCCACCACGTCGCGGTTGGCCTGCTCGACCAGGATGCGCAGCACGCCCGCGTCGAGGCTGGGCCCGGCCGAGAAGGCGCCGAGCACGCTCGCGCGCACCGTGGCCGCCGCCACGTCGCCGCCGCCGTGGCCGCCCGCGCCGTCGGCCACGAGGCAGGCGACATAGCGCTCGTCGTGCCAGTGGCCATGCACGTCTTCGTTGTAGCTGCGGCCGCCCTGCCGGGACAGCGTGACGATTTCGATTTCCAAGCGGATGCCTTTTGCTTCTCTTGCTGCGGTCTTGGGGATGCGGTCAGTGGCCGGACGGCTGCTCGCCCTTCAGGCGCGCCATCTGTTCTTCGTAGGCTTCGAGGAAGGCCTTGCCGAAGAGATTGTGGAAATCGTCCTCCGCCTCGCTCGCGATGCCGCCGTAGAGCGCGACGAACTGGTCCCAGAGCTTGGCCTTGCGGTTGGCCGCGAACAGCGCGTCGAGCGCCGACTTCGCGCTGATCTTCTGCTCGAGCGCGCCGGGCTCGAAACGCGCGATCACATGCGCGAGCGCCGCGCGCATGCCCACCATCACGCCGAACTGGTGCGCGCGCAGGTCGTCGAAGGCGTCGCGCATCGCCGCTTCCGCGGGCATGAAGCCGCGCACGCCGGGCCCGAGCAGATGCGCGAGCGCGACCTCCACCGTGGGCGAGAACTTCAGCGGGTTGTTGGCCTGGGCCGCGATCATGGTGACCTCGGCGCGCACCTCGCGCTTGAACTCCTGGCGCGTGAGCAGCAGCTGCAGCGTGCCTTCGGTGGCGCTGCGCAGCATGGTGCCGATGCGCTCCATCAGGCCCGGCGTGAGCATCGCGGGCGGCTGGTGCAGGTTGCCGAGGCCGCGCAGCAGCGCGGCGAGCAGCTCGTCGTCGGTGGCGGTGCGCGCCGGATCGACCGGCGCGGCGGCGGGGCGTTGCACGGGCGCGGGTGCGGGCGCCGGTGCGAAGGCCGCCGGTGGCGGCGGGGCCGGCAGCGGCGGCAGTTCGCGGCCCGCGGTGTCGGGCCCGCTGATGCGGATCGGCTGCCCCGTGATGTCGTCGAACTGCGGCAGCAGCTCCGCGGGCGCAGCAGCAGCAACAACATCGACGGCCGGCGCCGGCGGCGGTGTCACGGCCCTGGGCGGCGTGAAGCCGAACTGGTCGATCGGCAGGTGGTCCGCGCGCGGCGTGGGTGTCGGCGGTGCCGCGCTCTGCAGCGCCGCGAGCGGATCGGCGGCCGAAGCGGTGTTGGGCTGCAGCAGCGGGTCGGCCAGCGGCGAGAGCGCCAGCGGATCGCCGCCGATGCCGCCGCCGCCCGTCGCGCCACCGAAGAGCTCGTCGATGCTCGCCGCCTTGCCATGCGCGGGCGGCGCGCCCAGGTCGGAGAAATCGTCGAGCGCACCGAGGCCGGTGGCCGGTGCGGAGACGGGATCGGGGCCGAGCAGGTTCGCGAACGGATCGATCTGCGCCGCCTGCGCGTTGCGCGAGCCCGTGGCCATCGGATCGGGAAAGAGCAGCGGGTCGGCCGGCGCAGCCTTCGCAGGCGCCGCTGCCGCGGCGGGCGCCGGCGGCGGCGCCAACCCCGCGAGCAGGTCGGCGAAAGGGTCGTCGCTGCTGCTCGCCGGGAGCGGTGCCGCCGCGGCTGCCGGTGCCGACATCACGGTGTTGGGAATGGCGAGCGCGGGCGGTGCCGCGGCCGTCGCGCGCACCGCGAGCTCGAAGCTGCCGATCACGAGGCGCGCGCCGTCCGTGAGCGGCGCCTCCTTGCCCGCGCCCAGCGAGACGCCGTTGCACTGCATCGGGTTGCTCCCGCGGTCGATCACGAAGTACTGGCCGTCGCGGCACAGCACCTGGGCATGCACGCGCGAAACGGTACGGTCGGGATCGACGAGCACGAGCGTGTTGGTGTCGGCGCGGCCGATGGTGCCGCCGTTGGGGCCGAAGTCGGCCGCGATGGCCTGCCCCGCCGGGGCGCCCTGCCGGGTGACGACAGCGATGTGGATCATGAATCGGCCTCCAAGGCTGCTACGCCCGAACACGACGGCCCGCTTGCAGGCGGGCGAAAAACTCGCAAGGAGTATTCATTCCGGGGGGCGTGTTGGCAATCTCACCGGAAGAGGTATGCCGGTATGCCATGCCTCATGGCGCCCCCCGTGTGCCGCCGGGGCGTCGGCTACGGAGCGAGCAGCACGACGTTCGCCTGGCTCGGAACCATGCGCACGCCTGGGCAGTTGGTGCTGTTCTGCATCGTCATGCTCGTCAGGCGTGACGCGGGCAGGCCCTGGAACAGGACCGTGAACGATCCGGTGACGTGGCGGCTCGGTCCCATGACCGTGCCGGAAGCCACGCCCAGGTTCACGCCCGCGTTGTCGCCATTGGTCATGGGAATGGTGGTTCCCAGGTTGTGCGCAGGCGTACCCATGATGAGGACACAGGTGCAGTTCGGCACCGCCGTTGGCCCCATTGCGATGTTGGGATACGGAATCGGCACCGGTCCCGCAGGTGTGGGCGTGAGGCAGACATCGGGGAATCCCATGTCGGTGCCCATCATCTGGCAATTGGCAAACATGACGCGCTCTCAACCCAGATGGATCTGCCCACCGCGCGCCTTGACCAGCTTGCGCCCGTTGGCGATCACATGTTCACCAGAAAGACGCATCAGTTGCTTCGCCTCGCGCTCCAGGTTGTCCGCCGCCACGCGATCGATGCCCCGGGTGGTGCGCAGATACTGGTGGCTGAAATGCTGCACGCGCTCGAACACGCTCGACAAGGTCGTGCCGACCACCTTCAGTGCAGATGCCGCAAGCCGCAACTGCCTGGCAGCGAGGTCGCCTTCGTCGACCATCAGGCTTGCGGCGCGGGCATCGATCCTGAGCCTGCCCGTGCGCATGCCGAGCGCGTCGGCTTCGATCTGCAGATCGCCCCCGTGCACCTGCCACCGGGTGGGTCCCTCGGAGCGAAGCAACTGCGGTGCGCCAGGCTCCCGCGCCAGTACCGAGGTGACCCACATCTCGTCCGGCGCCACGCGCAAGCATGCGACCGTATCGCCCGCTGCGGGTTGCAACAGGCAGCTCGAGGCAATGCGCGCGAAGGTGCGCAGGCGGCCGCTCTGCAGTTCGACGAGCGGCCGATCGCCACGGCCCGACGGGGACTCGTCAAGTGCGATGACGATGCCTACGCAATACTGCGCGGCCAAGGCGTCGGTGGGCGACACGGTCTCGGCCTGCGTCGGTCGCCCGGGCCGCGCGAGGTGGAAGCCAGTGTGCGCCGCGGCCTTGGGCGTGCGCTTTCTTTCGACGGTATTCATTCCTGCTCCTTTGGCTGGCTGTTCAATCACTGGACCTGCGGTGCCCACTGCTCGGCGGCCTGCAGATCGGCATCGGTTTCGAGCGCGCTGCCGCGGTCGGTGAATTCCGCCCCTTCCGTGCGGGTCGCATGCAGGCAGGTGCGAAACATCCGGGCGCCACTCGCATCGACTCGTCGAAGATCGGCGTGCCGGAAATCCGCATAGCTCAACTCGCAGTCCCCGAGATGGGCGTTCGCCAGCATCGCTTGCCCGAAGTGCGCCTGATGAAGATCCGCGCCGCGGAACAGCGCGCCGGGCAGCTGCGCACCCGTGAACAGCGCCTGTCGAAGTTCGGCACCGGAGAAGTTCACGCGTGCGCCCCTGGCCGAGCAGAACAGCGCCTGCGGCGCCCGGATCTTCGAGAAATCCGCATCGTCGAGCAGCGCGTCCTGGAAATTGCAGCGGGCAAGCGCTGCACCGGCGAAGCGCGCCCCCGTCAGGTCCGTGCCGCTGAAGAGGCAAGCGTCGAGCGACAGGCCGGCGAACGACATGCGCGCCAGCACAACCTTCTGGAACACCGTGCGCGTCATTCGCGCCCTGGCCCAGGTCGATTGGGCCATGTCGCAGCCGTCGACGATCGCATGCAGCCAACGCGTGTCGTCCGCATTGACGTCGCGCAGCGAGGATTCGCTGATGACCGCCGAATCGAGTTCTGCGCCGGCCAGACTCGCATGATCCAGCCCGCATTGAAAGAAGGTCACCATCGAAAGCAGCGTTTCGCCCAGCTGTGCATGGGACAGAACGCACTCCGAAAAGGTGGCACCGTGCAGGTTGGCTTTCCGGAAATTGACGTGGTCCAGATTGCAGCGATTGAAGACGGCGCTGCGAAGCGCGGCGCTGTCGAAAAGCGCGCCGCGAAGGTCGCAGTTGTCGAAGGTCGTCTCGCGCAGGTCCGAGCCTCGAAAATCGCAGCCCGCCAGACAGGCATTGACGAAGACCCCCCCGCCCAGACAGAGACCGCTGTAGGCCTTCTGCGCGAGATCATCGCCTGCGATGGGCTCGCCGAGCAGCACCGCGGTACACAGCAGTTCAGGGCTCACTGAGCGGCCTCCTCTGGCGTGAGGCGCGGCCAGGTGCGCGCGCGCTGAAGAAGCGCCCGCTCCAGGCGGACATCGCCATCGAGCCTGGCGCGCGAAAGATCGGCCGCGAAGAGATTCGCATCTCGCAGGTCGCTGCCTCGGAGGTCGGCATGCTGGAGGATCGCGTCCTTGAGATTCGCTCCCGCCAGCCGGGCCTTGCACAACCGCGTCCGGCGCATCAAGGCGCCCCGCAGGCTGGCAAGGCGCACATCCGCCGCTTCAAGGTTGGTTCGCACCAGACAGGCGCCGTCGAGACGCGCGCGCACGAGGCTGGCCCCTTCGAGATTCGCGCCCTGCAGATTGGCTGATGCGAGGCTGGCCTGCGCGAAGGAGGCCTGGCGCAGCGTGCATTCCGGCGAGAAGACCGCCCCATCCAGCCGGGCTGCGTCCATCCGCACGCCATCGAGATCGCAGCCCAGGAAATTGGCACCTTGCAGCATCGCTGCGCGCAGATCCACATCCTTCAGCTTGCACTCGTTGAAGACCGCCCCGGCCAGCTGCGCCTCCGTCAACACGACGCCGCTCAGATCGAGCTTGTGAAACAAGGCATTCGGTGAAACGATGCCGCTCCAGTCGGACACGCCCCAGGTGCTTTCCAGCCACCTGGCATCGGTGAGGTCTGCGCCGCGCATCTGGGTCTCGGCGAGGGCCGATCCGTCGAGCGTTGCACCGCGCAGCGAGGCGCGGTCGAAGGTCGCGCCCGCCAGTTGCGCCCCCCCCAGATTGGCCATCGACAGATCCGCTTCGACACCGATCACACCCCGCAGATTGGCGTGCGCAAGCACGGCGCCCATCAGCTTGCAGGCCGATAGGTTCGAGCCCGCCAAGTTGGCGCTCTCGAGCCAGGCGCCTGTCAGGTCGGCGCCGCGCAGATCCAGTCCGGACAGATCCGCGCCGGTGAAGTCCATGCCGGCGAAGTAACGCAGGCCATGCGCCAGCATCCAGCGCAGCTCCTCGCGTTCGCGGCGGCTGCGTTCGTGCTCCTGCGCGAGCGCCGGCGGTTGCAGATGCGCCGACTGAAGATAGTTGATCCGTTCGATCGTTTCCTTCATTTTGAGCTGGGGAAAAGCCTGGTTCACGTCGAGCGCGTGGCCGGCCGCCTGCAGGTCGCGCAAGTGCTGGTCGGCCCGGTACGTCGGTGGCCCGCGATGCACTTGCTCCTCCAGCTGCTGCGGCGTCACGGCGCCGTCGCGCACCAGGGCGACCGCGCGGTCCAGGTGATCGAGCAGGTCACTGACCTCTTGCCACTGCTGCTCGTCCATCTGCTTCTTTCGTGCCTTCAGATAGGCCGGCAGTTCGGCCGGAGAGGGGGGCGTCTCCCTCGCGGGCATGACCACGCCGAGCGCGTCGGGATCGCCCCCCTGCTGCACGATCTTCTGCCGCATCGCGAGGACCTCCACTTCGGCACGTCGGCGTTGCGCCTCTGCCTGCAGCCCCTCGATCACGAAAGCCGCCTCGGCGCTCTGCTGGTCGGGGTCCGCCGTATCGATGCCGGCGGGCAGCAGGTCTGCGTCGTTGAGGCTTTCCACTGCGCCGTACTCCACGTCGCGCCGGCGACGCAACACTTCGATGTAGTGCTCGTCCGCGCGAACTTCGCCGCTGCGCTCGACCGCGCCCAGCAACCCAGCGATATCGGAAGCGTCGTCTTCCTGGACTTCGGCCAGTCCATGGAACACGAGAACCATGCGCTCGGCATGCGGAAAGAACCACACCGTGGTGAGGCGCATCGGCACCTCACGCAAGAGGCCAGGCTCGGACGGCCCGCCGACCGGCTCCGGCCCTGTGCCGTAGTCGGCAAATACGCGCACCCTGAGACCGGGAAGCTGGCCTTCGATGCGAGGCTGTTGCGGATGCATGTGTTCGAGCACGAACGCCTCGTCCCCCGCGAGCGGGCCCGGGAGCCACTGGTCACGGGGTGCGAGATTGAAGCAGTTCCAGTCCATGTCCGGGGGAAATCCCGGGGAGTGAAGTTTCAGATAGTCGCCGTCGTAGCTTCCCTGGAGTGCACGCCGTTGTGGATGCAGCACATCGAGCGCGCCGAAGCCGGCGGGCGCCGCAGCCTGGTCGGCACACAGCAGACGTTGTCCGGGAAGCTCCAGATTGGGCAGAAACAGGAGGTCGTCGACCTTGGCCCGGCCGCGGCCGGCGGGGTTCGCTGCGAAGTCGGCACCACCATAGGCCCGCGACCAGTCGAGCGGCATGCGTTCAAAGGGCGCCGGCGCGCTGGGCGTGGTCGCGTCGTGCCAATGTCGGTCCCCGATCACGAGCAAGGTCTTCTCGACCGTTCCCAGCCGCGCGCGAACGGCGCAGCCCGTCGACGCCCCCCCCGGTGGATAGGCGCTGCCATGCACCAGGAACTCCGGCGTGACCTTCGCCACGCCTTCGTCGATCAGCGGGGATGCCATTTCCTGCGCCAGGAACTTCCACATCGACTGCTCGCCCCAGAGGGAACCCGCGTCCGCCCGCGCGAAGGGAACGTGCAGGTAGCCGGAGACGCACAGGCCGAAGCGCTTGCGGAACTCTATCGCTCGAAAGGACAGTCCCAGCTGAGCGGGCTTGTGTATTTGCATGGTGCGGCGTGACGAACTCGCTGGCGGGGGAACTCAGTAGGACAGGTTGCCGGAGGGATTCTTCGGTCCCGCGCCCTCGTCGCCGAAGCTGCCGCCGGTCGAGCGGGTCACGGGTCCCTGCGGCGCCAACGGATGGGGCGAGGCGGCAAACCGGATCATTTCGAGCCGCTTCGCGATCTCCGGCTTGCCGGCACGCTCGGCCTGCCCGATGAGCTCGGTCAGCTGATTGCGCACCGCGTTGCGAGTTTCCTGCGAGGATTTCTCCAGGCGCTTCTTCAGGTCTTCCTTGGCCTTGTTCTTGTCGGCCTCCGAAGGCCCGAAGAAGCTCTGCTGGCTGGCTTGATAGACACCCACGCCCAGCGACCCCACCGCGCCGAGCAGCATGATGAGGTCCGGGCCCATGGACTTGGCGAACCCAGCCAGCGAGCCAGCCGTTGTGGGTGCGCCGGCCCCCGCTCCCGCGCCGGGCATGAATGAAGTGATCGTCGACTGATGTGCCTTGGCGGTGAGCCGCTCGATCTTCGGTCCCACGACGGAATTGAGCTGCAACCCGATCTTGTTGTCGATGGTCACCGATATCGTGGTCTTCGACTGGCCGCCGATGAAAGTCTCGCCATAGAGCCCGGCGACGGTCTTCGTGAAGAAACCCGCCGTGAAGGAGCTCTTGGTCGAGAACGACACCTCGTCGGCCTTGGTCAGAGAGGTGGACTTGACCGTCTGCGCGATCAGGTCGATGTTGCCGGACATCGTTCCCACCAGGATGTTCGAGTCGCTCGAGACCGTCATCGGCCCCCTGGAGTGCGTGCCGCTCTTTCCTCCCACCGACAGCGTGTAGTCCCCCTGGCTCCCCAGGGCCATCGTGCCGGCGGCCACCGTCAGGGCCCCACCGATATTCATCGTGACCGTCATCGCCGACAGCGTGTAGCCGTCACTCACCCACACGAGCTGGTTGCCCGTGACGAAGCTGTTCTTGTCCCCGGCTTTCACCACCAGCTTGTGCTCGCCCTTGGTGATCTCCGTTTCCTCGCCGTTCGAGACCAGCTTGGTGCGGTGCCCGTCGACCGTCAGGCCGTCGTCGAGCTGGACATAGGTCGAGCGGTGGCCGTTGACGACGTAGTCTTCGTTGCCGTCCTCCACGACCACCGATCGGTACTTCCCCACCGAAGTCCATTGGTGGTTCTTGACCGTGATGTTCTGGTCATGGCCGACGGAGGTCGAATCATCGTTCTCCACCGAGCGCGACATGTCCTTCTCGGCGTGGATATTGACCAGCTCCTCCCCCTTCTTGTCCTCGAACATGATCTCGTTGTAGTTCGCGGGACCACCGCCCGGCGTGGAGCGCGTCTTGAAGCCGCTCTGCGTTGGCGACTTGTACGGGATCGGCTGGTCGTCGTTGTAGACCCGTCCGGTGATGATCGGGCGATCGGGGTCGCCATTCATGAACTCGACGATCACCTCCTGGCCGATGCGCGGCACGAAGTAGGCGCCCCAGTTCTTGCCGGCCCAGGGCTGCGAGCAGCGGATCCAGCAGGTGGCCTTCTCGTCGCCGTCGTTGTAGCGGTCCCAGTGGAAATGGACCATCACGCGGCCCTCGTCCACGTGGAGCTCCTTGCCCTCGGGGCCGCAGACGATCGCGCTCTGCGGTCCAGGCATCGTCACGCGCGGCGTGAGGCGCGGCGGATGGAAGGTGCTCTCCATCGGCAGTGCGGTGACGAGGAAGGCGCTGTTGCCTCGCAGGCCGGTGCGCAGCGCCGGATGCTGCTCGATCAGCTCGACGAAGGCGGCCATGGCGTCGGCGTTGACCGCGTCGTCGCGGATGGCTTCGTGCAAGAGCGCATTGAGCGACTGCGGCGGCTCGGATTCGTCGGTGCCCTCGTAGCCCGTGTGGCTGACCACGAAGACGCAGCCGCCGATCACGTACTCGCCGTCGCGCAGGCCGTCGCGGTCGCCCTCGAACTTGAAGCTGCGGCCCGCCGCGACGTCGGGCCAGCGGGTGAAGCCCCAGTGGCGTTCGCGGCGTCCGTCGAACTCCTCGAGGTGCAGCTTGGCCGATGCGTCGGCCTCCTCGCCCTTGAAGTAGTTGCCCGGGTATTCGAACACCTCCAGGTCGGAGAGCTCATGGCTTTCCGACACGTCGACTTCCACGCTCAGGAGCTTCTTGATCGCCTTGTAGTCCACGTCGCGCGACGCGTACTTGCCGCTGTCGAGCCGATGCACGTCGATCCACTCGCTGATCTCGTTGAAGCGGGCCTCGCTCACGTTCGAGGGCACGAAGCGCAGCTTGGAATCGACCGCGAGCTTCTCGTGCGCGATGCCACTGGCGTCCGACAGGTGCATCGTGCCCGGCGCGTCATGCGCGTCGAACCAGTAGTAGATGCCCTCGGCCTCCATCAGGCGCGAGAGGTAGTTGTAGTCGCTCTCCTGGAACTGCACGCAGTAGCGCCGCGGCGGGTGCGTGCCCACCACGTTGTCGCTGCGGAGCTTCTTCACGCGCTTGATCGGGCTGTCCTCGAGCACCGCGTTGACGATCTCGAGCACCGGCTTGTCCTGCAGGATGCGCGAGTTGGCGCGCTTGGTGAGCAGCCAGAACCACGAGCGCAGGCAGATCTGGTAGCGGAAGTAGCGCCCCACCTGCCGCCCGCGCGTGAAGCGCACCGCATGCCCCTGGCAGTGCCGCTCGTGCTTGTTACCGTCGACGTCGAGAAACCCGATCACCACGTCGAAGGCGTGGCCGAGGATGTCGTTCGCCTTGATGTAGGCGTTCTCCGAAAGCACCGTGAGCTCGTAGGTCGATGGCCGTGCGAGGGCCTCGTGGCCCGCGATGGTCCAGAACATCAGATCGTCCTTCGCAGGCGAATCGCTCTCGATGCGGAATTCGTGGTCAGCCATGTGTGGTTCTCTTCGGGGGCATGCGTCCGATCGGTTGGAAGCTCAATCGAAGGCGTAGGTGAAGTCGGCATCCTTCACGTCCAGCGCCACGCGGCGGATCTCGCCGCCCGACGCGAGGCGTTGCAGGTACTCGACGGAGATGGTCGGCAGCACGGTGTTGGTCAGGATCGCGTCGATCACGCGGCCGCCCGACTCCGGGTCCTGGCAGCGCGCGACAACCTGCTCGACCACCGCGTCGCTGTACTCGAAGGGCACGCCGTGGTTGGTCTCGACGCGCTTCTTGATGCGGCCCAGCTGCAGCCGCACGATCTTCTTCATCATCTCGGGCGAGAGCGGGTAGTACGGGATCGTGACGATGCGGCCCAGCAGCGCGGGCGGGAACACCTTCATCAGCGGCGCCTTGAGCGCATCGGCGAGCGCGTTCGGATCGGGCAGCAGCTCGGGGTCGCGGCACATGCTCATCACGAGCTCGCTGCCGGCGTTGGTGGTGAGCAGGATGATCGTGTTCTTGAAGTCGATCATGCGGCCCTCGCCGTCCTCCATCCAGCCCTTGTCGAAGACCTGGAAGAAGATCTCGTGCACGTCGGGGTGCGCCTTCTCGACCTCGTCGAGCAGCACCACGCTGTAGGGGCGCCGCCGCACGGCCTCGGTCAGGATGCCGCCCTCGCCGTAGCCCACGTAGCCCGGGGGCGCGCCCTTGAGCGTGGAGACGGTGTGCGCCTCCTGGAACTCGCTCATGTTGATGGTGATGATGTTCTGTTCGCCGCCGTAGAGCGCCTCGGCCAGCGCAAGGGCGGTCTCGGTCTTGCCCACGCCCGAGGTGCCGCAGAGCATGAACACGCCGATCGGCTTCTGCGGGTTGTCGAGCCGCGCGCGGCTGGTCTGGATGCGGCGCGCGATCATCTCGAGGCCGTGCTTCTGGCCGATGACGCGCTGGTTGAGCGTGTCGGCGAGCTTGAGCACCGCCTCGACCTCGTTCTTGACCATGCGGCCGACGGGGATGCCGGTCCAGTCGGCAACGACCGAGGCCACGGCCTGCTCGTCGACCGAGGGCAGGATCAGCGGCGACTCGCCCTGCACCGCGTGGATCTTGGCCTGCAGCGCATGCAGCTCCTCGAGCAGTGCCGCCCGGTCTTCGCTCCCTCCCCCGCTGGGGGAGGGTTGGGGTGGGGGCGGCGGCGCATCACTGGCCGACGGTGATTGCGAGGCCGTCGCGCCCCCACCCCTGCCCTCCCCCAGCGGGGGAGGGAGTGCAGTGTCGACGGGCTTGTTGCCTGCGCGCAGCTTGCCGCGCAGCTCCAGCAGCCGGTCGACCAGTGCCTTCTCCTCCTGCCAGCGCGCATTGAGCGCTTCGAGCTGCGTCTTCGATTCGTCGAGCAGCGCCGCCACCTGTGCAGCGCGCCTGGTCACGTCGATGCCGATCGCTTCCTCGCGGCCGATGATCTCCTGCTCGACCGTGAGGCCCTCGATGCGGCGCATGCAGTCCTCGACCTCGGGCGGGGTCGCATGCTGGCTCACGGCCACGCGCGCGCAGGCGGTGTCGAGCAGGCTCACGGCCTTGTCGGGCAATTGCCGCGCCGGAATGTAGCGGTGGCTCAGCTTGACGGCGGCCTCGATCGCCTCGTCGAGCAGCTGCACGCGGTGGTGCTTCTCGAGCACGCTGGCCACCCCGCGCAGCATCAGGATCGCCTTGGTCTCATCGGGCTCGGGCACCTGCACCACCTGGAAGCGCCGCGTGAGCGCCGGGTCCTTCTCGATGTACTTCTTGTACTCGGCCCAGGTGGTGGCGCCGATGGTGCGCAGGTTGCCGCGCGCGAGCGCGGGCTTGAGCAGGTTGGCCGCATCGCCGGTGCCGGCCGCGCCGCCCGCGCCCACCAGCGTGTGGATCTCGTCGATGAACAGGATGATCGGCGTCGGCGAGCTCTGCACCTCATCGATCACCTGGCGCAGCCGCTGCTCGAACTCGCCCTTCATGCTCGCGCCGGCCTGCAGCAGGCCGATGTCGAGCGTGAGCAGCTTCACGTCCTTGAGCTGCGGCGGCACGTCGCCGCGCGCGAGGCGCTGCGCGAAGCCCTCGACCACGGCCGTCTTGCCGACGCCGGCCTCGCCCGTGAGCAGCGGGTTGTTCTGGCGCCGGCGCATCAGGATGTCGACGATCTGGCGGATCTCCTCGTCGCGGCCCGTGACCGGGTCCATCTCGCCCTTCTTCGCCTTCTCGGTCAGGTCGACCGCGAACTTCTTGAGCGCATCGCCCTTGCCCATGGCGGCCGGCGCCATCGCGCCCGAATCCTCGCCCGGTGCGCCGCTGCCCATCCCGGTGCCGTCCTGCGCGCGCATCTGCGCCTCGGGCGAGGCATCGCAGATCTTCGCGAAGTTGTCGCACAGGTCCTCGAGCTTGACCTTCTCGAACTGCTTCGACAGGCCGAACAGCGGGTTGCGCAGGCTCTGCGTCTTGAGCATGCCGACGATCAGGTAGCCGGTGCGCACCTGGGCCTCGCCGAACTGCAGGGTGGCGTAGGTCCATGCGCGCTCGATCGCGTTCTCGATGTGCGGCGAGAAGTCGCTGATCGCGGTGGCGCCGCGCGGCAGGCGGTCGAGCGCGGCCGTCATGTCCTTGGCGATCACCGAGACGTCGAGCCCGTAGTGCTGGATCACGCGGTGCAGGTCGGAGTCCTGCGCCTGCAGCAGCTGGGCGAACCAGTGCTCCAGCTCGACGTACGGGTTGCCGCGCATCTTGCAGAACACGGTGGCACCTTCGATGGCCTTGTACGCCAGCGAATTGAGCTTGCCGAAAAGGGCCGTGCGGCTGATTTCACTCATGGAGGACTCCGTATCTCTTCAAGACGAACGAGGGGTGTTTCATTGAAAGGCCAGCGGTGCGGAAATCGCTTCACCGGCGGCGGGGGCGGCGCGGCCGGCGCGGCGGCCGTCGACGCGCACGTCGCTCGCGTCGTGCGCACGCGTGCGCTCGCCGAGCCAGGCGATCCAGCCGAGCCGCGGGGCGTTGCCCTTGGCGCTGCCGAGCCGCGCGGCCGGCACCTGCGCCTTCTGCAGCACGAGCTCGGCATCCCATTCGAGCGCGTCGCCGAGCAGCTGCGACATCCAGCGCGCGAGCACCGGCTGCGCATCGCCGATCGGCAGGAACATGCGGTACTGCGCCAAGTCGAGCGGGCCGATGTGCAGCCGCACGCGGTGCTGGCGGTCCCAGGCGCGGGTGCCGAGCATCGCGCCCATGCCCATCGCGCGCGAACTCTCGCCCTGCCCGAGCCGTGTGAGCTCGCCCGCGGGCAGCTGCATCCAGTGGCCGACCCAGCGCTCGAGCTTCACCGGCACGCCGAAGTAGCTGCAAAGCACCGCCTCCACGCTCTCCGCGTTGTGCACGCGGCGCGCGAGC
Organism: Variovorax sp. TBS-050B; assembly: GCF_029893635.1. Lineage (NCBI taxonomy): Bacteria > Pseudomonadati > Pseudomonadota > Betaproteobacteria > Burkholderiales > Comamonadaceae > Variovorax > Variovorax sp. TBS-050B. Next base: position 1,988,084 of record NZ_JARXYR010000002.1, on the reverse strand, counting down.
CAGCCCGAGAAGTGCAGCCGCGCGTCGTCATGGATCTCGTCGCGGTCGATGCGCCCCGGCGTGCCGATGCCCACGAGCGCCCCGACCTGCAGCCGGAAGCGGTCTTCGTTCGGCCGGTCGAGCGCGACCGCGGGCCGGGCCTGCGCCCAGGCGCGGTAGAAGTGCAGCGAGAAGCGGTGCAGGAAGCTGTCGAGGAAGGCGAGCCAGGTCGGGTCGCCGTGGTTCAGGCTGCGCTCGCGGATGAAGTCGCTCAGGTGCACCGGCAGCGGCCCGTTGGGGCCGATGTAGGCGAAGAAGTGCTGGCGCAGCCGCGGCGGCGAATGCGGGCCGGCGGGCTCGAAGCGGCTGAAGGCGGCCGGCGCGAACGAGAGCGAAGGCTCCTGGCCCACCCGCACCGGCTCGGCGCTCGGCAGCAGCGCGCGGCCCCAGCGCGGCGTGGTGGCGGCGGCCGATTCGAGCCGCCGCAGCACCGCGAAGTAGTCGTAGGCCCAGGGCTCGGCCGACCAGCCGGCGAGCGCCGCGTCGACGCGCGCGGCCACCGTGCCGGGGGCGGTGCCCGCGGCTAGAGGATCTGGCGCGTCCCGCACAGCGGCCTCCAGCGCATGTTCTCGCCCTTGCCCGCGATGCGCACCACGGTCTCGACGAAATGGTTGACCTCGACATGGCGCGCGAGGTAGCGCGCCAGCACCGCGCCGAACAGGAACACGCTATGGCCGTGGAAGGCGTCCTTGTCGACCTCCAGCGTGACCTCGAGCCCGCGCCCGAAGGCGATCGGCCCCTTCATCGGCAGGCGGCGCGCGACCGGCCGGCTCTTCACCGAGAGCAGCCCCCGCACCTGGCCCTGGCGCATCTCGTCGGCATGCACGGCATAGAGCATCAGCGTTTCGCGCAGCGCGGCGGCGCCCTGCTGCGGCGTGCTGTCGGAGATCGACAGGTAGTTGAGCGCGAGGTGGTCGAGCACGCGCCAGCCCAGGCCCTGGCTCACCACCGGCGACACCGGCCGCGAGGGCCCGCGCACCATGCGCACGCGCTGCGCGGGAAAGGAGTCCACGCAGTCGAAGTCGTTGTCGCGGCCCATCGGCAGCAGGAGCGGCAGGTCGCGGTTGGTGCACAGCGCCGACACCGCGAGCTGGCGCAGCGTGCCCGCATACGGCGCATGCTGCGGATCGACGATCTGCATGTAGACCTCGGAGCCGATGTGGCTGCTGCGGTGCCCTTCGGTGCGCTGGCGCACCGACAGCATGCGCGGCTCGCGCGTGGTCGTGTAGTAGGCGGGATGGCTGTGGCGCGTACCGTGGAAGGCCGAATAGAAGGGCCGGAACACCTGTTCGGCCGCCGCCGCGTTCGCGCCCGGCGCGCCATGGCCGACGACCTCGGTCACGGTGTGCACCTCGAAGTCCTGCGGCCGGGTGCGGTCGGGCACCAGATGGAATTGGCTCACGCCTTCGTTCAGCGGCACGCGGTCGAGCCGCTTGTTGAACAGGTTGACCGCGGGCACGCAATGCAGCTGCACGTTGTCGGCGCTCACGAGCTTCTCGAGCGCCGGATCGCCGCGCGAGAACAGCAGCACGATCTCGACCTGCGTCACGGGCATCGAAGGCAGCACCGACTGCAGCCCGCCGATCCGCAGGAACTGGAAGCGCTGCGGGAACGCGAAGTACTCCTGCAGCAGCCGGAAGCCCGAGAAGCCGGTGGCCGTGACCGGCAGCAGCGCCTCCTCGTCCTCGAAGCCCACCGCGCCGATGGCGCTGGCTGGCAGGCTGCGCGCCTCGCCCTGCAGTGCGCCGCCGGCGCCCAGCGGACGCACCAGCACGCCCACCGGCTGGCCGAGCGCGCATTCGTGCAGCTGCCAGGCCACGTCCTCGGCGCCGCCGAGGTGCAGCACCAGTTCGTCGAGCGCGATCTGGCTGAAGTTCAGGCCCGCGGTGGTGCGCAGCACCATGCGCAGGCCGCCGCGGATCGCGCGCGACTGCGGATGGTTCGCGAGCGGCAGGTCGGGCGCGTAGGTGAAGTACTGCGCGCGCTGCACCTCCAGCGGCCAGAGCCGCATCGCGGCCGAGGTGCGGAATTCGCAGTAGGTGTTCTGGCCCACGGCCTGGCGCGCGCGCAGGCCCGCGCCGCGCGGCAGCGTGGGGCCGGTGGCGAGGTTGGCGTCGTCCGGATCGTGCGCGAACGAGACCACCGCCATCGCGGGCGTGGGCGCGAGGAAGTGCGGGTAGACGATGTCGAGCAGATGGCCGGTGAAGCGCGGGTACTCGGCATCGAGCTTGAGATTCACGCGCGCCGAGAGGAAGGCCGTGGCCTCGATCAGCCGCTCCACGTAGGGATCGGCGACCTCCTGGCCCTCGATGCCGAGGCGGTTCGCGATCTTCGGAAAGGCCCGCGCGAACTCCGACGAACTCTCGCGGAAGTAGCGGAGCTCCTGCTCGTACAGGCTCAGCAGCCGGGGGTCCATGTCGTCGCGCTACCGTGATGCGGCCGAGGGGCTCATGGTTTTGACATGTCCTCGATCTCGATGCGTCCCTCTTCCAGGTCGACGCGGCTGCGCATCAGGAACTCGACGGGCACGGGCTGCGCCCACAGCATGCCGCGGATCTGCAGTCCGATGCTGTTGTGCGAATCGAGCGCGGGGCCTTCCATGACGAGTTCCACTTCGAGGGTGCGTGACAGGATGCGAGGCTCGAACTGCAGGATCGCGTTCTTCAGAGCCTGCTCCATGCTGACACGCTGCACCGACGAGGTGAACTGGCCAGACAGCATAGGCAATCCGTAGTTGATGACCGAGCGCGCTGCATTCGGATAGGTCTTGTCGTCCATCGCCAGGCCGTAGCCGGTGGCATTGAACAGCCAGCTCAGGTCGCGCAGCACGGCCGCGCGCAGCGCCTGCTTGGTGAGGGTGCGCTTGTCGTCGCCCTCGCGCTTCTCTTCCGGCGCATGGTCGACGAGGCGGTCGAGCAGCGAGGGCTGCAGCCGCTCCTGCGCGCCGAGCTCAGCCACCGTCGCCGCCCTCCGCGGCCACTGCAGCCGGTGCGGGGGTGAAGACGATCTCGCGCACGTCCATGATCGCGTACTCGCCCTGGTCGCTGCCGAGCACCCGCTGGCCATGGCCGGCCCAGACCTCGGGCCGCAGCTCGCGCCATTCGGTCTTGCGCGCGAGCCGCAGCTCGCCGTCCTCGCAACGCTCGGTGCCCTCGTAGCGCGTGGGGATCAGCGCGAGCGTCTCGCCGCCGTTCTCGAATTCGAGGTGCGCGGGCATCCACACGCAGTCGCGCAGGTCCTCGGGCGGCTCGATGCGGATGCGCGAGAGCCGCGCGTAGGGAACCCAGTAGTACTTGCCGTTGACGAAGGCTTCGAGCACCGGGCCCAGCCGCATGTCGGCATCGGCCAGCCATTCGAAGGGCTGGCCGTCGATCGTGCCGCCGATGGCCGGGGCCGCGTCGAAGGCGCGCTGGCGCAGGTCTTCGGCCAGCGCCGCTTCGCCGCGCCCCTGGCGCAGCAGCGACTCGATCAGCAGCGCCAGCCATTCGTCCGGCTGGCCGAAGATCATCGGCGTGCGCGTGCCGGCGAACACCTCGGCACGCAGCCCCTCGCAGCGCACGGCCTCGCCGTACACCTGCTTCATCGGCACGGCGAGCGCATCGAGCTCGGCCGCGACCGTGAGCTGGTTGAGCGCGCGCTCCCACTGGCCGAGCACGCACAGGAGCTGCGCCATGAACACGCGCGGCTTGCTGTCGGCAGGCCTGGCGCGCACGTCGTCGCTCAATGCCTTGAGGGCGCCGGCGGGGTCGGCGGACTTGAGGAGTTCGGCGGCGGTGCTCATCTCATGCCTCGACGAAGGTGCAGGTGCGGACCGCGCCTCTCGCGCCGGTCTGCTGCTGCGGCGCCGAACGCACCTCGAGCTTGCGGTAGCTGAAGAAGATGATGTCGCAGGGCCGCTTGGGCTGGCCGCCGGTGACGATGGCATGGCACTGCACGCGCGCGCCTTCCATCACGAACTCCAGGTGCGACTGCAGGTCCTTCGAACTGTCGCCGCCGGCCTTGAAGACCGAGACCGTGACCTTGAGGTCGGCATCCTGGTTCTTCAGCAGGCTCGCGATCGACGCGGTCGCGGCATCGCAGTCGCGGATCACGATGAAGGGGTAGTTGCGCAGCTTGCCCTTGGTGGCGCCCGGCGGCGTGACCACGTCGGTCTTGTACGAATAGCCGCCGATGTCCATGCGCTGCTTGCCGTCTTCGTAAGTGCGCTTCGATTCGCCCTCGATCGGCGAGCCCTTGCTCTCGATCATCATCGCGAAGTCGTTGCCCGATTCGCCCGAGAGGTGATCGAGCAGGCGCAGGGCCTCATCGGGGTCCAGTTTTCCGTCGTAAGTCCAGCTCATGTCGATCTCCTGAGAACAAAAACAGCAGTCATCGCGCGGCCGGACGTTCGCCCGGCCAGCGCACCATCGCGGCATAGGTCTGCCGCGTCTTGTCGGAATGGGGTTGGCCGCGCAGCCGCAGCTCGGCCGCCGCGGGCTCCGGCGGCGCGGCGCCGAAGAGCCGCGGCGTGGTGTACGCGCCGGCCACGGTGGCGAGCACGAGCAGGCGGCCGTCCGGCGCCGCGAGCCACGGCAGCTCGAAGCGCTTGGCCGCCGGCGCCTCGCGCGTGCCGCGCTCGAAGCGGTTGGTCTCGCCCGGATCGTCGGGGTACACGGCACGCAGCCGGCCCTCGCCGTCGATGCCGACCACCACCATGTCGATCGAATGGCCGCTCGCGTTGCGCACGTGCAGCGCCGCGCGTTCGCCCTCGCGCAGCGGCAGCAATTGGCCGGCGCCGGCGCGCTGTGCGGGCTCGCTGCGCTGCAGGCGGTCGCCGCGCCACACTTCGAGCACGGCCTCGAACCCATCGACCGGCGCGCCGGCGGCGTGGCCGACGGCGAGCAGCTGGTTCCACCACTTGAGGCGCGCGAGCGTTTCGATGCGGCGGCGCGCGGCGGCCGCATCGGGCAGCAGCACCGTGCCTGCACCGAGCGCGGGCGAGAGGACGTCGATGCGCTGGCCCGCGGCGCCGAGGTCGCTCCACTGCACGTCGGGCGGCGCGCCGTCGCCGGCGCCGCCCGCCGGCACGACCGACGCCGGATAGTCGAGGTTGAAGCGCTGCTGCGGCAGCAGCCCGCGTTCGCCGCCGCGCACGCGCAGTGCGAATGCGGCCGGGGCGGCGAGCGGCGAGGCGCTCCAGAGCGCCGCACCCGGCAGCTCGCGCAGCGCCGCGGGCACGCCGACGCGGGCGGCGTCGAGATCGACCTCGCGCAGCCGGGCCTGCGCGCTGCGCACGGTGCCGTCGTCGAGCGTCGCTTGCAGGCGCACTTCCTGCTGCGGCTGCAGGCCGTCGACCAGCCCGGCCTGCAGCATCAGCTGGTCACCGCTGCGCTGCGCGCGCCACGACGGGCGGGTGGATGCGGCGCCGGGCGCGTTGGCGAACAGCGGCGCATCGAGGTTGCCTTCGGCCACCGGCGAAGGCAGTTCGCGCGTGGGAAAGCGCTGCGCCAGTTCGTCGATGACGGGTGGATAGAAGGACAGCACGCCGTCGAACAGCGCGCGCCAGGTGGCGGGCCGCCGTTCGAGCGCGCTGGCCAAAGCCCAGGTGAGCAGGCCCTGCGGCTGCGCACCGCGGGCCTTGCGCGGCAGGCGCAGCTCGGGCGTGATCTGGTGGCTCTCGGACGCGAAGAACGCGACGTAGCGTGCGCGCGCGACGCGCTCGGCCGGCGGCGGCGGCGACACGGCCTGCGCCGCCTCGGCCGTGGCGCGCAGCTGCACCGCGCGCAGGCCGCGCCAGCGCACCTCGTCGTCGGGCGGTCCGTCGGCCACGGTCGCCGCAGCGACGCTGCCGCTGCTGCGCGTCATCGAGGTGGCGGCGCAGGTGTCGAACACCGACCACACGAACACGCCGCGCGCGAGGAAGGCCTGCACCCAGGCGTCGAAATCGACGTCGCGCACGCCGCCCGCGAGCGCACTGTCCGCACCGAGCGTGCCGCGCACGTCGCGCGCGAGAAAGTTCTCGGCCAGGCCGTCGGGCTCCTGGTAGCGCTTGGCGGCATCGCGCCAACGCGTGCCGTGGCCCGAGAAGTAGAGCAGCACGAAGTCGCCGCTCTTCGACCGCGCGAGCAGGCGGCCGAAGGCGTCGTGGATCGCACGCGCCTCGGGCAGCGCCGCGCCGGCCACCCCGTCGGCCAGCAGCACGATGTCCTCGGGCGCGAAGCCCTGCTTCCGCAGCGCGTCGCGCATCAGCATCACGTCGTTGCGCGGCGCCTGCAGCCAGAGCGACTGCGGCTGGTTGACCAGCTCGGAGACGCCGACGAGCAGCGCGCGCTGAGCGGCGAAGGCGGGCACGGCGAGGACGAACAGCGTGGCGAGCAGGAGGACATGCAGCCCGAGACTCCTTCCCCCCCTGGGGGAAGGCAGGGATGGGGGCCGCGGCGCCACCAGCGAGCGCCGCGTGCCCCCACCCCCGCCCTCCCCCGGGGGGGGAGGGAGCAAGACGGGGAGCCGCGCGCCATGGTTCATGGCCGCTCCGGCGCCCGCGCGGCGGTCTCGACCAGCGGCGATGCGGCCAGCACCTCGAGGCCCTTCTGCGCATCGGGCACGCGCAGGCGCCACACGCCGTTGCTGCCCGGGCCGCCCACCACCTCGGCCGCCACCGACTGCAGCAGCCGGTCGGCCTCGTCCATGCGCACGCCGTCCTTCCAGCGCACGACGATGTCGGCGGCGGGCGCGGCGGGTGCGGTGGGCACGGCGCGGAAGCGCACCGCGTCGTCCTCGGCGCCGCGCCCGGCCAGCAGGCCCGCGTTCTGCACCACCACGACCAGCGCGAGCACGCCGAGCGCGGGCCGCATCCAGCCGTCGGCGCCGAACCAGCGGCGGATGCTGCCCCACCAGCCGTCGAACGGGCGCGGCTGCGGCTGCGCGCGCGGCGCGGCCGCCGATGCGCCGCCGGCCTGCGCAGGCCGCAGGGCCGCACCCAGCTGCGAGGCGGCGGTGCGATAGAGCTGCTGGTAGTCGGCGCGCGGGTCCTCGGGCCCGAGCGGCGTGCCGCACAGCACCGGGAACACGCCGCCGACGGTGCGCAGGGCGATGTGGCCGGGCTCGGGCGCGATCGAAAGCGGCACCTGCGCCGCCCATTCGTCATGCACCGCGCGGATCGCGGCGAGCCGCGTGGCCGAGACCTCGCCGAGCACGCGCGCGCAGAGCTGCGGGCCGGGCTCGAGCGTGACCACGTTCCAGGCCTGGATCAGTCCGAACGCCGGCTCGAAAGGCTCGTCCTCGGGTTCGAGCAGCACGTCGTGGGCGCCGGCCCAGTCGGCCTCGCCCGCGGCCATCCAGCCTTGCCACGACTGGCCGTGGACGCAGCGGTCGAGCAGCACGCCGAGCAGGCGCCCCTCGTGCACCACGCTCACGAGCCGTCCCGGCGCCCAGCGCGCGGGAAAGCCGCGGCGCGCCACGGCCTCGCGCCGCACCGCGAGTTCGTGCAGGGGCAGCAGCAGGTCGAGCACGGCCCGGGGCGCGGCTGCGGCTGCCGCGGCAGCGCCCGGCATCGCGACGACGGCGGGCGCATCGTGCGCGGGCGCCGGGGCGGGCGCGGCGCCCGGCGCCTCGAAGGCGCTGCGGATCACGCTGAGGGGGGGCCAGAGTTCGGTGTGCATGGCGGTCTTCTGTTCCTGAATGGCTATGTCTTCAGGCATAAGACGCTTCAGCGCCGAGGATTTTGAAAACCTGCAGGATCGCGGCCATGTTCTCGCGCTCGATCGCGATGCCCAGCGTCTGCGCGATCCAGCCGCCGAGGCGCGTGCGGGCGTAGTCGGCCGTGAGCGCCTCGCGCTTGTGCACCAGGCCCAGCCGGCCGGCGCGGTAGTGGTAGGAGGCGATCGCATGCCGCGAGGCGATGCCCGAGAGCCCGCCCTCGGCCTCCTTGCCGAAGCCTTCGCACAGCAGCAGGCGCTCGGGCTCGTCCAGCCCGGCGATGAAGTCGCGCGCCGCCTGCTGCACGCGCGCCGCGCTCAGGCCGTGCTCGGCCAGGCAGGCGTCCATGTCCTCATCGGCGCCGAGCGCCTCTTCGAGCTGCGCCTCGGTCACCTGGTCGCCGATCGAGAGCTTGCGGCGGAATGCGCTGGCGCGGGTGCAGTCGATCAGGTAGCGGCGGAAGTACGCGCACAGCGCGAAGGCGCTCGACGGCGCGCTGTGGCTTGCGCGCTCGTCGGCCTCGTCGGGGTCGGCATCGAGGCGCAGCACCTTCACGTAGATGAACTGCGCCACCAGCTCCTGCCGCCCTTCGCCGAGCACCTGCAGCTCCGGCGGATTGCAGGCCACGAGCGCGTCGCCGACGATGCGGTACATCGTGCCCATGTCGCCGGGCGACAGCGTCTGGCGCCGGCGCCAGAGGCGCACGAGCTCCGCACTTTCCAACGGCGACAGCGTCTCCTGCATGGGCCTAGTCGTCGACGCAGACGCCCTCGGTCGGCACCAGGCACTGGGGCAGGCCGGCGCCCACGGCGGCGCCGCGCGTGCGGATGGCCGAGGACACCGCCGCCTGCGCCACCGCAAGCCCGCGCGGCAGCAGGATCCAGAGCTGGCCGCGCTCCTTCATGCGGCGCGCGTTGTTCGCGGCCTGCTGGCCGTTGCCGAAGAAATAGTCGGCCCGCACCGCGCCGCGGATCGCGCCGCCGGTGTCCTGCGCGATGGTCAGGCGCTGCATCGGCGCGCCGGTGCCGGGCGCGCGCGTGGAGACGAACACCGGGTAGCCCAGCGGCGTGCTGCGCGGATCGACGGCGATCGAGCGGCCCGCCGACAGCGGCACGCCGAACGCGCCCACCGGTCCGCCCGAGGGCGACGGCGACTCCTTGAAGAACACGTAGCTCGGATCCTTGATGCCGGAACCGCTCACGGCGCCGGTGGTGCGGCGCCCCGGCACCACCACGGCCCCGCTGGTGGCGGGCCGCGCGAGCGTGAAGCCGCGCGTGCGGATGGTGCCGGTGTCGGTCGCCGCATCGTCCTCGTCGCCGTCGTCGAGTTCGAGTTCGATCGATGCGCCGCGCACCTTCACCGGACTGCGCGGCTTGCCGTTGGGCGCCTGCGCGAGCGTGGGACGGAAGGGCTGGCCGTTCTGCTCGGCATAGGCGACGCGGATGATGTCGCCGTTGGCGAGCTTGATGCGGCCCGAGCCCTGGATCTGCATCTCGTAGAGCGCCGTGGCGCTGGAGACGAAGGCCAGCACCTTGGCGTTGGGCGCGCCCTTGGTCTCGATCTCCTCGCGCGTGTAGTACGGCAGCAGCTGCTTGCCCTCGATGCGCAGGCGCACCTTGCGGTCGAGCGTGTCGCGCGTGATGCCGGAGAGGTCAAGCGCGTAGAGCCCCGGCGCGCCCATGTCGCGCGTGCTCAGGCCGGTCTGCACCACCACGTTGCGGCCCTCCACGCGCGCGGCCACGGTGCCGCTGCCGGCCGGCAGCTTGCGCGCGTCGGCGAACAGCATGTCCTCGGGCTGGCCGTAGACGGGGTAGATGTAGGGCGGCGCGTACTGCCGGCTGCCCGGGATCTCGGGTTCGAAGTAGCCGGTGACCACGCCGTCGGGGCGGCGGTCGTCGTCGCGGATCTGGTAGGCCGAGAACTCCTGCTCGAAGAAGGCGCGGATCGCGGTGTCGTTGCGGCTGTCGACCTTGAGCGCGCGCGCGCACACCTCCCGCCACTCGGCGCCGCGGCCGGTGAGCACCTTGCAGCTCGTGAGGAAGGCGGGCCAGCTCTCGGAGAAGTCGTCGCGCCGCCAGCCGGGCACGGCATCGAAGCTCACCGCGGTGTAGGTGGCGAGCTGGGTCGAGAAGGTGCGCGCCTGGCCCGCCACGCTGGCGCCGGGCGCGGGGCGCGATGCGGACGTGTCCGGCGCGGCCGTGGTGGCGGCGGTGGGCGCCGCGGCGGTGTCGGCGGCCGGCGGCGTGTTGGCGCAGCCCGCGGCGAGCATGGCCGCCGCGGCGGCGGCCCAGCGCAGCGCGGCATGGAAGATCGGCAACCGTGTGTTCATGAAAGCCTCCTGGTCGTGAAAGACGGACGGGCCCCCGGGGCCCACGCTCTGCAGACGATTACTTCTCGACGATTTTGAAATTCGCGACGCCATAGGCGTCCTTGCACGGCGCGCCGGGCGCGCACACCGGCTTGCCCAGCAGCGGCGACGGACCGGTGCCGCGGCTGGCCTCGAGCGCAGCCAGCACGGGCAGCGGGAACTGCGGGAACACGCCGTCGCTGCGGACGCCCGCATCGCCGAAGTCGCGCTCGTGCTCGCTCACGAGCACCGCGAACTGGTTGGTGCCGGCCGGACCGCCGGCATCCATCGGCCAGGAGGCGCGCGGCAGCGAGAGCGAGCCGCCCGCGGCGATCCTGTTGTGCTTGTCGAGCAGGTTCGGGAACAGCAGGAACATCTCGCCGCCGCTCGACAGCAGGAACACGTAGACGAAGCCGTCGCGCTTGCTCCGGACGTCGAAGCCGAGCCTGTCCTTGCCGATCGCGACCTCGGCCTTCTTCGGCGCGGCCGTCACCTCGAAGTCCGGCGCGGCGCCGGCCGCGAGCGACTGCAGCGATTCGAGCGGCGTGCGCGGCTTGGGGGGTGGTGGCGGCGGCGGCGGCGGGGCCTCGGCCGGCCGCGTCTCGGGCGGTGGCGGCGGCGCCGTGGCGACCACCTGGGTGCCGCTGCCGGCCGAGGCGCCGGTGTCCGCGCCGCGGCCCTGGAACCACCACCAGCCGCCGCCCGCCACCGCGGCCAGCACCGCGACCGAGGCGATCGCGGCCACGGCCTTGCTGCTGCTGTTGTTGTTGCTGCTGCTGCCGTCCTTGATGTCCCGGCCCGCGCCGCCGGGCGGCGGGGGTGCGGGCATCGCCTTGCCGCGGCCGATGGTGGTCGGCAGGTCGGCGCGCGCATGGCCCGCCGCCGGCGGCGAGGTGCGCGGCGTCGGCGCGATGCTGTGCGTGGCCTCGAGGTCGAGCGCCGCGCGCAGTTCGGCCATCGACTGCGGCCGCGATTCGGGCCGCACGCCCAGGCCCGCGTCGATCGCCTGCAGGAGCCGCAGGCTGTAGCGCTGGCGCAGGATCTCGTTGCCCGCGAGCGGCACGTAGCTGTCGGACAGCAGCCGCGCCACCGACGGCGGCGGCGCGCGCCCGCAGACCGCCACGTGCATCACGGCCGCGAGCGCATACACGTCGGTCCAGGCGCCCTGCGACATGTCGGGCATCTCGGCGTACTGCTCGATCGGCGCGTAGCCGGGCTTGAGGATGACGGTGATCGCCTGCGTCTTGTCGGTGATCACGCGCCGCGCGGCGCCGAAGTCGAGCACCACCGGCCGGCCCGAGCCTTCGAGCAGGATGATGTTGTCGGGCGCGATGTCGCGGTGGTAGCAGTTGGCGCCGTGCATCACCGCGAGCGCCTGCGTCACGCCGTCCATGATGCGGATCAGCCAGGCTTCGTCCACGCCCGCGGGAATGGACACCAGCGCCTGGCGCAGCGTGTCGCCGCGGTAGAACGGCATCACCATGTAGGTGGTGCCCTTCTCCTGCCAGAAGCGGTAGACCTTGAGCAGCGAGGGATGGTCGAACTGCGCGAGCAGCCGGGCCTCGTTGATGAAGCTGCGCATGCCGAGGTCGAAGGTTTCGCGGTGCCGCTCCGACAGCGGCACCACCGTGCCGTCCTGCTGCCGCGTCGAGAGCGAGGTCGGCAGGTATTCCTTGATCGCGACCACGCGCTCGAGCGTGTGGTCCCAGGCCTCGTACACCACGCCGAAGCCGCCCTGACCGATGACGCGCGTGATCTCGAACTCCGCGAGGCGGCTGCCGACCGGAAGCAGGCCGGCTTCGTGCGCGCCGGTGGCGGGGGTGGTGACGGGATGGGGCGACAGGCTGGTGCTGCCGGCGGTGATGACGGTGGCGGTGGTGTCGCCTTCGGTGGTGGTGGTCGTCGTCGGCGGCGGTTCGGGCGCGCGTGGGACGACGCGGGTGCGGTCTTGGTCGGAGTCGGTCATTGACTGGCTCCTTGATTGGCTTGCGTGTGGGTTTGTTTGCCGGGGCCGGGTCTCGCCCCGGCGGGCGACTCACTTTCTTTGCTTCGCCAAAGAAAGTAAGCAAAGAAAGGCGACCCTACTGTCTGTGTCCCTCCGCTTCGCTGCGGGCAACCTGCGGTGCTCGACTCCGGCGGGGGTCCGCAGAACTCGCTCCGCTGCGCTGCGCTCAGACAGCTGCGGCCCTGATCCCGCCTCCGTCTCCGCTCCTCGGCACAGCCAGAAGGGAGTGGGAGCCCAGCCGGGCCGTCGCTTCGCTCGGCCCCAAACACAAGCGTGCACGCTCCGCGTGCGCGCGTTGCTGGCCGAGCGAAGCGATGGCCCGTCGGTTTCGCTCCCCCTCTGGCTGCGCCGAGGAGCGGAGCGTTTCGCGGATCAGGGCTCGCAGCTGTTTGAGCGAAGCGAGTTCTGCGAGACCCCGCGAAACGCGAGCACCGCAGGTTGCCCCGTAGCGCAGCGAAGGGGTCGCAGACAGTGGGGGTCGCCTTTCTTTGCTTACTTTCTTTGGCGAAGCAAAGAAAGTAAGTCGCCCGCCGGGGCGAGACCCGGCCCCGGAACAAAAACCCACCAGCGCTCCTCATTCCCCACCCCCCAGAAACAGCGCCTCGAACTGCTCCCCAGAAGGCAAGCCCCGAACCACCATCCGAGCCGATGGCCCATCCCCCGGATCTGTCATCCAAACCGACTCCCCGTGCCCAGGCAGCACGACCGGAGCGCCGGTCTCCGCAGCCGCAGAAGCAAACTCCCGCCCCAGCACCGCATCGAACCGCTCCGGATCGAGGTCATCCTCCAGCCCCTCCAGCGCCGCCCGCGTCGCAAGCCCCCACCACTGGACCGCATCCCCCCAAGCCGCCCCCGCCAGCGTGAACGGAAAGTACCGCCCCACCCCGTCGACCGAAGGCATCATCACGCCGATCCACGCCGCGTCGCCGGCCACACCAGGCCCGAGCGCGAAGCACCACACCGGCGCCTCCAGGTAGTGCGCGGTCCAGTCCGCATGCCGGTCGCGCAGCCGCGCCATGCCGCGCTGCAGCCAGGCGTCCCACACCGAACGGAAGGAGTCGGGCAGCCGCCGGTGCGCGAAGTCGCCCATGCCGGGCAGCTTGCCGAACCAGCCGGGCAATGCATGCGCGCTCACAAGCCCTCCGGACAGGAGAACTCGCGCAGCTCCTTGAGGCGGATCGGATGCTGCACGCTGTTGGTCGTCACCTCGAAGCGGGTCTTGCGCGCGCCGATCTGGAAGGTGATGAAGAACTTCTCGGGCGCGTCGCCGGCTTCGAGCTGGCCGTCGTCGAGCGCGCGGAACAGCGCCCAGGGTCCGTCGACCGCGGCGCCCGAACTGCCGGTGGCCGAGGGCGGGCTGACCTGGATGCGCACCTGATTGCTGCCCTTGGGGCCGGGCCACTGCACCGCCATCGGCACCACGGGGCCGTGCGCGTACTTCACGAGCTGGCCGTCCACGTCGAGGATGAACTGGGTGATGCCCGCGTCCATCTCCACCGGCTTGAAGTCCAGCCGCATCGAGGGGCCGCGGCCGCCGGCGCGGAAGAAGATGTCCTTGATGCGCGCGGCACGCTCGAACTGCGCGAGCGCCTGCGTGGTGACGGCGCCGCGCTCGGCCACGGGCTTGTAGCGCCACGGGCGCGTGCTGGTGTCGACCAGCGACGCGAGCCGCTTCTGGAAGAACTCGTCCATCAGCCCGCCGGCGCCGAACATCTGGCCGAAGTCCTCGGGCAGCACGTCGCGCTTGCTGCTGCCCACGAAGGGATAGCGGCCCGCGATCGCGCGGTTGCAGAACTCGGTCACCGGGCGCAGGTCCTGGCTCAGGTTGCCGCGCTCGGCCACCTGCGCCTGCGCGGCGCCGGTCTGGCTCAGGTTCTCGACCATGGTGCGCACCGGCTCGGGCAGGCGGCCGGCATCGGACTTGAGCTTGCCCGCCACGTCGCCGGGCGGCGGCGAGGTGCGGCCCTTCACCGCGGTGTCGACCGCGTTGAGGTAGACGTAGACCTCGTTGAAGAGCTTGAGCGCATCGTCGATCGGCGCGGGCTGGCCCGGCGCGGCGGGCGTGACCAGGCGGCGCAGCGGTTCGAAGCGGTCGTCGACGATGCTCTCGATGCGCTTGCCGCTCGCCACCGGCTTGTTCGGATCGCCGCCGAACAGCTCCTCCAGCCCCTTGCGCGTGTTCGCGACGGTGGCGCTGGCCTTGCTCACCACGTCCTTCGGCTGGTCGGCCGGGATCAGCGTGGTCTCCTTCACCACCGCGCGCAGGAAGTTCGCGAGCGGCGAGCCCACGCCCGAGAGGATGCGCGCGGCCTCGATGTTCTTCTCCAGGCCCGAGGCGCGGATCAGCCGCACGTCGGCCAGCAGCGCTTCCCACTGCTTGACGTACTCGGCGAGATACAGCCGGCGCACGCGGTCGGTCAGCGCGCCGATCGCGGCGGCGTCGCGCAGGCGGTCGGTGGCGCTGCGGTCCTGGCCCAGCACCCACGGGTCCTCGGCGGCGAGCAGGCCGGTGAGCACCACCACCTCGTTCTGGAAGCGCTTGTGGTAGCCGTCGTAGGTGAACATGCCCGGCACGCCCTCGGTCAGCGGCTTGCCGCTGATGCGCTCGAACACCAGCGGCGCCGAGGGGCCGGCGGCGGTGGCGATGCTGAAGGCCGGGATGTCCTTGGTGGCGCGCTGGCGCTTGAGGCGACTGAACACGCGCTGCTCCAGCGGATAGCTCGCGAGCACGGCGCGCACGCTGCGCACCAGGTTCTCGTCCATCTTGAGCGGCGAGCGCGGGGGCCCCTGCGCGATCAGCACGTCGAGCTGGTCCTCGAGCGCCTGGCGCTGGTCCTCGGGAATGCCGCGGTCGAGGCTGCGCGCCCAGTCGAGCGTGATCCAGGCCTTGAGCGCCTCGGCGTCGAAATGCTCGGGCTGGTAGAGCATCAGGTAGCTCTTGAGCGCCTCGTAGGTGAATTCGAGGTTGTCGCGCTGCGCGGTGCGCAGCTGGTCCTCGATGCGCTTGGCGATCTGCGGCAGGAAGGCGTCATTGAGCGCGCGCTGGTGCGTGAGCATCGCGGCGGCGTCGAGCTTGTCGCCCTGGTAGAGGCCGAGCGTCATCGCGAGCGGCTCGTCGCCCTGGCGGTTCTCGGGCGTCTTCCAGATGTCGCGCAGGCCCTGCAGCACCGGCGCCACCTCGACCAGGTTCTGCACCCGCGCGGGCAGCGCGGCGAGGTTCTGGCGCGCGGGCTCGACGCGGGCCTCGACCGACTTCAGGTACTCGACGTTGCGCATGGCGCTCCAGCCCCAGCCCGCGAGCAGCCCGAGCGTGAGCAGCGTCATCGCGGCCACGCCCGCCACGCGCAGTGCGTGGCGGCGGCGCTCGAGCTTCACGTTCGCACCGGCCAGGCGCTGCTCCGGGAACACCACCTCGCGCAGCAGCGCGGTGAGGAAGTAGCTGCGGCCGCTCGACTTCTGCGGCGCGAGCATCGCGCGCTCGATGCCGAAGCTGCGCGCGAGGCTGCCCATCACGCGGTCGATGGGGCTGCCCTCCTGCGTGCCGCTGGTGAAGTACACGCCGCGCACCCACGGCGGCTGCGCGAAGCGCGAGCCGGTGAAGACCTGGTCGAGCAGGTCCGACAGCGTGGCGCCGATCGCGCCGAACTGCGCCGGAAAGCCGAAGATCGCGGCGCGCCGCGTGCCGTCGGTCTCGCGCTGCATGCGTGCGATCAGGCCGTCGTTGAGGCGGTTGTGCAACAGCGCGAACTCGCGCTGGAACGACGCCGACAGTCCCTTCTCGTCCACCTGCGCGCCCTCTTCGGGCGGCAGCGTGAAGCCCAGCACCTGTGCGCGCTGCTCCTTGCCCAGGTCGTCGAAGTAGTCGGTGAAGCCATAGAGCAGGTCGCTCTTGGTGACAAGCACGTACACCGGCAGCCGCGTGGTGAGCTTCTCGTCGAGTTCGAGCAGCCGCGCGCGGATCGAGGCCGCGAGCTGGGTGCGCTGCTCGGGCCCCTGGCTCAGCAGGTCCGCCACGCTGACGGTGAGGAACACGCCGTTGAGCGGACGCCGCGGACGCACCTTGCGCAGCAGGCCGAGAAAGCCTTCCCAGGCGCTCTTGTCCTCGGCCTGGTGACTGTCCTGCGTGGTGTAGCGGCCCGCGGTGTCGATCAGCACCGCCTCGTCGGTGAACCACCAGTCGCAGTTGCGCGTGCCGCCGACGCCGCGGATCGCGCCCGGTCCGAACTTCTCGGCCAGCGGAAACGAGAGCCCCGAGTTGACCAGCGCCGTGGTCTTGCCCGCGCCCGGCGCGCCGATGAACACGTACCACGGCAGGTCGTAGAGGTAGCTGCCGCCCGAGATCGAAAGCCAGTCGCGCCAGCCGGGCTTCTTGCCCGCGGCATGCAGCTTCATCTGCCGGAGCGTGGCCACGGCTTCGTTGAAGCGGGTGTCGAGGATCTTCTGCTCGCCGTCGACCGGCGCGCCGGCCTTCGGTGCGGGCGCCTTCATCAGGCCGTCGGTCAGGTGCTGGCTCGCACGGCGCGCGGCGCCAGCGGCGCCACAGCGCGCGCAGCACCACGAGGAGCACGAGCACGCCGATCAGCACGCCGCGCGCGAGCTCGGTCTCCAGCGGCGCGAGCGCGCCGATCTTCACCAGCGGCCCGATCCACCAGATCAGCAGCGAGACGACGACGAGCGCGAGGACGGTCAGCAGCAGCGGGCTGAACAGAAAGCCGAATATCTTCTTGATCATTTCGTCACTCCCGCCGCCGCAGAAGCCGCGTCAGGCGCGGCCAGCAGCACGACCTCGACGCGCCGGTTGCGCGCGCGGTTCGCCGGCGTGTCGTTGGGCGCCACGGGCTCGGCGTCGGCCTTGCCGTCGGCGCGCATGCGCGCGGGCTCGACCAGCGTGGTGAGTGCGCCCTTCACCGCATCGGCGCGCGCGGCCGAGAGGTGCCAGTTCGAGGGGTAGCGCAGCGAGCGGATCGGCTGGTTGTCGGAATGGCCGGTGATCAGCACTTCGCCCTTGACCTCGGCCAGCGCCTGGCCGATGCGGCGCAGCACCGGCAGCGAGGCCGCCATGGGCTCGGCGCTGCCGGAGCCGAAGAAGGAATCGCCGCGCAGGCGCACCACGCTGCGGTCGGCCTCGTCGGTGACGGTGACCAGGCCCTGCCTGATCTCGGGCTCGAGGAAGCGCGCGAGCCGCGGCGCCTTGGCGGGCGCGGCTGGCGGCGCGATCTGGATGTTGGGCACGCGCAGGCTCGAGACCGCGGCGTAGGTGGTGTCGGAGCGGTGGTTGAGCGCGAGCCGCAGTCCGAACCAGGCGAGCGCGAGCAGCAGCGCGAAGCCGGCCGCGAACACCCACAGCGGCAGCGACTCGCGCAGCCGCACCGTGCCCGCGCCCTGCCCGCGCCAGTGCGGCGAGAGCTCGGCCTCGACCGGCGGGCGGTCCTTGGCGATCAGGTCGGCCAGGCGCTGGCGCACCGCGTCGAGCTGCGCGCGGCCGTTGTCCACCACGCGGTAGCGCCCTTCGAAGCCGAGCGCGAGCACGCTGTAGATCAGCTCCAGCAGCTGGCGGTGCGTGGGCACGTCCTGCGCGAGCTTGGCGAGCAGCTGGAACACCTTCTCGCCGCCCCAGGTCTCGTTGTGGAACTGCACCAGCAGGCTCTGCTTGTTCCAGCCCGCCTGCACGCCCCAGGGCGTGTTGGCCACGGCCTCGTCGAGCGCGGTGCACAGCACGTAGCGCGCGGCCAGCACCGATTCGTTGCTCACGCCCGCGCGGCGCGCGTTCTGGTCGAACTGGTTCACGGCCTCGGCGGTCGAGGCGCGCAGCGCCGGCACGTTCGGCGGCTGCGCCAGGCTGCGCAGCTTGGCCGTCAGCACCAGCAGCTTGCCCGCGGCCGACACCAGCGGATTGAGCAGCCCGAGCTCGCCGATCTCGGCCGGCGCCGGGTCGGTGGCCGGCACGAAAGGTGCGGGCGCGGGCGCGGCCGGTGCGCTGCCGGCCGGCGTGCGCGGCTTGGGCTTGATGACCGTGCGCTCGGACTCGAACGCCGCGAAGGGGTCGGGAGGTGTGCTCATGATCTGATCGCCCAGAACTGCAGGTCGAGGCCCGGGAAGTCGCCCGCGATGTGCATCGCCACGCCGCCCGACTGCTCGAGCTGGCGCCACAGGTCGCTGTTGCGGGTTTCGAGCTCGAAGTAGTTGGCGCCCGCATGGAACGGGATCTGCCGCGGCGCCACCGGCAGCGGCGTGAGCGTGACGCCCGGCAGCGCGAGGTTGACGAGGTCGCGGATGCGCTCGACCGGGCCGATCTTGACCTGCGTGGGGAAGCGCGCGCGCAGCGCCTCGCTCGGCATGTGGGCGTTCACGGCCAGCACGAAGGTGGCATTGCGCTGCAGCTCCACGTCGCTCACCACCGCCACGCGCACGCCGTGCTTGCGGTCGTGCAGGTCGATGCGGATCGCCGACTGCTCGAGCACCATCGAGAGGCTGCGGCGCAGGTCGTCCATCACGGGGCGGAAGCTGGCCGCGAGGTCGTCGTGGATGTAGGGGCCGAAGCGCGCGACCCGGCGCGAATCGCGGAAGCTCGCGAGGTCGCCCGCGAGCGCGAGCGCATGTTCGAAGAAATGCTGCGGGTGCAGCATCGCGCTCTTCGCAAGGTGCGCGAACACCGCCTCGTTGCGGTTCACGGCCTGCAGCAGCATGAAGTCGGCGATCTCGGCAACGCCGCCGGTGCCGCCCTGCGTCATGCGGCCGGCCAGCGCCTCGCCGCGCTGGCGCAGCAGGCCCAGCAGTTCGTCGAGCCAGGACCGGATCACCGCATGGGCCGCCACGTCGAGCAGCGGCGGCAGCATCGCGCGGTCGAGCTGCACCTGGTTGTCGACGCGGCGCTCGACCACGCGCGCCACGCCGAGCGTGGTCCAGGCGTCGGTGGCTTCGCTCGCGCGCATCAGGCGGGTGTGGAGCTGGCCGAGCTGCAGCATGGCGGTGCGCTCGCCGGCGGTGTTGGAGTCCGGCACCTCCGACTCGAGCACGCGGTGGCGCACCAGTTCCTCGTATTCCTCTGCATCGGCCTCGCGCGCGCCGGCACGGCGCAGCGGCAGCGCGAGCACCACGGCCTCGTCGCGCATCGCGGGCGGAATGTCGATCGGGTCCGGCAGCGGATCGACCGCCGGCATGTCGAACACGGTGCCGTCGCCGAAGACGCCCACCGCGCGCACGAGCGCGAGCTTGCCGAGCGTGAGCGCGGCGGCATCGACCTCGATCTCCGCGAAGCCCCAGGCGTAGGGCGTGGTCGAGCGCAGCAGCACGTGCCGCGCATGGTCACCATGACGCTCGCTCTGCTGCAGGTGCTGGGGCTGCAGCAGCATCCCCTCGCTCCAGACCACTTTTGTTCGCCAACTCATCCGCACTCCGTCAAAGGCAAGGGCTGCCCGAATGGCCCCCGAAGGGGATCGGGCCAGGTGGAAGAGCCACATTCGCCCGAGGAAGCCGGGAGTTTCCGGCGCGCGGCACGGCGGGCAAATCCGCCTAACGGCCTAGAGGCGGGCTTTTGGAGCTACGGCGAAGGGAGTAGACGGGCGCGCCCGGCGCCCGGTCAGCGCGCGGCGGGGGCGGCGGCGCGCAGCAGCTCGACCTGGTCCTTGTAGGTCTGCTCGATGCGCTGCAGGCGCCGGGCGCGCGCCGCCTCGTTGACCCAGGATGCGGCCATGGCGTTCTGCCTGCCGAGCTGGTATTCCAGCTGCGCCTCCGGCAGGAGCGCGCTGTCGTCGGCCGCGGCATAGCCGTGGGCCGCGCGCAAGGTCTTGAGCACCTCGCGCTCGGCGTCGGCGCGCGGGCCCTTGCCCTGGCCGTAGCCCGCCAGGAAGGCCTGCACCCGGGCCTGGAACGCGGGCGGATAGTCGCGCCGCAGCACCATCTGCGCACCGGGCGGCGGCTCGGACTCCCAGACGATGTGCAGGCGCGCGGCCTCGACCGGGAACTGTTCCCTGAAGCGCTCGAAGTCGGTGGTGTTGTTGGTCGCCGCGTCGGCATCGCCGTTGGCCACCGCGAGCGCCGTGGCCTGGTGGGTGCCGATGACCTCGCCGCGGAAGCGCGTTTCCATCGCGATGCCGCGCGGCAGGAAGAGCTGGCTCTGCGGAATCAGGAAGCCCGTGACCGAACGGTTGTCGCCGCGCGCGAGGCGCCAGCGCTCGGGCTCGGCCAGCACTGCCTCGAGCGTGCTCGGCGTGCCGGTGCGGCGCGTCAGCAGCACCGCGCGGTGGGTGGGCATGCCGGGCCGGCGCGCGATCTGCGCCACCACCCGCATGCGGCGCTGCATCACCGCCTCGAGCGCGATCCTGGCCGACAGGAAGGCCATGTCGATCTCGTCGCGCTGGATCGCACGGTCGAGCTCCTCGTAGGAGGCCGCGGAGTGCACGCTGACCGGCACGCCGAGGGCGCGGCTCATGTCGTCGAGCAGCGGCATCCACAATGCGCGCGACTCGACCGCGCCGCCGAGCGGCAGCACGCCGAAGCGCACCGGGCCAGCCGGCGCGTCCGCGCGCGCGCCGCCCTGCGCCAGCGCGCCGGTGGCGACGGCCGCCGCCAGTGCCAGGCCCGCGGCCAGCAGGCGCGCGGCCCGGCAGAGAAAGAAGAAGAAGAAGGCCGCCGCCGGCATCGCTCAGGGCGAGATATCGCGCAGCACCGCGGCCTGCTCCGCGTAGGCGCTTTCGACGCGCGAGAGGCGCGCCTGCCGCGCGGCCTCGTTGACCCACTGCGCGGTCATCGCGTTCTGCTTCGCAAGCTGGTAGGCGAGCTTGGCCGCGGGCTGCAGCGAACTGTTGTCGGCGGCCACGAAGCCAGCGAGGTCGTGCAGCGACTTGAGCACCGCGCGCTCCGCCTCGCCCTGCGGCCCTTTCGCGCGGCCGTAGTTGACGAGGAAGGCCTGCACGCGGCTGCGCAGTTCGGGCGAATACTCGCGCCGCACCACGATCTGCGCATGCGGAATCAGGTCCGACTCCCACAGCACCTGCAGGCGCTTCGCCTCGGCCGGGAAGCGCTGCTTGAAGCGCTCGAAGTCGGCCGTGTTGTTGGTGGCCACGTCGGCCTCGTTGTTCGCCACGGCCAGCGCCGTGGCCTGGTGCGTGCCCACGATCTCGCTCAGGAAGCGCGTCTCCATCGCGATGTGGTTGGGCTGGAAGAACTGCAGCTGCGGCACGATGAAGCCCGACACCGACTGCCGCTCGCCGCGCGCGAGGCGCCAGCGCTCAGGCTCGGCGAGCAGGCTCTTCAAGCTGTTGAAGGGCGGGTTCCTGCGCGCCAGCAGCAGCGCCCGGTAGCCGGGCAGGCCGTCGTGGCGCACCACCTGCGCCACCACCTTCATGCGCCGCTGCGTCACCGCGTCGAGCGCCATCTTGCCGGACAGGAAGGCCATGTCGACCTGGTCGCTCTGGATCGCCTTCTCGAGCGCTTCGTACGAATGGACCGAGAGCACGCTCACCGGCCGCGCGATGGCGCGGCTCAGTTCGGCCAGGAGCGGATCCCAGTCGCTGCGCGATTCGAAGGCACCGCCGAGCGGCAGGATGCCGAAGCGCACCGGCGCGTCGGGCGACTGCGGTGGTTCGGCCCGGGCCTGCGACGGCAGCCCGGCGCAAAGAAGCGCAAGCCACAGCAGGAGCCACAGCGCCGCGGCGCGCCCGCGATGCGGCCAAAGGCGGCACGGAACGCCGGCAGCGCGCGGGCGGCGATGGGGGAAAGCCTGCATTTTGGAGCAGCAAGACATGGAGCCAGCGCGGGTCAGCGGGTCTAACATGGGCGAACGCGGACGCAATTAGATATCAAATACACAAAATACGACGCATTTTCGTGATGTTTTTCCTCATTTCCGCCCCGTCGCCGCGCTGTTCAAGTTGCGCTTTGAGCTGCCTCGCGCCATGAACTGGAACTTTCGCGTCCTGCGCGGCCTGGCGCGCCTCACCTTCGCGCAGCAGCTGATCCTGCTGGCGCTGGTGCCGGCGACCGCCGCCACCCTCGCGGCCATCGCGGTGCTGACGCGGCAGCACCTCGACAACCTCACCGAACTGATGCGTGCCAATGCGCAGACGGTGGCGCTGCAGGTCGCCACCGCGGCGCAGGCGCCGCTCGCGCGCATGGACCGCCGCATGCTGCAGCGCACGGCGCAGTCGGGCACCTACCAGCCGCATGTGCAGCAGGTGCAGATCTGGTCGGAGGACGGGGAGATCGTCGCCAACTCCGAGACCGTGGACCGCGCGCGCGACGAGGGACTGCAGGTGGTGGTGCCGATCGTGAGCGACAACGGGCAGCCCCACGGCAAGGTGATGGTCGAGATGAGCCTCGACGCGGTGCAGCAGGCGCGCCGGTCGGTGTGGCTCAACGTGGTGCTGGTGCTGGCCACCAGCCTTGTGGGCGTGGGCCTGGCAGGCTGGTGGGCCGCGCGCCGCATCAGCGAGCCGATCCGCGCACTCGGCAAGGCGGTCGACCGGCTGGGTGCGGGCGAGGCGGCGAGCGTGGCGATCGAAGGCACCTCGGAAGTGCGGCATCTGCAGCATGGCTTCAACCAGGCGGCGCGCGCGCTGGCCGAGAGCCACCGGCTGCTGCAGAGCCGCATCAGCGAGGCCACGGCCGAGCTCGCGCGCAAGAACCAGCAGCTGGAGGTCGCGAGCCAGGCCAAGACCCGCCTGCTGGCCGCTGCCAGCCACGACCTGCGCCAGCCGCTGCATGCGCTCACGCTGTTCTCCGACGGCCTCGCCAACGGCGAGACCGACCCCGTGCGGCTGCAGCGCATCGGCCACATCCGCGAATGCGTGGATTCGCTCGACCGGCTGTTCTCCGAGCTGCTCAACCTCTCGCAGCTCGATGCCGGCGTGCTGCAGCCGCAGTGGGCCGACTTCGCGCTCGACCAGCTGTTCGACGAGATCAGCCGCAACTTCCGCCCCGTGGCCGAACAGCAGGGCCTGCGCCTGGTGGTGCGCAAGACCGACCTCTGGGTGCGCTGCGACTACGTGATGCTCTCGCGCATCCTCAACAACCTGGTGTCGAACTCGCTGCGCCACACCCTCGAGGGCGGCGTGCTGGTCGGCGCCCGCGCGCGCGGCAAGGGCGTGCGCATCGACGTGGTCGATACCGGCGTCGGCATCGCGCAGCAGCACCAGGCGCGCGTCTTCGAGGAGTTCTACCAGGTGGAGTCGAACGGCCGCAACGCGCCGCGCGGCCAGCGCGGCATGGGCCTGGGCCTCGCCACCGTGCAGCGCCTGGCCGAGCTGCTCAACACGCGCGTCGAGCTCAGCTCGACGCCGCACAAGGGCACCTGCGTGCGCGTGCTCGTGCGCGCGGCCCCCGCCGCCCTGCCCGCGCCCGCCGCGGCCGCGCCGGCCCCGAGCGCCGCCGAGGACGAGGCCGGGCTCGACGGCCTGCGCATCCTCGTGATCGACGACGAGCGCACCATCCTCGAGGGCCTGTCGGTGGTGCTGACCCACTGGGGCGCCGAGGTCATGGCGGCCCAGACCCGCGCCGAGGCGCTGGCCCTCGCCGACCGGTGGGCCCAGCCGCCCGACGTGGTCGTGAGCGACCTGCTGCTGCAGGGCGGCGACAACGGCCTGGACGTGATCGCCGCGCTCGAACGCCACCCCCGCGGCATCGGCGCCGCCACCGCGCGCCTGCTGGTGACCGGCGAGACCAAGCCCGACCGCCTGCGCGAAGTGGCGAATGCGGGCATCGCGGTGCTCTACAAGCCGGTGTCGCCGCGGGTGCTCCGGCAGGCGATCCTGGCGCAGCGGGTGGTGGTGATGCGGGACGGGGGGGCGTAGCTACGCCATGGGACATAGGCCGATGCAGCACCGCTCGGTCCTCGGTGCTCAGTGCTTCGGCATGTAGGGGATGGCATCGCGCAAGGCGAAGATGCGCTTTTGCGCGAGTCCGGCGACCTCGGGCCGCCGGCCCTCGCCCCTCTGGAACAGGAGCCGCGTCGGAACACCGGCCGCCGCCGCCGCCGCCATATCGCTGACACGGTCTCCGACCATGACGGAGCGTTCCAGATCCAGCCCGAGCTCCCGCGCCGCCAGCAGGAACATCCCCGGCCGCGGCTTTCGCGATCCGCAGTCGCAGCGGTAGCGCCCGAGACCGAACTCGGGATGGTGCGGGCAGTGGTAGACGGCATCGATCCGCCCATAGTGTGCAGCGAACTGCGCCCGCATCCATGTCGACAGTTCGAGGAACTGCGCTTCGGTATAGAGGCCTCGCCCGATGCCGGCCTGGTTCGTGACCACCACCACCGCATACCCCGAGGAATTCGCGTGTCGCACGAGGTCGAAGACGCCGTCGATGAAGTGGAAGTCATCCGCCTTGTGAACGTACCCGTGGTCCTCGTTGATGACGCCGTCGCGATCCAGGAAGAGGGCCGGCAAGCGCTTCATGGGGACGCGAGTTCCTTCTGCGCTCTGCGGTAGTCCTCGGGAACGCCGATGTCGATGAACTGGCCGTTGCAGACGAACACCCGCATCGGGGGGCATCTGTCCGGGTCGGCAAGCACATCCCGCTCCAGGGAGAAGGGCCGATCGAGCTCGAAGGCATCGAACTGGCCGGCGTTGAAGACATAGCATCCCGCGTTGATGATGCCGGCGCCGGCGGCACTCTTTTCCGCGAACCCGGTCAATCGGCCGTCTGCCGCGAGCAGGCAGCCATACCGGCTCGCGTCGGCCACGGGCCGCGCGACGATCACCGGCTCTCGATGCATCTGCCAGAGCGTTTCGACGGCGGCGAGATCCAGGTCGAGGTAGGTATCGCCGTTGAAGACATGGACATGGTCGTCCTTGACCCGCGTCATGGCCCGTCGAATGGCACCGCCCGTCCCGAGCGGCCTGCTTTCGACGACGTGCTCCAGCGTCATGCCCGCGAAGCTGCTGCCGAAGTGATCGATGATCTGCTGCGCCTTGTAGCCCAGCGACAGCACCACCCTCGAAACACGCTGCTGCGCCAGGCGATGCAGCAACAAGCCCAGGAAAGGCTGGCCGCCCACGGGTGCCATGGGCTTGGGCAGATCCGGCACCTCGGCGCGCAGGCGCGTTCCCAGGCCGCCTGCGAGGACGATCGCCTCCATCAGCGTACGGCAGCGAACATGGCGTTCTCGACCAGCCCGCACAGGATGTGGCCCAGCACGAGGTGCCCTTCCTGGATCTTCGGCGTCTCCCCCGCGGGAACTTCGAGCAGGTGATCGCACAACAGCCTCATCGGCCCTCCCCGGCTGCCCGTCATGCCAATGCAGACCAGGCCGCGGCTGCGCGCCTCTTCGAAGGCCCTCAGCACATTGGGCGAAGCACCGGAGGTGGAGTACCCGATGAAGACGTCGCCGTTTTGACCCAGCGCCTGCACCTGCCGGGCAAACAGCTTCTCGTAGCCGTAGTCGTTGCCGATCGCCGTCAGGATGGAGGTGTCGGTCGTCAGCGCGATGGCTGACAAGCCCGGTCGATCGAAGGCGAAACGGCTCACGAACTCGCCTGCGATGTGTTGCGCGTCGGCGGCGCTGCCGCCGTTCCCCGCGATCAGGAGCTTGCGGCCGTTTCTGAGTGCCAAGGTGCATGCGGCGGCGGCCTCGGCGAGCGTGCGCTGCAGCTGCACGTCATTTCCCATTGCAGCCATGACGCGGCGGGCCTGATCGATCTGCGCAGTGATGTACTCGGTGGTCAGATCCTCCATGTTTGAGCTCCATTCTTCGTGAAATGACAGTTGCTGACCTGGCCATCGAAATTGTTCAAGGCGCGAATGACATCGAGGCGCCGCTCGTTGGGCGCGAAGAACAGCATGAAGCCGCCGCCGCCCGCACCGGACACCTTTCCGGCCAATGCGCCGGCACTCGTGGCCGTGGCGTAGATGCGGTCGATCTCGGGATTGCTCACGGTTCTGGCAGAGCGCTTCTTGTTCTCCCATCCGCTGCGCATGGACTCGACCAAACCTTCGAAGTCGCCACGCAGAAGGCAGTCCTTCATCGTCAGCGCCTCGCGCTTCAGGCCGTGCATCGCTTCGATCGCGTCGAGCTTTCCGGCACCGACGTTCGCGCTCTGGTCGGCGATGATCCGCGCCGACTCCCGGGAAACGCCGGTGAAGAACAACACCAGGGAAGCCTCCAGTTCGCAGATCACTGAACTGCGAATCCTCAACGGGTTGACGAGGGTTCTTTCGGCGGCGAAGAACTCCATGAAGTTGAAGCCTCCGAAGGTTGCGGAATACTGGTCCTGGCGCCCACCCTGCAGACCGCAGTCGACGCGTTCGATCTGGTAGGCCAGCTGCGCGATCATGTAGTCGTCGAAGGGCAGGTTCAGAAGCTCGACGAAGGCGCGGATCATGGCGACGACCAGCGTCGACGAGGAACCCAGCCCCGAGCCGATCGGCGCATCGCAGAACGTGCTCAGCTCAATTGCCAACGAAGCGCCGCCCAGATGGTTCTGCACGAAGTGGTTGTAGACGGCCTTGTGCAGAT
This sequence comes from Variovorax sp. TBS-050B, assembly GCF_029893635.1. Classification (NCBI taxonomy): domain Bacteria; kingdom Pseudomonadati; phylum Pseudomonadota; class Betaproteobacteria; order Burkholderiales; family Comamonadaceae; genus Variovorax; species Variovorax sp. TBS-050B. The sequence continues at coordinate 1,961,561 of NZ_JARXYR010000002.1, read as the reverse complement.
CGAGCCCCCCGTCCAGGGCGATGCGGGATGTCGGCCGCCATTTCTCCACCGCCTGCTTGTCGGTGGCCTCGAACTTGATCTGGCCATCGCGCGATTCGCGGATCACTGCATAGGCATAGCGGTCGATGGTGGCATTGAGCACGCAGCCACCATGCACGTCGCAATAGCTTGAAATATCGGTGCCTCCGCCGGCCAGTCCCAGCCGCAGTGGCGCCCTCGCGCGTATTGTCTTCAATGGTTCTCCCTGTCTTCTTGATCTTCATGGGCGGCATGGCTGCGCCCCTTTGCCGAAGCCGTGGCCGGCGTTGCGGCGATCTCGAGAGCGATGTCCTGCGGCAGCCCGCGCGCAGGACGCTCGCGTTCATCGCCGCGCGGTACCCGATCGAGGACGTCCCGCAGCACGGCCTGACTCGCGTCGAAGAAGCGTTGATAGGCTTCGCGGCTGCAAGTCTTCAGTCGCTCGAGCTCGCCGGGCGATGCGGCCAGCTTAAAAAGTGCCTCCACAAGTTCGTCGACGCTCGCAAGGCCGTGCAGCGGCTCGCTGGTCTCGATGCCCTTGCTTCCCCAGGCCGTGGTCAACAGCGGCATGCCGTACGCCATGGCCTGTACCGTCTTGACATTGATGCCCGTGCCCATGGTCACGGGCGACACCACGAGATCAGCCTTGGCATAGAACCCGCCGATGTCCTCGATGAATCCAGTCATTCGAATCCAGGATCTCTTGAACAGCTTTTGTTCTTGCAGCGGGAGCAGGGCAACGAGGTCCTTGACCTGGCCCGCAATCACCACCACGAACGGGCAAGACTTCCCCGCCAGCCGGCGATCCAGCGTCTGCAGGAAGTCACGCACGATGGCCAGATTGACCTGATTGGCACTGGCCACGATCACGACGCGCTCGAGTTTCTCGAAGCGTTTGTCGACAAAGTGCGGCGCCTCGAAATGAGGGACGACGACCGATGAGTTCCTCCCGGACACCGAATCGAAATAGTCCGCCTCTTCCCGACGTCGAGCCAGCACCACGTCGGCCCTTCGCAGATATGCACCTTCTTCTTCGGGCGTGCAGGAGAAGAACTCCAGCGGGAGGCCCTTCTGCCGCAGCATGTCGTACCGGTGACCCATCTTGTCGTGGGTATCGATGATTCTGAGAATGTAGGAAGGGATGTAGTCCAGCATCTTCGACTGGAAGACATAAGAGCAAAGCAGCACGTCGATGCCATAGCGTGCGCACAGCACGCGGATACGTTCGCCCAAGCCCTGCGCGTACCACCCATCGAACGGAATGGGCGCCCCGTTGGCGCCCAGGGCATGGGAGTTCGGCAGGACGTCGAGGGTGTCCCAGGCCTCCCGCATGGCGCGCTCCGCGTCGGCATCGAAGAGGCCGCTCCTCAGGACGACGAAATGCACCTTGTGGCCCATGGCCTGGAACTGCCGGGCGAATTGCTGGATCGTCGCTTGGTTGCCGTGATTGCTCGGGTGCGAAGGAAACGGGCTGAAGTAGAGAATGCGCAGGACCTTCGACTTTTTTCTGCGCTCGAGGATCACAGGCGGAATGGCCCGCTCGCCGTGGGCTGCGACCCGCTCCCATTCACTCCCCGGGGGAAGATGGTCACGGGCAAGCACGTGCTTCCATTTCTCTGCCATCAGGGCCTTGTTGTGGCGCTGCAGTTCTCCGCGCCCTTTGGCGTCGGCACCCTCATCGACATCTGCATAGCTCTGATGCTCCAGGTGCACGGCCTCCGACCTGGGCTGATAAACGACCTTGTGGCCCAGTGCGCGCGCCCGCATGGCCAGATCGGAGTCTTCGCAGTAGGCGATTTCGAAGCTTTCGTCGAACCCGCCCACTGCCCGCCAGAAAGAGGTGCGAACGATCAGGGATGCGCCGGTGACGTAGTCGGTTTCGCGTTGAAAATTGAACACGGCCTCGTCTCGCGCACCCCGTCGCCACCCATCTGCGGTGCGGAGCCATCGACCGATGCTCACGCCGCTCGCGTCCGACAACAGTCCACCCCCCGCTTCCTGCAGGCTGCCATCCTGGTTGAGCAGCTTGGAACCCGCGATGGCGATCGATGCATCGCTCTCCAAGGTGTCGTGAAGGCCATCCAACCACCCCGGAAGGACGACGGCATCGTTGTTGAGCAAGAGGATGTACTTGCCGCGCGCATGCGTTGCCGCATGGTTGCAGTTCTTGAGAAATCCGAGGTTGCGCGGCGTCCTGACGACCCGCAGGCCTGGAATGCGCGTCTCTGCGCTCCGGGTCTCGTCCGTCGAGCCGTCGTCGGCCACGATGACTTCGTAGCGGACACCGGTTCCTGCGCCGGCGCAGACGATCGAGGCGATGCAGGCCCGCGTCATCGCCCACTGGTTGAATGCGGGAACGATGATCGTGACGTCGACCGGCACATCCGCCGGCGGGGCGGGGACCACGACGGACTGCAGGTTCTCGCAATGCGCCTGCCACAGCGGAATCGGGAGCACCCTCGCATCGTTCAGCACACGCAGCAGCGCGCCCCGATTCGCGGCCTCTCCGAACCTCGCGCGCACGAGCTCCTGCCCGTGCACGGAAAGGCGGCGCCAGAGCGAACCGTCCTGATAGAGCGCGATGACTGCCTTCGCGAAGCCGGTCGCGTCCGAGGTCACCATGGCGTGCACGCCGTCTTCGATGCCCATGCCCTCGGCGGCGATCCTGGTGCAGACACAAGGAATGCCCGCGCCCAGCGTCATTGCCACCTTCCCCTTGATGCCGGCACCGTAGAGCAGCGGCGCCACGCCGACGCGGTAGCCGGACAAGACAGGCGCGAGGTCCGGCACAAAACCGATGACCTTCACGCCGGGAACCCGCTCGAGCGCGCTGATGCCGGGCGGCACATCGGCGCCGATGACGTGGAAGCAGGCCCCAGGCAGCGAAGCCCGAACGGCTGGCCAGACCTCGCGCACGAACCACTCCACCGCGGAAACGTTCGGCTTGTGACCGAAACCGCCAAGGAAGAAGACGTCTTTGCGCGCCTCATAGGGCGCTACCCGGGCCTCCACCGGCGCGTACAGCACCGGAAAAATCGAGATGGGTGTCTCATCGGAGAGCGCTTCGCGCAGGACCGGGACCTCGGCCGGGCTCACAACCACGACGTGGTCGCAGGCGTGCATGACCGCCAGTTCACGCCGCCGCGTCTCCTCGGCACGCGCCATCGCCCGCCGGTCCCCGAGCAGTTTCGCTTCACGCCGCTCGCGCAGGAAGTGGAGATCCGGCGCATGGAACAGCACGCGCGCTGTCGGCGCGGCGGTGCGAATCGCGCTCAACGCGCTTTCCGCCACATCGAACCGCGCGACGTAGAAGACGCCAAACTCGGCGCCATGGCGTTCGATGAAATGCCTCGTGCCTGAAAACCCGGATTCGCGGGTGACGACCTCCACACCGAGATCCCGCAGCACCGACTCATGCCGGGGAGCCGGCGCCATGTCGTTCGGCATGAAGACCACGCCGTACCCCAAGGCGACAAGGTCGCGGAGAACCCCCAGCATCGCCAACTCGCCCGCCGAGTTGTCTGCGCGAGGGATGCGGTAGTCCAGCACGAGTACGCGTCTCGCGCGCACACGGAAGGCGGGCGTGTCGACATCGACCGCAGCGTCGATTTGCTGTTTCCGCGGTGGCAGCTCGATCCCGATACCCCCCGGCACGGTGAGACGGACTGCGCCCGGAAGCTTTTTCAACCCGTCTTCACGAAGAAGGTGCCACGTGTCGCGGAAGGCGCGTTGGATGGTCCCCTTCGAGTGAAGCCGGAAGCCAAGCGAGAACGCAGCAAATACCGGCCATCTCACCCATTTCGATCGCGCCTGCAGCCGGGCGTGGATCTCGTGATGCGCCATCAGTATCGTGCTGACGAAGTTGGGCGTGCGCCGCCAGGACCGAAACACTGCGGCACCACCGCCACAGTGGATTGCCGCCGGGAGAAACAACAACGCGCCGAGTACGACACGAAACACAATTCCGGGCGGTGACCCGGCGGTGGCCTCAGTGGGCGTATCGCGAGACGGCGTTGGGCGCTCCGGGACGACGGGTTCGTCCTTCAGCCCCGACATATCACTTCCCGCCCGCCGACCGCATTGCTCGTCGCGGGGAGGAATGGCCTCTTTGCGCGGAAGTCCTGTTCGACCTCTCCACGACGGCGATATGTCAGCTCATCTTTCATTAAGAAAACCACCGCATGGCGGATGCAATTACTTTTGAAATTTCATAGCCAATTCAAAAGACAGAAAGAATTGGCCGAAAAGAGCGGAGTCTAAGCAAAAATCGGCCGCGCGACTTTTAATGTTTCAAATTAGATGCCGAATAAATTAATTTAACTTTTGTTGAATTCAAGCATTGGACGCAAACATCTTTGCATATTCGAATAGTGCGATGCCTTGATGGCGACTCGCAAATAAGAACCACAGTGAAAAGACCGGTAAAGACCGGGGACGGCGGCGTCCAACTCCGCTGACGCGCCAATGCCGGGCCTGGGGCGACAGTAGACCGTCGGACATAGGCCGCCTGGCCGCCGCGCAGCGGCATTCCGTCACACCCGCGCGCACCCGCGGCGCGCGACATAGCCCCTCCGCCTTATCGCGCGAAGCGGGGCCCTTCCGTACATTGGGACCACTGCCCTTGCTGCGGAAGCAGTCCCCATGTTTGTCGCCGTTCATCGCTTCATCTCGCTCCTTCGGAAACGGCTGCCGCGCCGCCGCTTCCGCCTCGCGCTCGCGCTCGCCGCGGCGCAGTTCGCCACGGGCGCCTTGGCCTCCGGGCTCACGGTGCTGATGGGCGACGAGCTCGCGGCGCACGCCGAATTCGTGCAGCACCTGCGCGCGGCGCAGGAACCCGGCGGACGCTTCGAGCTGGTGCGGCTGGCGCCGGGCGCGGCCGACGCGGCGCAGGCCGCTCCCGTCGCCGAGGCCGCCGGCGCCGAGCCCGAGCGGGCGGCGAACGCGGGCGTGCGCACGCGCAGCCTGCGCACCGCCGCCACCGCCGCGACGCCCGCCGACGGCATCTTCGTGACGATGGCGGTGGGCGAGCGCGCCGCGCGCGCCGCGCTCGAACGCCCGGGCCAGCAGCCGCTGGTGCTCGCGATGCTGAGCCGGCTCGACTACGAGAACCTGCGCGCGAGCAGCCCGGCGCTGCAGCGCGGCCAGCGGCGCGTGGGCGTGCTGCTGCGCGACCCGGCGATGGCCGACCAGCTCGCGCTCGTGGGTGCGGTGTTGCCGCAGAAGCAGCGCATCGGCGTGGTCGCCACGCCTGAATCGGAGCCGCTGGTGCGCGAGCTGCAGCGGGCGGCGCAGGGCACGCAGCCGCCGTGGGATCTGCAGGTGGAATACGCGCCCGACGCGCGCTCGCTCGCCGCTGCGCTGCGCGCGGTGGTGCCGCGCAGCGATGCGCTGATGGTGCTGCCGGACCTGATCGGCGACAGCCAGGCGGCCACGCTCTCGGTGCTGCGCGCCGGCGCGGGCGCGGGGCTGCCGGTGTTCGGCGCGAGCGAAGGCCTGGTGCGCTCGGGCGGGCTGGCGGCGGCGGTGTCGACGCCGGCCCAGCTGGCCCGCCAGGCGCAGTTGCTCGGCCAGAAGCTCGCCAGCAGCGGCAACGGCAGCAGCAGCAGCGGCACCGGCCCGCTCGTGGAGTCGGCCGCGCCGGCCACGGTGCGCGTCAACACCACCGTCGCGCGCGGGCTCGGGCTGCGCCTGCCGGAGGAGCGGGAACTGACCGAGCGGCTCACCGTCACGCGATGAGCCTTTCGTCCGGCCGTTCCGAAGAGGGCTCGCCGCCGCCCGCGCCGCCCTCTTCCGCGCCCGCGCTGCTGGTGCGCGGCAACCTGCAGCGCGACCTGTTCCGGCTCGGCGTGGTGCCGTGCGCCGCGGTCGCGCTGGCGCTCACCGGATGGTTCACCCACCACCGGCTGCAGACGCTCGAGGCTGCCTTCGACGCCGAGGGCCAGGCGGTGGCGCGCCAGGTGGCGGCGATGTCGGACCTGAGCCTCTACGCGGGCGACCTGCCGGCGCTGCAGAACGTCGCGAACGCGGCGCTGCGTGGCGGGCAGGTGATGCGGGTGGAGATCAGCAACAGCGCCGGCGTGTACGTGACGGCCGGTCCCAAGGCGACCCCGCTCGCGCAGCTGCGCATGTTCACCTCGCCGGTCACGCTGCGCGAGGCCTCGCGCGCCAGCGCCTTCGCGCCCGCGGGCTCCACGGCCGCGGGCGAGAAGCCGATCGGGCTGGTGCAGACCTTTCGCGACACCACGGCCTATGCGCGCGAGCGCAGCCGCTCGCTGCTGGCGGGCATCGGCATCGCGCTGGTGGCGCTGCTCGCGGCCTGGGCCTCGGTGCGCCACATGGCGCGCACGGTGGCGCGGCCGCTGCGCCGCGTGTCGCGCACGGTGGCCGCGCTCGAGGCCGGCCACTTCGAGGCGCGCTGCGGCGTGGTCGAGGGCGGCGCGCCGGAAAAGGCGCAGGCCGCGGCCGGCCCCGGCGGCACGCACGAGCTCGCGGTGCTCGCGCGCGACATCGACCGCCTGGCCGAGCGGCTGCAGCACAACCGGCAGGTGAGCGAAGAGCGGGTGCGCGAAGCCACCGCGGTGGCGCTGCAGCGCATGGCCGAAGCCGAGCAGGCGGCCCTGTCGCGCGCCCGCTTCCTGGCCGCCGCCAGCCACGACCTGCGCCAGCCGCTGCACGCCATGGGCCTCTTCATCGACGGCCTGCTGCCCGGCGCCAGCGCCGCGCAGCGGCCGGCGATGCTGCGGCTGCAGGAGAGCACCGAGTTCATGGGCGTGCTGCTCGACGACCTGCTCGAGATCTCGCGCCTCGATGCGCAGGTGCTGACGCCGGCGATCACCAAGGTGTCGCTCGCCGCGCTGTTCGACCAGCTCGATGCGCAGCATGCCGCGGTCGCGGCCGAGACCCGCGTGCGCCTGTGCTGGCGCGACCGCGGCCTGGCGGTGCGCAGCGATGCGGCGCTGCTGCAGCGCATCGTCGGCAACCTGGTGTCGAATGCGCTGCGCCATGCGCCGCCCGGCGGCACGGTGCTGGTGGTCGCGCGCCGCCGTCGGCGTGCTGAAGGCGACCAGGTGAGCATCGAGGTGCGCGACAACGGCGTCGGCATCGCGCCGATCCACCAGGGCCGCATCTTCGAGGAGTTCTACCAGGTCGCGAACACCGAGCGCGACCGCCGCCGCGGCTTCGGGCTCGGGCTCGCGATCTGCGCGCGCATCGCCGCGCTGCTCGGCACCCGCATCACCGTGCGGTCGGCGCTGCAGGCGGGCAGCACCTTCGCGCTCGCGCTGCCTGCGGCGCAGGCCACCGCTGCCCCCGCCGCGCCCGAGGAACCCGCGCCCGCGGCCGTGGCGCCGCTCGCGGGCCTGAACTGCATGGTGGTGGACGACGATCCCGCCATCCTCGACGGCAGCCGCGCGCTGCTGGAGCAATGGGGCTGCCGCGTCGAATGCCTCGCCACCGGCGCCGAGGCGATCGCACGGCTCGGCACCGGCGACCTGCGCTTCGACGCGGTGCTGTGCGACCTGCAGCTCGCGGGCGAGGGCGACGGCATGGACGTGATCGCCGCCGCGCGCCGGCTGCAGCCCGAGGCGCTCGCGGTGCTGGTCTCGGGCGCGACCGGCCCCGAGGTGCTGCAGCGGCTGCGCCGCGGCGGCGTGATGCTGTTGACCAAGCCGGTCGCGCCGGCCAAGCTGCGCGCGCTCCTGTCCACCCGCCGAGGAACGACGCCCCCCGAAGCGCCTTCGGCGCCTCCCCCCACTGGGGGGCGCACCCGGTGGCCCGGCGAAGCCGGTTCCACGGGTGCCCCGGGCTGAGGCCGTTGTGGCCGCGGCGCTGCGCAGATATCGTCTTTCCTCCCTTTACCGGCCTACGCATGCCCGACACCGACATCCTGAAGACCGTCCGCCCCTTCATCGCCACGCCGAGCCACAGCGGCACGATGACCAGCGACTACGTGCGCAGCCTGCTCGGCCTCGTCAATGCGGCATGGCAGCACGGCTTCGCGATGCAGGCGCGCTTCCTCGACGGCGACAGCCTGATCCCGCGCGCACGCAACCGGCTGGTGGCGGAGTTCATGGCCGACGCGCGCTGGACCCATCTGTTCTGGATCGACGCCGACATCGGCTTCGCGCCCGAGGACGCGCTGCGCCTGCTGCGCGCGGGCCGGCCGGTGGTGGCCGGCATCTATCCGCACAAGGACGACGGCTGGCCGCGCGCGGGCCTGGCCGCGCCGCTGCCCGCGGGCAGCACGCGCGAGGACTTCGAGGCGCGGCATGCGGTGTTCCCGGTCAACCTCGCCGAGCCCGGCCTGGCCGGGCGCGTGGAGCCCGACGGCTTTCTCGAAGTGCTCGATGCGCCCACGGGCTTCATGCTGATCGAGCGCGCGGTGTTCGAGCGGCTCGCCGCGGCCATGCCCGAACTGCGCTACACGCCCGACCGCATGGACGACCCGGTCGCGGCCGCATGGCCGCACCACCGCTTCTTCGACGTCTGGGCCGAGCCCGGCAACGGCCGCTATCTCAGCGAGGACTTCGCCTTCTGCCGCCGCTGGCAGTCGATCGGCGGCAAGGTGCACGTGGACACGCGCTCGCGCCTCACGCACACCGGCAGCCGCACCTACCGCGGCGACTTCGCACGCACGCTGGCCACGGGCGTGCCGCTGCCTTGAGCGCCGTCCCCGCGCACGAGCACGGCCGGCAGCGTGGCCATGTCGTAGCCGCGCGCCGGCGCCACGGGCGAGAGCCGCACTGCCGGCCCCTCGTCCGCGAGGTGGTCATAGCCTGCGGCCTGCAGCCGCGCCCCGGGATCGAGCGCACGGTAGCGCGCGCGGCGCGCGAGGCGGTCGGCGCGCCGCACCATGCGCAGGTGGTAGAGCCGGTAGTAGCTGCGGTACATCGCGCCATGGCGCGCCACCGCATCGGGAAACCACGGCCCGTGCAGCGCCGGCGCCTCGTCGAAGGCGATCTGCTGCGGCAGCCGGAACAGCGCCGCGCGCGTCCTGCGGCCCCAATCGCCGTCGTCGCGAAAGCGGTCGGGCGCATCCCAGAGCTCGCGGTACGAGAGCGAGAGGCAGGCCAGCCGGTCCTCCGGCAGGGTGTCGACGATCGCATGCAGATTCCGCAGGAACAGCGTCTCGAAGCGCTCGTCCGCATCGCAGGCCAGCACCCAGCCCGCGCCGTGGCGGCGCGCGCATTCGAGCAGCCGGAGGCGGTTGCCGGGCTCGTCCCAGCGGTGCGGCTCGGCCGGCGGGTTCGACAGCAGCTCGAGCAGCCCGGGCTCGCGCCGCAGGATCCCGGCCGTGCCGTCGGTGGAGCCGTCGTCGAGCGCGATGAAACCGTCCACGTGGTCGCGCAGGTGCGCGAGGCAGCCCTCGAGCCAGCCCGCCTCGTTGCGCACCTGCATCACGCAGACGATGCGCGGCCGCGCGGTGAGCCGCTGCGGCGCCTCGCGGCTGCAGAAGGGACAGAAGTACGGCGGCGCGGGCTCGTGGTGCAGCATGCGCGCGCAGACCTCGCACTGGCGCCGCGAGCCGACCGGGAACACCGGCGCGGCCACCAGCCAGTCAGGCACCGCGGCGTCGCCCCCGGGATCGACGGCGGCCGGCGCGTCGTCGCGCGCGAGACGGCCGAAGTCGCGGCCCCAGGCATCGGGGCCGCCCGCCGCATCGCGGTTCGCACGCGCGCTCGCGGGCGTGCAGCGGCGCCAGTCGTTGTCGGGATCGAAGCGCTCGCCGCCGTCGCGCGGCTCGAACGAGAGATGCAGCATCTGCAGCGCCGTGCAGGCCTGCAACTGCCAGCCCGCCATTTCCAGGCGCACGCGGAAGTCGTCGTCGTCGCCGCCCCAGAGGTCGAGGCTCTCGTCGTAGCCGCCCACGGCCTCGAAGGCCTCGCGCGCGCAGCACACCGAGCCGTAGAAGGTGCGCAGGTAGAGCGTCTCGGGCACCGCCGCCACGAAGGCCGCCGCCAGGCTGCCGCCCGCGGCATCGAGCGCTTCGAAGCGTGCGAAGCCCACGCGGCCGAGCGCGACGTGGCGCTCGCCCGCCATCGCCGCATGCAGCGCGACCGCGGGCGCGTCGCCCACGTAGGCCGACTCGGGCGAGTGCACGAAGACGAAGCGGCCCGCGGCATGGCGCACGCCGGCGTTGATCGCGCGGCAGGGCGGGCGCCAGTCGTGCGCGCGGTCGTTGACCAGCACCTTCCAGCGCACCCCGGCGAAGCGGTCGAGCAGGCGCTGCAGCGCCGCTTCCTCCGACGGCTCGTCGAGCGCGATCACCACCTCGATGCCGGGCCGCGCCCAGTACGGCGCATTGCGCGCGACCACGCGCTCGAACTCCGCAAGCTTGCGGTAGAACGGCATCACCACGCTGAGCCAGGGCCGCGTCATGCGCGCTGCCTCCGCGCAGGCGCCATGGCCGTGGCGCACGCGCGGCACCCGCATCTTCCTTCGATCGGCCCGAAAGGCATGGCGTCCTCATGAACGGTTGCTTCATCAATCTGCCGGCCAGCAGCGCGCGGCGCGAGGCCATGGCAGCGCAGTTGCAGGCACTGGGCCTCGGCGGCATCGCGCGCTTCGAAGCCATCGGCATCGAGGGCCTGCCGCACGGCGCGGCCCGCGTGAGCCCGCGCGAGCATGCCTGCTTCCTCTCGCACGCGGCGGCGATCGAATCGGCGCCCGGGGACGGCTTCTTCCTGGTGCTCGAGGACGACGCGCAGCTGAGCCGCGCCGCGCCCGCGCTGCTCGGTGACGAGGCCGCGCTCGCGCGCCTGGCGGGCTACGAGCTCGTGTTCCTCGAATGCCTGCCCTATGCCTCGGCGCCGGCGTTGCTCGCGCTGTGGCAGAGCCGCAAGAAGCACATGCCGCAGGGCGTGCTCGGCGGCATCGAGATCCTCGATGCGCGCGGCCTCTACAACTGGGGCGCGGCCGCCTACCTCGTCACGCCGCGCGGCCGGCGCACCCTGCCCGCGCTGCTGCGCGAGGCGCTGGCCGAAGGGCCGGCCTTCGCCTTCGACATGACGCTCAACCGGCTGATCGCCGCGGGGCGCCTGCAGGCCGCGGTGCTCGCGCCCTTTCTGGCCACGCCCGCAGCGGGCAGCGAGGCGACGAGCACGATCGACGACCGCGAGCGCGTGCCGGCCTACGACGCGCTCGGCGGCGCACTGCGGCGCATGTTCTTCGCGGGGCCGTTGGAGGGCCTCGAAGCCGGCGTGGCGGACTACCGCCATGCGCCGCTCACCGATGACGCACAGCTGCGGCTGCTCGCCGACCTGATGGCGCAGCTCTTCGTCATCACGGCACAGGCGCCGCGCTGAGCGCCTGTCCGCACCGCACGACACAGGCCACGCAAGCCGGCGAGCGCAGCGAAGTCTCCAGGGCACCCGAGGAACTGGCTTTGCCAGGCCTCTGGGTGCGCCCCCCTCCCGCCGAAGGCGAGAGAGGGGGGAGCCGCGAAGCGGCTTGGGGGGTGCTTCATCACTTCAGAAGTCTGAGCAGCCGTTTCGCCGCTCGGTGTTGACGCAGCTCAGCAGGTTGGGCCGCGAGCGCACGCGCGTCCACTCGCGCGCGAGCAGGTCGCCGTCCTGCGCCGCGCGGTCGCCCTCGAGCGCGCCGGTCGCGAGGCAGATCGGCGCCTGGCCGATGTTGCGGTCGTAGAGCCAGGTCGAGGGCTGCTCGCGCACCACGTCCACCGAGGGCCGCTCGAGCATGCCGAAGTCCACCCGCAGCGTGCCCGGCACCACCTCGATCGCATAGCCCGCGGCCGAGGCGAAGCTGCCGTTGATCGGATAGCTGCCCGGCGGGCTGCCCGGCAGCGCGGTGGTGGAGAGCATGCCGCTAAAGCCCCCGGGGCCGTCGCCGAGGATCAGCCCGTTGATGCTGTAGAGGAACAGCGGATTGGGCATCCACTGCCGGCGCGAGGCGTCGGCGATCACGATCCGCGCCACCGGCTGCTGCGCATAGATGAAGTGGTTGCCGTCCGCCGGCACCGTCACCGTGCACAGGCCGAAGTAGGCGCAGTGGTAGAGGTTGGGCAGCGTGCCCGTGCCCGCGAGGCCGCCGCGCGTCTCGCCGAGCCAGGTGTCGGCCCAGATGCGCCAGTTGCCGCCGCCGATCGCGAAAGTGCCGGCGTTCTGGAAGCGCGAGGCGGCCACGAGCTCGGTGCTTGCGGCGTTGATGTTGGTGGCCAGCGTGAGGTCGCCCGCGAGCGTGCGCACGAACACCGCGTTCGCGGCCATCGAGCCCACGCTGGCCACGGCCGGCTGGTTGCCCGCGGCATCGAAGCCGACGGCGGCCGGCGTGCCGATGGTGACCGCGTTCGCGTCGACGTAGCGGAAGCTGCCCGCCGCACCGCCGCCGACGACGGCGACGTCGTTGACCGCGTTGCCCAGGTCCACCGAGCCGCCCGTCGAGCGCGCGAGCAGGGTGCTCGCGCTGATCGCCCCCGCGGCCGATTGCGCGATGTTGCCCGCCGAGAGCAGCCCCAGCGCCGAGGCCGAGACCGCGCCGTTGAGCGCGATGTTGCCGCCCGCGTCGTTCTGCAGCGTGAGCGCGCCGGGCGTGGCGAGCGGCCCGGCCACCGTGATGTCGCCCGCATGCGTGCTGCTGCCGGCCACGATGGCCGGCGCCGACAGCCGCGCGAACTCGGCCGCCGAGACCGAGAAGCCGCCGCCGCCCGCGCCGCCGAGCACGATCGGCGCGGTCGTCGCATCGAAGGCCGCGAAGTTCGCGTCCATGCCGCCCGGCCGCAGGTCGAGGGTGTTGGCGGCGCTCACGGGCGCACCGATCACGATGGCGTCGGTGCTGCCATTGTTCACCGCCCGCAGCACCACGTTGCCGCTGCCTTGCACGCTCGGCAGCGCACCCGGCGCGCTGACCCCGCCGCCGGCCTGCATCGAGACGCCCGCGCCGCCGTTCTGCGAGGCGCCGGTGATCTCGATGTCGCCGCCGCCGGTGGTGGCGATGCGCGCGCCGTTCTCGAGCCGCACGCCGGTGTCGGCCGGGTTCGAATCGGTGTTGAAGTTGTAGCCGCGCAGCACGATGTCGCCGCTGCCGCTGGTGATCGTGCTGCCGCCGTTCACCAGCACGCCGTGCGCGCCGGCGAAGGTGGCCGAGGCCTGGCGCCGCGCCACGCCCTGCACCGTGATGTTGCCGCTGGTGGTCGAGAGCGCCGAGGTCGTGCGGCCGTCGGTCACGACCACGCCGCTGGTCCAGTCGGCCGAGCTGCCGCGGATGTCGATGCTGCCGGTGGACGCCGAGAGCTGCACGCCCGCGAGCCGCACGTTGCCGGCCGCGATCTGCAGGTTGCCGCCGGCGCCGGCGTCGCTCTGGCCCACGCGCGTGTCGATGCGGGTGTCCACCAGGGTGACGTAGCCGGTGGGCGCGCCCGGCTGGCCGGCGGACAGCGTCACCGCGCCGCCGTCGGTCTGCACCTGCGCGCCGTTCATGTTGATGCTGCCGCTGGTGGGGCTGCCGGTGCCGCGCGCCGTCATGGTGACGCTGCCGCCGTGCGTGTCGATGCTGCCGTTGTAGGTGATGAAGCCGCTGTTGCCCGAGGGCGTGCCGTCGGGGTTCACGCCGGCATCGAACACCACGTTGAGCGCGCCCGCGCCCGAGGAGCGGATCACCGTGTCGCTGCCGCCGCCGAAGATGCCGCCGCCCGAGGCCAGCTCGAAGGTGCGCGCGCCGGAGGCGCCGTCGTAGTCCACCAGCACGTCGTTGGCCAGCGAGATGCTGCCGTTGCCGGGTCCGCCGGTGCCGGTGGTGATCTTCACGTTGGCGCCGCCGTTGAGCGCGGCGTTGATGTCGCCGTCCTGGATCACCGAGTCGGCGAGCGGCACGAAGGGATTGGCCGGCAGCGAGCCCGAGGCCGTGCCGCTGACGATCGAGATGTTGAAGGGATCGATCAGCCAGCTGCCGGCCTGGCCCGCGCTGGCAGAGGTGTCGACGCGGATGCCGCGCAGATCGAGCGCCGAACCCGAGGTCTCGACGAAGCCGCCGTTGCCGCCGCCGGCGCCGGCGCGCGCCGAGAGGTTGCCGTGCGCGCGCAGGCTGTTGCCCGCGAGCAGCACGATGCTGCCGCCGTTGCCCGCGGCCGAGCTGTTGTCGGCGCGGATCGACAGGCTGTTCTCCATCGCGAGCATGCCGCCCGTGCCGTCGGCGGTGCGCACCGTGGCCTCGAGCCGCACACTGCCGCCGCCCGCGCTGCCGCTCGCGTCGGCCAGCGTGCCCGAATCGTCGGAGAAGCTGCCGCTGTAGATGTTGCGGCCGGTGACGCGCACCGACCCGCCCGCGCCGCTTCCGTTGGCCGCGTTCAGCAGCGCGTTCGACTGGCTGCCGCGCTGCAGCAGCACGTCGCCGTCGGCGCCGTCGACGATCACCTGCCCGCCCGCGGCACGCAGGCCTTCGCCCTCGCCGCTCGCGCGCACCCAGACCGCCGCGGGCGTGAGCCGCGCGTCGATGCCGGCCGGCGGCGGCTCCGGCACGCCGAGGCTGTCGAGCACCATGCCCGCGCTGCCCATGGTGCCGCGCACCGCCAGGCTGCGGCCCGTGCCGGCCGAGACCGCCGCGCCGTCGATCAGCACGCCGTGCGAGGCATTGATGGTGGCCGAGGCCGCCAGCGTGCGGAAGCTGGCGTCGTTCAGCAGCGCGTCGAGGTTGGCGCCGCGGCCCTCGATGGCCACGTTGCCGCCGGTGGCGATGTCGCTGTCGCGCACCGCCACGCCGCCGCCCGCCTGGTTGTAGTCGAAGGTGCCGACCGGATCGGTGCCCGCGGTCCAGCCGCGCGAGCTGCCGCGCAGCGTGATGTCGCCGCCGGTCGATGCGATGCGGCTGCGCGGGCCGGGCGTGCCGTCGTTGTCGCTCAGGCCCACCTCGACGCCGCGTGCCATCAGCCCGCCCACGCCGTCGATGCCGATGGCGCCGCTGCCGGTGACGAGCTCCGCGCTTCCGAGCAGCACGCCGGCGCTGGCCGAGAAGAAGGCGCTCGCCACCTGGGTCTGGCCCTGGCCGCGCAGGCTGATGCTGCCGCCACCGGCGCAGCTCGCGGCGCCGGGCGCGCAGGTGGAGATGCGGCTGTTGACGATCTCGACGCCCGCCACCGGCGTGCCGAAGCGCGGCGCATAGCCGATCGCGCGGCCGTTGGCGGCATCGCTCTGGCCGTAGAAGCGCACGTTGCCGCCATTGGTCTCGATGGTGGCGCCGTCGAGCCGGATCGGCGCGCCGATGCTGCTGCCGTCGGCCAGCGGCGCATCGCCCCCGCCGGGCACGGTGCCGTAGGCGTCGGCATTGAAATCGACGTGCAGCGCGCCCGCCTTCGACTGGATCGCCGAGCCCGGGCCCATGCCGATGCCGGTGGCCGAATCGACGCGCAGCGCGGCATCGCCGCCCTGGTCCTTCACGACCTGGCTACCGGCGGCGAAGAACACGCCATAGCGCTCGCGGCCGCCCTCGGCGTTGTCGCCGTTGCTCTGCAGCCGCACGTCGGTGTTGCGGCCCAGCGCGGCGCCGACCGCGCCCGCGTTGACCGGGCTCGCGGCGGTGCCCGCGGCATTGATGTAGCTGCCCGGGTCGTAGGCGGGTGCGTCGTTCGAGACCACCATCTGCTTGTCGGAACGCAGCTCCCAGCGCCCGTTGGCGCCGCCGCCTGCGCCGCCCGCGGCCGACACCGAGAGGTCGCTGCCGACCGCCACCGCGCTCGCGCCGGTGGCCACCAGCCCGCCCGCGCCGCTGCCCGAGCCGTTGGCCGAGAGCGTGCCCGAGAGGTGCAGGCCGAGCGAGGCCGTACCGGGCGCGCCGCCGGGCAGGCTCGCGGGGTCCGCGGCCTCGATGCGAATGGTGCCGCCTGCGGCGTTGCCCGCGCGGCCGTCGGCGCGCAGCGTGGCGTCGGGCGCGACGGCGAGGCCGGTGAGCGCCTTCACCTGCACGGTGCCGCCGCCCGTGTCGCCGCTGGCGTCGAGCGTGGCGCCCTCCACGCGCACGCGGCCCGCGGCGACATCGATGCGCCCGCCCGCGGCCGCGCTGCCGGTGGCATCGAGCGTGCCGCCCACGCGCACCTCGTTGCCCACCCCTGCGCCGAGCACGATCTCGCCGTTGCGCAGGCCGATGCTGCGCGCGCGCACGATGCCGCTCTGGTTCACCACCAGCTCGCCGACGGTGGTGGACTGGCCCACCATCACCACCCGGCCGCCGTCGGCCTGCAGCACGCCGCTGTTCGAGACGGCGGCGTTGGTGGCCATCGAGTCGGTGTTGATCGCGATGCTGGTGAGGCCGTCGCCCGCGAGGTCGAGCGTGATCCTGCGGCCCGAGGCGAGCGCGATCGCCTGGCCGTCGGCCGTGATGCTGCCCGCGTTGCCGACGTCCGCGCCCATCAGCACCACCGGTCCGCCGCTGGCCTGGATGGTGCCGAGGTTGCGCACGGTGGCGCCGTTGGCGTTGTCGCGCTCGAACACCAGGTTCGTGGCGCCTTCCATGAAGCTCTTGTCGCTGGTCGCGAGCGCGAGCGTGGAGGCCACGAGCCCGCCGACGTTGACCTGCGCCGTGCCGTTGAACATCACGCCGTTCGGGTTGATCAGGAACACGCGGCCGTTGGCATTGAGCTGGCCCGCGATGGTCGAGGTCTCGTTGCCGGTCACCCGGTTGAGCAGGATGCTCGCGGCGTTCGGCTGCTGGATGTTGACGGCGCCGCCCGCGCCGATCGAGAAGGTCGTCCAGTTGACGATGCCGCGCTGCGTGCTCTGCGTGAGGTTCATCACGCCGCCGTTCTGGCTCATCGCGACGCTGCCGCCGACCAGCGAGAAGCCGGTGGGCAGCACCTGCGCCATCGCGGGCGCGGCGCCGGCGCAGATCAGCGACAGCGCCACCGGCCGCAGCCGCAGGCGGCGCGCGGCCGCGCGAAGAAGAGGGGGAGAGGTGCGTGGCTTCATGATCAGAAGGCTTTCTGGACCTGGACGTAGAGCCGCGGATTGCGCCCGCCGCCGTCGGTCTGCGCGCGCGGCGTGCCGTCGCGCCAGGCCAGCGTCGCGTTGACCGAGAAATTGCCCGGGCGCGACCAGCTCAGGCCGAGGCCGAAGCCGCGCAGGCTGCGGGTGTTGTCGCCGTCGAAGGGCGTCGGGCGGCGCGCGATGCGGCCGCGCGCGGCGTCGTAGAAGACGAAGGGCGTGAACGCCTCGTCGAGCGACCAGCGCCATTCGACCGTACCGATCACGCCCTGGTCCACCAGCGCCTCGCCCGAGGGATAGGCGCGCACCGCGCGCGCGCCGCCGAGCGCGAGCTTCTCGGAGGCGTCGAGGTTCTTGCTGGCCCACTGGCCGCCGACCGAGAGGTACAGCGAATGGCGCGGCACGATGGCCTGCAGCCGCGAGACCTGGAAGCTCAGCTTGGTGAAGCCGCCCTCGGTGCCGCGCCCGCCGAAGCTCTGGTCGGCCTGCCGGCTCTCGGCATCGCGGATCGAAAGATCGCCGTGGTAGAGCGTGCCCGAGCTGGCCCAGTAGCCGCCGCCGAGCAGCTCGTCGCGCCGCTCCCAGGTCCAGCCGAGGCCGAAGCCCTGCACACGCTTGCGGGCCGTGAAGCCGACGCCGCGCAGCTCGTCGGTGAGATCCTTCACGTCGGCATTGAGGCGCAGGAACAGGTTCTGCTGGCGCTGGCGGATCAGCGGATAGTTGAGCGCGAAGTCGAGCACGTCGGCGCGGCCCTGCGCCTCGAGGTCGACGAACTGGCCGCCGAGCTCGTAGCTGACGCGTGCCAGCCCCACGCCGGCGCGCAGGCCGCTGGTGCCGATCGGCGCCTCGTAGGCGATGCGGCCGAACTGCAGCGCGTTGCTGTCGGACACCATGAGCCGCATGTCGAGGTTGTCGCCGATGCCGAAGGGGCTGAGCCAGCGCGCGGTGCCGCCGACGCGGAAGCGCCCCGACTCCTTGGTGCCGTGGTTGTCGGCCTCGGCCGAGAAGGCCCAGCGCGAGGCCGCCGCGACCTCGACCGAGAGATCGGTGGTGCCGGGTTGCGTGCCCTCCTGCAGCGCCGACGAGACCTTGAGGCCGGGCTGGTCCGACAGCAGCAGCATCGCGCGCTCGTAGGCCGGCGCATTGACCGCCTCGCCGGGCGCGAGCGGCGCGAGGAAGCCGCGCACGCGCGACTCGGCGATCGGCGCATCGGGCGCGACCACCACGTCCACGCGGCCGAGCCGGCCTTCGACGACGCTGATCTCGACGATGCCGCCCTGCACCGTCTGCACCGGCACCACCGCCTGCGCGAGGAAGTAGCCGCGCGCCTTGTAGCGCGCGGTGATGGCTTGCGCCAGGCCTTCGAGATCGCCGAGCGTGACGCTGCGGCCGATGTAGGGGCCGGTGATGGCCTGCAGCTCCTCGTTGCTCAGCGCCTTGACGCCGTTGAGCCGCAGGTCGTTGAGCACGAACGAGGCCTCGCCTGGCGCCGGGCGCGCCGGCAGGCTCTGCGGCGCGACGGCGCCGGTGGGCGCCTGGGCGAGCGGGCGGTCGCAACTGCCGCAGGGGTCGGCGGTGGGCAACAGCGTGGTGGCGCCCTCCTGCTGCGCATGCGCGCGACCGGGGGCGGCGAGCAGGGTGGCGCCGAACAGGGCCGCGGTGGCGAGGGCGATGGGGGTCGAGCGTGGGCAGGCGCGCATGTCAGGGCTCCACCGCGGGGTGTTGCTGTTGCTGTTGCTGTTGTTGCGTTGAGTGCTGCTGTTCGGGGCGTGTGCGCAGGGCACCGGGTGCGCCCCTCCGCGAATGTCCCCCGCCTTCGGCTCCTCCTTTATTTCGCTGCGGGGCGCACCCGGTACCCTGCGCACGATGGGCGCGGTGCGGGGGCGGGCGGTTCTTGCGCTGCGCTTCTCGATCGCGCCCTGACAGCAAGCAGAGGCAGCGACCGCACGGAGGCCGCCGTGCTCCCACCCCTGCCCTTCCCCGGGAGGGGAGGGAGAAATGCGCGCGAGGAGAACGAACGTGGTTCATGCCGGGCTCCCCACGGTGAGGCGCCAGTTGCCGATCAGGTTGAACGGCGCCCAGAAGAAGGGATGGGCCATCTTCGGGTCGCGCAGCACCGCGAGCTGGCCGGCCTGCACCGCCTTCTGCAGGTCGCGGCCCTTGGCGAGCTCGCCGTAGAGCGTGCCCATGAGCACCGCGGTGGCGTCGTCCGACACCGGCCAGAGCGAGGCGATCAGGCTCGAGCTGCCGGCCGAGAGGAAGGAGCGCGTGAAGCCCAGCACCTCGTCGCCCTGCGCGATGCGCCCCAGCCCCGACTCGCAGGCCGAGAGCGTGACCAGCGCCGTGCCGTCCATCGGCAGGCCGAGGATCTCGTGCGCCTCCAGGAAGTTCTGCCTGCCGCCCTCGTTCGCGAGCAGGATGCGCGAGTACAGCGGGTCGACCGCGTCGGCCTCGGCATGCGCGGCCACGTGCATCAGCGGCGAGCGCGCGGCCACCTCGCGGAACTGGGTCTTGGTGGCCGCCGGGCCCATGTACAGCGTGTTGCGCGGAAAGAGCTGCGCGAGCTGCTTCACCTCGGCCTCGGCGCCCGGCAGGTCGTACTTGTCCTCGATGCGCGGGTTGCCGAAGGCGGTGAGCGCCGCATTCACGCGCGGCGTGCGCTGCGCGAGCTGCACCGCGATGCTGATCGACGGCGCCACCGCCACCGGATGGGTCTCGATCACGTAGCGCCCGTCGAGGCGCAGCGCCTGGAACGGCAGGTAATGCAGCGGCCCGTGCGGCACCACCACCAGCCGCTGCCCGGGCGCGAGGCCGAGCGGACCGAGCAGCGCCGCGCCGAGCCGGTCGGCATTGGTGACGGCCGCGCGCCGGCCGCGCACGATGGAATTGCGGAACACCTCGACCAGTTCGGTCAGTTCCTCGCGGCGCACGGCCACGGTGCTGGCCTTGATCTCGGCCGGCCCCACCACCCACACCAGCAGCCGGTCGGGCAGGGAATGGAACTGCACCACGCGCTCGTCGGGCGCGAGCGCGCCCTGCAGCGTGGCGAGATCGACGGTGGTCGCCGCGCGCTCGCTGATCTTCGCGCGGCCGCGCACCGCGTCGAGCAGCGCGCGCGAGCGGCTGCGCTCGCTCACCTCGAAGGCCTGGCGCGCATCGCCCGCGTCGTTGTAGATGCCGACCGCGCGCTCGAACACCGTCTGCAGGTCGGAGAACAGGCCCATCTTGAATTCTTCGCTGCGGAACTTCGCGCGCACCTGGTCCACGCTGCCGAGCGCATGCGCCACCGCCTCGGCCGCGGCCTGCTCGCGGCCGAGCGCGAGCTCGCTGCGCGCCACGCCGTCCCAGGCCCAGAGGCGGTAGTACTCGGCGTCGGTGCCGGCCTGCCGTGCGGTGAGCGCGCGGTACAGGTCGCGCGCCTCGGCGGGCCGGTTCTCGGCCAGCAGCAGCCGGGCGCGCGTGCGGTCCAGCTGCGCGGCCAGCGGTGCGTCCTTCGGCGGCGGCATGGCGGCGAGCACCTGGCGTGCGCGCGCGGCGTCGCCCGCCTCGATCAGCGCGTTGACGAGCGAGGCCTGCACCAGCGGCGCATAGCGCGCCGAGCTGTTGGCCAGCGCCTCGTCGTAGCTGAGCACCGCGCCCGCATGGTCGCCGCGGCGCGTGCGCACGTCGCCGATCACCTTGTGCGCCGGGCCGACCACCAGCTTCGGATCGCGTGCCGGATGACGCAGCGCCTCGCGCGCGAACTGCTCGGCCTTGTCGAGCTGGCCCGAATAGCTGTAGACGATCGCGAGGTCGCGGTGCGCCATCGCGAGCAGGTTCGGATCGCGCGTGGCATTGGCGAGGTGCAGCGCCTTGCTCGCGGCGCGCACGCTCTGGCGGAATTCGCCGGCCTCGGCCAGCGCCACGGCCTGGCTGCAGTACTGGTAGCCCGAGAGCTTGACCGCGTCCTGGCCGTAGAGCACCGCGCCTTCGCTGGTCAGCGCGAGCAGGGTGTCGGTGTCCGCCAGCCGGGCCTGTTCCGCGCGGCTCGCGGCGGCCTCGGCGCTGGGCACGGCCTGCGCGAAGGCCGCGGCCCCGTGGCCGAGCAGCGCGAGCGCCAGGCCCGCGGCGCCGAGCGCGTGCACGAGCAGCCTTTCACCACGACGGGCCGAGCGACCCGATCCCGATCTCGAAAACCACGTCATTGGACCCCCGCGTGCGGCCCCTGCGCCCGCGGTCGCGGGATGCCGGCGCCGCCGAAGTGGGCACCGTTCAGGCCTTGTGGGGAAAGTCTAGGAGCGCCCTCGCGCGCCGCCTATTCGCAAGACGGTCTAGCGCGAAAGAACTAGCGCCCGCTCAGGCGGGCACGGCGTCGATGTTGGCGCGGTCCCAGTGGCGGTGCTTCGCGATCGCCGCGATGAAGGCCTGCGCGATCTGCGTCGCCTCGGTGGTGTCGCCGAGGTTGGTGACCGGCGTGGCCGCGATCACCACGCCCGCGGGCGCGCCGGCCTGCTGCGCGTTGGCCCCGATGCCGAGCGTGGACAGCAGCTGCACGCCCTCGCCCACGGTGCAGATCGCCTTGCAGTGCTTGTAGGCCTCGAGCACGAAGTGCACCGCATCGCCCGAGCCCGCGAGCGTGGAGACGCCCAGGCTGCCGCCGGGCACGAGCACCGCGTCGAACACCACCGAGGGCGCGTTGGCGAAGGTCATGTCCACGTCGATCTGCCGCTTCGAGGCGCTCGCGATGGTGCCCAGCCGCATGCCGACCACCTTGCACTGCGCGCCCGCCAGTTCCAGCGCATCGCGGATCGGCTTCAGCGAGGCCGAGTCGATGCCGTCGGCCGCGAGGATCGCGATGCGGCGCGTGCGCACCGTGCCGTCGCCGGTGTCGACCATGCGCAGCGCGGGCGATTCCTCGATCGGCAGCGTCATGCGGTGCTCGCGGAAGCCGGCACGGCCCGCGGCGGCCTTGGCGTCGGGCGCGCCGATGCCCAGCGGCTCGGCCACGCGGCGCGCGAGCTTCTCGTCGACGTGCGCGAGGTTGTCGACCATGCGCTGCCGGATCGCGGGCACGTCCACCTTCGAAAGCTCGAAGCGGAACGCCGCGACGATGTGCTCCTTCTCGGCCGCGCTCTGGCTGTTGAAGAACAGCCGCGCCTGCGTGAAGTGGTCGTCGAAGGTGGGGCTGCGCCGGCGCACCTTGGGCGACTCGATCTCCTCGGGATAGGACTGGAAGCCCACGCTGCCGCCGTCGACGCGGAACTCCTTGCCGTCGCCGAGCGAATTGGGTTCGTAGGCCACCTGGCCGCGCGCGATGGTCTGGCGGTGCATGCCGTCGCGCTGGAAGTTGTGGAACGGGCACACCGCCTTGTTGATCGGCAGCTCGTGGAAGTTTGCGCCGCCCAGGCGCGAGATCTGCGTGTCGGTGTACGAGAACAGCCGCCCCTGCAGCAGCGGGTCGTTGCTGAAGTCGATGCCCGGCACCACGTGGCCGGGGTGGAAGGCCACCTGCTCGGTCTCGGCGAAGAAGTTGTCGGGGTTGCGGTTGAGCACCAGCCGGCCGATGCGCTGCACCGGCACCATCTCCTCGGGAATCAGCTTGGTCGGATCGAGCAGGTCGAAGCCGAGCGTCTGCGCGCGGTCGGCCGGCACCAGCTGCACGCCGAGCTCCCACTCGGGGAAGTCGCCGTGCTCGATGGCTTCCCACAGGTCGCGGCGGTGGAAGTCGGGGTCCTTGCCGGCGATCTTCTGCGCCTCGTCCCAGGCCAGGCCGTGGATGCCGAGCTTCGGCTTCCAGTGGAACTTGACGAAATGGCTCTCGCCGCGCGCGTTGACGAAGCGGAAGGTGTGGACGCCGAAGCCTTCCATCATCCGGTAGCTGCGCGGGATCGCGCGGTCGCTCATGGCCCACATGAGCATGTGGGTGCTCTCGGGCATCAGCGAGACGAAGTCCCAGAAGGTGTCGTGCGCGCTCGCGGCCTGCGGCATCTCGTGGTGCGGCTCGGGCTTGAGCGCGTGGACCAGGTCGGGGAACTTCATCGCGTCCTGGATGAAGAACACCGGGATGTTGTTGCCCACGAGGTCGTAGTTGCCCTCGCGGGTGTAGAACTTGACGGCGAAGCCGCGCACGTCGCGCACGGTGTCGGCCGAGCCGCGCGAGCCGGCCACGGTGGAGAAGCGCACGAACACCGGCGTCTTCGCGTCCGGGTCCTGCAGGAAGTCGGCCGAGGTGAACTGCGACATCGACTTGTAGACCTGGAAGTAGCCGTGCGCCGCCGCGCCGCGCGCATGCACCGCGCGCTCGGGGATGCGCTCGTGGTCGAAGTGCGTGATCTTCTCGCGCAGGATGAAGTCTTCGAGCAGCGTGGGCCCGCGCAGTCCCGCCTTGAGCGAGTTGTGGTTGTCGGGGATCTGAAGACCCTGGTTGGTCGTCAGGTTGAGCGCGTGATCGGTCGCGAAGCCATCGAGTTGCTGCTGCTTGGCATTGCTGCCGTCCGTGGCCTTCGAGCGGCGTCCGGCGGCGGCCTTGTTCTGTGGCGTCATCGAGGATCTTTCATGGGAGGGTCAACTTCGTTGTCGAGAAACATGTCCAGCACGTTCACCACCGCGATCAGGCAGATGAACCCCGCCACGGCGGCGACCACCCAGAACAGGATTTCATCACCCCAAGCACCGGTGAGTGAATCGAACAGCGACGCTAAATCCATGATTCGCTCCAGCAGATCCAATGAGAAAAAACACGATGCTTGTGCCGCAGCCCGGGCAGACCGCGGGTGCGGCCGCAGGGCGATTGCGTGCGGTCACAAAGGTTAAGTTTTTCTCATCCTGTTACCCGTAGTGGCGGCGCGCCCGGCGATGTGGGAGAGCGCGCGAGCCCCGGGTAGGAGCGCACCGACAGCGTCCGGACTACGACGCTTCGGGCCGCGCGCTCCCCCGCCGCGGCAGATGCGCCCCGTAGCATCGGCCTGAACAATCCAACGAGGGACCCCAGATGCAGATCAGGATCGGCTTCGACATCGAGCTTGCCGTGACGGCCCCGACCGCGCTGGTCTACATGCTGCAGGTGCACCCCTCGCGGGCGGCCGACCTGCAGGCTGGCGAGCACATCACCATCAGCCCGCCGCTGCCCACCGACCACTACATGGACGGCTACGACAACCACTGCGCGCGGGTGCGCATTCCGGCCGGCGTGCCGAGCGTGCGCCTGCGCAACCATGCGGTGATCTTCGACCCGGGCTGGACCGACCCGGTCGACTACGGCGCGATCGAGCACACGCCCTCGGGGCTGCCCGTCGCCGCCCTGCCCTTCCTGCTGCCGAGCCGCTACTGCGAGGTCGACAGCGAACTGCAGGCCTTCGCCTGGGACAACTTCCTGCAGGTCACGCCGGGCTGGCACCGGGTGCAGGCGATCTGCGACTTCGTGCACCAGCACCTGCGCTTCGACTACCGCAGCGCGCGGCCCACGCGCACCGCGCTCGACGCCTTCCGCGAGCGCACGGGCGTGTGCCGCGACTTCGCGCACCTGGCGATCACGCTGTGCCGCTGCATGAACATCCCCGCGCGCTACGCCACCGGCTACCTCGGCGACATCGGCGTGCCGCCGATGCCGAATCCGATGGATTTCAGCGCCTGGTTCGAGGTCTACCTCGGCGACCGCTGGCACACCTTCGATGCGCGCCACAACATCCCACGCATCGGCCGCGTGCTGATCGCGCGCGGCCGCGACGCGGCCGACGTGGCGATCACGACGGTGTTCGGCGCCAACGAGCTGCGCCGCTTCGAGGTGACGACGGAGGAAGTGCCGGCGTAGCCGTGCCCCGAGGCGGCGGCGCCGTCTCAGGGCATGTAGCCGAGCATCGCCATCGCCTTGCGCAGGCCGGTGCGGCGCTGCTCCATCGCCTCCCACGGCGCATTGCCGACGGCGATGCGCTCGGCCGCGTTGGCGACGGTCCAGTGCGCGGGGCCCGAAAGGTCGGGCAGTTCCTCCCACGCCAGCGGCACCGAGATGCCCATGCCGGGCCGCGCGCGCGCCGACCAGGCGCAGGCGGTGGTGGCGCCGAAGCCGTTGCGCAGGTAGTCGGCGAATATCTTTCCGACACGGTTGCGCGGTCCGCTCTTGGCGACGAAACGCTCGGGCACGATGCGCGCGAGGTGCTCGACGATCGCGCGCGAGAAGCCCCGCACCTCGTCCCAGCCCAGGTCGCGCCTGAGCGGCACCACCACGTGCAGCCCCTTGCCGCCGCTGGTCTTGAGGAACGAGGGCAGGCCGAGCTCGTCGAGCAGCAGATGCACCAGCAGCGCCGCCTCCTGGATCTGCTGCCAGTCGACGCCCTCGCCGGGGTCGAGGTCGAAGGTCATGCGGTCGGGCTTGGCGATGGCGCGCGAGGTGGCGTTCCAGGTGTGCAGCTCGACGGTGTTGAACTGCGCGGCGCCGAGCAGCGCGCGCGGCGTGTCGATCTGCAGCAGCGGCTCGTGGCCCGGATCGAGCGCGGGGTCGAGCAGCTTGATGCCCGCGATCTCGCTGTGCTGCGCATGCTTCTGGAAGAACAGCTCGCCGCCCACGCCATCGGGCGCGCGCACCAGCGCCACCGGCCGGCCCTTGAGGTGCGGCAGGATCAGCGGCGCGACGCTTGCGTAGTAGGCCGCGAGATCGCCCTTGGTGAGGCCGCTCGCGGCATCGATCACGCGCTCCGCGTGGGTGACGCGCGGGAGCTTGACGTTGCTGCTCGCGGTCGCGGCGGCTGCGCGCTGCGGCTGGGGACGGCTTGCGCGCTCGCGGATCCGCGCGGCCTCGGGCGGCCAGGTCGTGGTGCCGCGGGCGGTCATTGGACGACCTTCGCCCTGGCGGGCTGCGGTGCGAGCCTCTTCGGGCGGCCGGGCGGCGCTCATGCCGCGCGGCGCCGGGCCGCGGCGGTCTTGGTGGTGGTGCCGGTGCGCTTGCGGGCGGCGCTGGCCGTGGTCTTGGCGGCGGTCTTGCCGTGCGCCTTGCCCTTGGTCTTGGCGCTGGCGCGAGGCTTCGATTTCGCGGGCGCGGCATCTTCGCCGTCGTCTTCGTCGTCGTCATCCTCGTCGGCGGCGCGGGACGCGGCCGACTGCTTGCCGCCTCCGCCGCCCTTGCGCAGGCTGCGCTGCAGCAGCTCGGTGAGGTCGATGATCTTGGCGCCGCGGTTCTCGATGGTCTGGCTTTCCTCGGGCTCGATCGGCGTCACGGTCTCGGTCTGGCCGGCGGCGACCTTGCGCTCCACCAGCCGCATGATCTCGTCCTTGAACTCGTCCTTGAAGCGGTCCGGGTCCCACTCGCCGCTCATGTCCTCGACCAGCTGCTCCGCCATCTTGAGTTCGCGCTCGGTGAGGCCGGCCTTCTTGGCGTTCTCCGAAGGCAGCGGCAGCTCGTCCCAGGGCCGGATGTCGGCGCCCCAGCGCAGCAGGTTCAGCACCAGCCCCGCGCCCACGGGCACCAGCGCGGCCAGGTGCTGCTTGGTCTGGATCACGACCCGCGCCACGCCGATGCGGCCGGTGCGCTGCAGCGTCTCGCGCAGCAGCGCATACACCTTGGTGCCGCGGTTGATCGGCGCCACGTAGTAGGGCCGCTCGAGGTAGACGAAGGGAATGCCGTTGGCGGGCACGAAGCTCTCGATCTCGATGGTCTGCGTGGTCTTGGGATACGCATCCTCGATCTCCTTCGGGCTCAGCACCACGTACTCGCCGTCCTCGTACTCGATGCCCTTGACGATGTTCTCGCGCGCGATCTCCTTGCCGGTCTTCTTGTTGATGCGCTTGTAGCCCACCGGGTCCATGGTGCGCTTGTCGAGCCAGTCGAAGTCGATCCCCTGGCTGGAGGTGGCGGAATACAGCGCGACCGGGATGTGGACGAGGCCGAAGCTGATCGCGCCCTTCCACAGGACGCGCGGCGCGGATGCTTTTTTCGAGACTGCCATGGACACACTCCTTCAGTCTGCGAACTTTGCGCGCCTGCGCCGCGCCGGGTGTAGGAGCGTGGCGGCGCGGCGCGTAGGTTCAGGCGGCGGCAGCCGGCGCCGGCCCGAGCACGCGCTCGCTGGGCCGGGCGAAGTAGAACCATTCGGCGCCCGGCAGCGCGAGCGGGTTGGGAAACACGATGAAGCCGTCGTCCGGCGCGCAGAGCAGCGTGCCGTCGTGGCGCATGCCGATGGGTTCGCCGCGCCGCACCGCATCGAAGGTCGCCCAGTCGCGCACGAAGCTGTCGTCCTCGTGCAGCCGGTCGGTCACGCTGGCGAGCCGGAGCAGCCGCGGCGGCGCCGGCGGCAGCGCCGCGAGCCCCTGTGGCAGCGGCGCCATGCCGAGCAGCGCGAGCGCGCGGCGGATCGCGCGCCAGGCGACCTCGGGCGCCTCGGGGTCCTGGTGCTGGCCGCATTCGAGCGTGACGCCGTAGCCGCCGCAGCTGCGGATGTACTCGTTGGTGCCGCGGCCGAAGTCGATGGCGTCCTCCGCCACCGCGCCGCCGGCGGCGCGCTGCGCGAGCCCGGCGGCGTAGATGTCGAGCCAGCCCTCCACCACGATCGGGGTGCCGAGGTGCAGCGCGAGCAGCCCCTCCTCCGCGGCGCGCGCGAAGGGCTCGAGCGAACCGGTGTTGTCGCGCGGCCCGATCATCGCGAAGGCCTCGCCGGCGCTCTGGAAGGAGTGCAGGTCGAGCAGCACGTCGTGCCGCTCGATGACCGGGCACAGCACGTTGGTCACGCGGCCTTCGTAGTCGGCGGGCGCCGCCTGGGGCTTGAACAGGCGGTTGAGGTTGCGCTCGCCCTCGCGCTGCAGGCGCCGGCGCGCGAGCGGATTGGCCACGGGCACGAGCGTGAGCTCGCCGCGCAGCAGCTGGAAGGCGCCGCCGTCGAGCTCGGCCAGCACGCGCTCGATGCCGGCGGTGCCGCAGGTCTCGTCGCCGTGCACGCCGCCGAGCACGAGCAGCCGCGGGCCGGGGTTCAGCGAAGCGAAGGCGTGGATGCGCAGGCTGTCGGTGGCCGTGGCGGCCAGGGGATCGGAGGACATCCGGGCGATTATTGCGGAGGGCTCCGGCCCACGCAAAGATGCTCCTGTATCGATAGCGCGATCCTCAGGCGCCTTGTGGCCCTGCGCGGTGCCTGCCCGCGGCGCGGCGGACCTACAGCGCCTGCCTCGGCTGTCCTACCGGGGCGCCGGGTGCGGCGGGGCACGCTGAGCGGTGCAACCTACGAACGCGTAGCAGTGAAGGAACCATGCCATGAGCAGCAGCAGCCAGCCCCCGTCGCCCAAGAAGGACCCCGCCACCCCGAACGACCCGCTGCGCGACGCGGGCGGCGGCGACACCAAGGTCGAGCAGGGCGGCGATTCGGCGCCGCGCCTGCCGCACGAGCGCGACCAGTCCGCCGACAGCCAGGAGGCGCAGGACGGACAGCATTCGCAGATGGGCCGCAAGGGCCACGACGACGTCGAGCGCGGCGTGGTCGACACCAGCCGCGGCGCCGAGACCGACCGGGTCTACAACGACAAGCTCCGGCGCTGAGCGCCGACCGCGCCGGCCACCCCGCTCAGCGCTGCGCCACGCCCGCGAGCTGCGCGCGCATCTGCGCGATCACCGCCGCGTAGTCCTTGGCATTGAAGATCGCGCTGCCGGCCACGAAGGTGTCGGCGCCCGCCGAGGCGACGCGCGCGATGTTGTCGGCCTTGATGCCGCCGTCCACTTCGAGCCGGATGTCGCGGCCGCTCTGCGTGATGCGCTCGCGCGCGAGCTCGATCTTGCGCAGCGCCGAGTCGATGAAGCTCTGGCCGCCGAAGCCCGGGTTCACGCTCATGATCAGGACCAGGTCGATGTCGTCGATCGCCCAGTCGAGCGCCTCCAGCCCCAGCCCCGGGTTGAACACCAGCCCCGGCTTGCAGCCCGCGGCGCGGATGGCCTGGATGCTTCGGTTCACGTGCGGCGAGGCGTCGGGATGGAAGCTGATGTAGTCGGCGCCCGCCTCGGCGAACGCGGCGGCGAGCGCATCGACGGGCTCGATCATCAGGTGCACGTCGATCGGCACCGGCGTGCCGTCGGCGGTCCTGGCATAGGGCCGCAGCGCCTTGCAGACCATCGGACCGAAGGTCAGGTTCGGCACGTAGTGGTTGTCCATGACGTCGAAGTGGATCCAGTCGGCGCCGGCAGCGATGACCCGGGTCAGTTCGTCGCCCAGGCGGGCGAAATCGGCGGAGAGGATGGAGGGGGCGATGCGGAACGGCGTGCTCATGGCGCCGATTGTCGCAGCCGCCGCCGGCCCCGGCCAGTTACCATCGCGCCCATGTCCCAGAGCCCCTTCAGTGTCCAGGTCGAGCCGCGCTACCTCGCGGACCAGTCCTCTCCCAAGGACAAGGTCTACACCTTCGCCTACACCGTCACGGTGACCAACGTGGGCCCGACGGGCGCGCAGCTCATCGCCCGCCACTGGCTCATCAACGACGCCTCGGGCCATGCGCAGGAAGTCAAGGGCCTCGGCGTGATCGGCCAGCAGCCGCTCCTGGCACCCGGCGAATCGTTCCGCTACACGAGCGGCTGCCGGCTGCAGGCGCCGAGCGGCACGATGCACGGCAGCTACCTGGTGGTGACCGAAGAGGGCGAACGCTTCGACGTGCCGATCCCGATGTTCGTGCTGGAGGCCGACATCGGCGGTGCGCCGGTCTCCCGGGTGCTGCACTAGCACGGCGCCGGCCGGATCTGGCCGCCGGCATGATCGCGGGCGGCACAGAAAACGCCCTTGTCCTGCACGGGCCTGTCGCTGCGATGCGTTACAAACCCGCATCGGCGCTTTTCCCGGCGCCGCTCGGGCGCGAGGGTGGGACGACTTCATGCGCACACGCATTCCGGGCCTGGCTTCCTCCGCTCCCGTGCGGACGCAGCCGGCCATCCGCTTTTTCCTATCTGAATGAATCTGACGAATTTCATCAACGAGATGCTGGGCTTCTGGTCCGAATGGCTGCGGCCGTCGGCCGGCCTGCCGACGGTGCTGTGGTCGCTGCTGCTGGCGGCCGCGGCCGTCTCGGGCCATGTGGTGCAGCGCTACCTCGGCTTTCCGAAGGTGGTGGGCTATTCGATGGTCGGCGCGGTGTTCGGCTTCGCCGGCTTCGAGGGCGCGATCTGGCCGCTGCGCGGCATCAGCCTGTTCCTGCTCGAGCTCGGCGCGGCCGTGGTGCTGTTCGAGGCCGGCGGCCGGCTGCCGCTGCGCTGGTTCCGCCACAACCCGATGGTGCTGGTGCAGAGCCTGCTCGAAGCCACGCTGACCTACTTCGGCGTGCTGTGGATGCTGCGGCTGCTGGGCCTGCCCGATCCGGTGGCGAACCCGATCGCGCTGATGGCCATCGTCGCCTCGCCCGCGGTGCTGAGCCGCGTGATCATGGACACCCGCGCCTCGGGCCCGGTGACCGAACGCGCGATGACGCTGGCCACGCTCAACACCTTCTACGCGCTCGCGCTCGGCTATGCGCAGGCCGGCCTGATCGAGCGCGCGCCGCAGACGCTGCTGCAGAAGCTCTATCCGGTGGCGGTGGTGCTCGGGCTCTCGTTCGTGATCGGCGGCATCCTCGCGCTGGCGCTGCGCATGGCGCTGCGCTTCATGAGCCCGACGAGCGAGAACACCTCGATCCTGCTGCTCGCGCTGATCGCGGCCGGCGCGGCGCTGACCGCGCATTTCGGCGGCTCGGCGCCGCTCGCGGCGCTGGTCGGCGGCGTGCTGCTCAAGACGCTCAATCCCAAGCCCTGGGCCTGGCAGCGGCAGCTCGGCACCGCCGCCTCGCTGCTCACGATGCTGATGTTCGTGCTGGTGTCCATGGTCGCGGCGCAGGCCGACTGGACGCTGCCCGTGGCGAGCGTGGTGCTGGCGGTGATCGGCATCCGGCTGTTCGCCAAGATCGCGGGCGTGGCGATCGCCAACCCCGGCAGCGGCGCGAGCTGGAACCAGGCCTTCTGGGTCGGCTGCGCGATGTCGCCGCTGTCGTCGATCGCGCTGCTGATCGCCTCGAACTTCACCACCGCCTCGCCGCTGCTCGGCACCATGATCACGCAGGTGGCGCTGCCCTCGATCCTGCTGATGGAAGTGCTCGGCGCGGTGCTCGCCACGGTGGCGATCCATGCCGTCGGCGAGAGCTCGGTGCCCTGGGCGCCGCAGGCCTTCAGCACCACGGAGGACACGCAGCGATGAGCGCGCCCATGCCCCTGAACGACGCCGCCGCGGCCGCGAACCCCGCGGACAGCGACGACTTCCGCACCGCCCCGCTGCCCGCGGACCCGGAAAGCCGCGTGGTGCAGCTCGAGCCCTTCAACCGCTCGGAGGCGCTGTCGCTCGGCGTGGAGCTCGAGCTGCAGCTCGTCAACACGCACGACTACGACCTCGCGCCCTATGCCGAGGACATGCTGCGCCTGATGGCGCAGACCCCGCTGCCCGGCAGCGTGGTGCCCGAGATGACCTCGAGCATGATCGAGATCTCGACCGACATCTGCCATTCGGCCGAGGACGTGATCCGCCAGCTCACGCCGATCCGCGAGGCGCTGATCCGCAATGCCGACAAGCTCAACATCGCGGTGGTCGGCGGCGGCACGCATGCGTTCCAGCAGTGGCACGAACGGCGCATCTACGACAAGCCGCGCTTTCGCGAGCTGTCGGAGCTCTACGGCTACCTGAGCAAGCAGTTCACCATCTTCGGCCAGCACGTGCACATCGGCTGCCCCGACGCCGATGCGGCGCTCCTGATGCTGCACCGCATGTCGCGCTACATCCCGCACTTCATCGCGCTGTCGGCCTCGTCGCCCTTCGTGCAGGGGCAGGACACGCAGTTCGATTCGGCGCGGCTCAACTCGGTGTTCGCCTTCCCGCTCTCGGGCCGCGCGCCCTTCACGCTGAGCTGGAAGGAGTTCGAGGCCTACTTCGAGCGCATGACCCGCACCGGCGTCGTGCGCAGCATGAAGGACTTCTACTGGGACATCCGGCCCAAGCCCGAGTTCGGCACCATCGAGATCCGCGTCTTCGACACGCCGCTCACCGTCGAGCGCGCCGCCGCGCTCGCGGGCTACGTGCAGTCGCTGGCCGCGTGGTTCCTGCAGGAGCAGCCCTTCGAGCCGACCGAGGACGACTACCTCGTCTACACCTACAACCGCTTCCAGGCCTGCCGCTTCGGCCTCGACGCGGTGTACGTCGACCCCGCCACCGGGCAGCACATGCCGCTGCGCGACCACATCCTCATGACCATGACCCAGCTCGAATGGCACAGCGAGGCGCTCAACGCCACGCGCGCGCTCGGCGAGCTGCGCACCAGCGTCGAGGCCAACCGCAACGACGCGCGCTGGCTGCGCGAGAAGCAGGGCAAGGAGCGGCTGCTCGCGGAGGTGGTGCGGCAGGCGGCGCTGCGGTTCCGCGGCGGATCGTAGAGTTTTTCCGCCCGCGCGAAATCCCGCTGGACGATTCGGGCACGCTGCCGCGTGCCATCCCTTATCCTTGAGGTATGGCAACCCAGGCACTCATCAACCCTGCGCTCTTGCGTTGGGCCCGAGACCGTGCGGGCTTGTCTCTCGAGGACGCCGCGCAAACTGCCAATGTCAAATCGGCGCAACTCGCCTCGTGGGAAGCCGGGGAAAGCCGCCCCACCTTTCGCCAGGCACAGCATCTGGCGCACGCACTTCACGCCCCGTTCGGATACCTGTTTCTTGATGCGCCGCCTCAAGAGACGCTCCCGCTTCCCGATCTGCGAACCGTGGCTGGTCGGCCCGCCGAGCCCCCGAGCCTCAACCTTCTCGACACTGTCCGCATCGCCTTGCAACGCCAGGCTTGGTATTTGGAGTATCGGCAAGATCATGAGTTGGACTCGCTTCCTTTCGTCGGCCGTTTCAACACCAGTGCACGGATCGAAGACGTAGCTGCAGATATCCGGCGAGAGCTGAAGGTTGACATCGAAACAGGACAGCGGACCTGGGAGGTTTACTTTCGAGATCTGGTCCAGGCTGCGGAACGCGCCGGGGTCCTGATCATGCGAAGCGGCGTCGTAGGGAACAACACGCGTCGAAAACTCGAAGTGAGCGAATTTAGAGGCTTCGCAATCAGCGATGCGCAAGCGCCGGTCGTCTTCATCAACTCGGCGGATGCTCCGGCAGCAAGGCTCTTCACCTTGCTGCACGAACTGGCACATATCTGGATCGGCAGCAGCGGTGTTTCCCATGTGTCGCCAGCCGATGCCCGTCATGAAGAAGTTTTCTGCAATGCTGTCGCGGGCGAGTTTCTGGCGCCTGAACACACTTTCCGAGCACACTGGCAATTGGCGCCGGAAGAGTTCGACAGCCGGATCGCGGAACTGGCCGCACGGTTCCACGTCAGTCGCTTCGTCATCATGCGGCGCGCACTGGACCTGGGTTTGATCGACCGAGCGATCTACAACGACCGCTACTTCGCCATGCTTGCTGCATTCCGGAATCAGGAGAATGCGGGAGGAAGCTTCTACCGCAACGCCGAGTTCAAGAACAGCGCGAGGTTCGCACAGGCGGTCGTGACAGAAGCCCTGAGCGGCCGCCTTCTTCTACGCGACGCGGGCCGATTGCTCGGCATACAGCCAGACAAGATTCGAAAGTTTGCTGAGCAGCTCGGGTCATGAGTTATCTGCTGGATTCCAACACCCTCATCGAGGCCAAGAACCGCTACTACCAGATGCGTTTCTGTCCCGGATACTGGACTTGGCTGACCCGGACGAAACGCGAGGGAAGGCTGGCCAGCGTCGAGAGCGTAAGTGCGGAACTTCGTCGGGGAAACGATGAGCTCGCGCAGTGGGTGAAGTCGCAGGCGGACCTCTTTCTGGCCGAGTCGGACGAAGCCACGCAAACAGCCTTCGCCGAAATTGCAGGACATCTCGCGGCGCAGACAACGAGCATGAAAGCTGGCGCGCTCGACGAGTTTCTGAGCGGTGCTGATCCCTGGTTGATCGCCAAGGCGCGTGTCACGGGCCATACCATCGTGACGCACGAGCGCCTGAATCTGCAGAACCGCAAAAAATTCCTGATTCCCAATGTCTGCCAGCACTATGGCGTCGCCTGGATCGATACCTTCGACCTGCTAGACCGTTTGGACGCAAGATTCATTCTCTCCGACTGAACAAGTCGCAAGCAATTTGCTCCCCGCTCAAGCCGCCCCGGCCTGCTGCGAGAACTGCCGCCGATACGCCGCCGGCGAGACCTTGAACGCCGAGGTGAAGTGCTTGCGCAGCGACACCGCCGAGCCGAAGCCCGCATCCGCGGCCACGCGCTCCACGGGCCGGTCGGTGGTCTCGAGCAGCCGCTGCGCGAGCGCGAGGCGCTGGTTCTGCAGCCACTGGCCGACCGTGGTGCCCGTGGCCTCGCGGAAGCGCCGCGTGAAGGTGCGCCGGCTCATCAGCGCGCGCCGGGCGAGCGCATCGAGTTCGTGCGCGCCCTGCAGGTGGCGGCCCAGCCATTCGAGCAGCGGTGCGAGCCGGTCGCCGTCGGCGGCGGCTGCGATGGGCTGCTCGATGTACTGCGCCTGCCCGCCCTGCCGGTGCGGCGCCACCACCATGCGGCGCGCCGCGCGGTTCGCGGCCTCGGCGCCGTGGCGCACGCGCAGCAGGTGCAGGCAGCAGTCGATGCCCGCGGCCGTGCCGGCCGAGGTGAGCACGTCGCCGTCGTCCACGTAGAGCACCTCGGGATGCAGCCGCACCTTCGGGTACTTGCGCGCGAACGTATCGGCGAGCTTCCAGTGCGTGCTCGCGGGCCGGCCGTCGAGCAGCCCGGCCTCGGCCAGCACGAAGGCGCCGAGGCACAGGCCCACCACGATCGCGCCGCGCCGGTGCGCGGCCTCGAGCGCGCGCAGCAGCGCGGGTGGCGCGGGCCGGCCGTCGTCGCGCCACGAGGGCACGATCACGATCTGCGCCTGGCGGATGGCCTCGAGGCCGTGCGGCACCGAGAGCGTGAAGCCCGCGTTGGTGGCGAGCGGCCCGGGCTCGAAGCCGCAGACGCGCAGGCGGAAGCGCGGCTCGCCGGTCTCGGTGCGGTCTTCGCCGAAGACCATGCAGGGCACGGACAGGTGGAAGGGGCTGATGCCGTCGAAGGCGACGACGGCGATGGTTTCCGGGGTGGTCGAGGCCATGGCCCGATCTTATCGACGAATGGCATCCGGGCCACTTTCTCGCGCGGCCGGCGGCCTCCAGAATCGGTGCCATCGCAACCCATCTTCAAGAGCCATACGCCATGAGCCAGACCGCACCGCGCCGCGCCCTCGTCGTCATCGACGTGCAGAACGAGTACTTCGAAGGCGGCGGCCTGCCGATCGAATACCCGCCCGTCGAGCAGTCGCTGCCCAACATCACCCGCGCCATGGATGCCGCGCGCGCCGCCGGCACGCCGGTGGTGGTGGTGCGCCACCATGCGCCCGCGGGCGCGCCGGTGTTCCAGGCCGATGCGCACAACGGCCAGCTGCATCCCGAAGTCGCGAAGCGGCCGCACGACCACCTGGTCACCAAGGCCTTCCCGAGCGTGTTCACCGGCACCGACTTCGGCGACTGGATCGCGGCGAACCGCATCGACACGCTGAGCGTGGTGGGCTACATGACGCACAACTGCGACGCCTCGACCGTGTTCGAGGCCATGCACCGCGGCCTGAAGGTGGAGTTCCTCTCGGACGCGAGCGGCGCCCTGCCCTACGCCAACGCCGCCGGCCGCGCGAGCGCCGAGGAGATCCACCGCGTCTTCAGCGTGGTGTTCCACAGCAACTTCGCGGCCGTGACGACCACCGGGGCCTGGATCGAAGCGCTGCAGGCCGGCACCGCGATCGAGAAGGACAACGTGGTCATGTCGAACCGGCGCGCGCGGGCCTGACCGGGCGTGCGCACGCGGGGCGCTATGCTCGCCCCATGGGTGAATTCGACCTGATCGCACGCTACTTCCACCGCCCCGCGAAGCGCTCGCCGCTCGGCGTGGGCGACGACTGCGCGCTGCTGGCGCCGGCACCGGGCATGCAGCTCGCGGTGTCGTCGGACATGCTGGTCGAGGGCCGGCATTTCCTCTCGACGGTCGATCCGGTACGGCTCGGCCACAAGGCGCTGGCGGTGAACCTCAGCGACCTGGCGGCCTGCGGCGCGAAGCCGCTGGCCTTCACGCTCGCGCTGGCACTGCCGGCGGTGGATGCGCCGTGGCTCGAGGGCTTCTCGCGCGGGCTGCTGGCGCTCGCGGACCAGCATGGCTGCGAGCTGGTGGGCGGCGACACCACGCGTGGGCCGCTCAACATCTGCATCACGGTGTTCGGCGAAGTGCCGGCCGGCGCGGCGCTGCTGCGCTCGGGCGCGCGCGCGGGCGACGACATCTGGGCCAGCGGCACGCTCGGCGATGCGCGGCTCGCGCTCGAGGTGTTCCGCGGCACGCTGGCGCTGCCGGCCGAGGCTTTCGAGGCGGCACGCACGCGCATGGAGCAGCCCACGCCGCGCGTCGCGCTGGGCCAGGCGCTGCGCGGCACGGCCTCGGCGGCGGTGGACGTGAGCGACGGCCTGGTGGGCGACCTGGGCCACATCCTCGCGGCCAGCCGGGTCGGCGCCACGCTCGACGCCGACGCGGCCGCGGGCCTGGTGGCCGCCGCCGGCACGCCGGGGCTGGACGCCGAGACGCTGCGCGGCTGCGCGCTCTCGGGCGGCGACGACTACGAGCTGGTGTTCACCGCGCCTGCCGCGGCGCGCGCCGCGGTCGAGCAGGCCGGCCGCGAGAGCGCCACGCGCGTCACGCGCATCGGCCGCATCGAGGCCGCGCCGGGGCTGCGCATCGTCGATGCCGCCGGCGCGCCGGTGGCGCAGCGCTTCG
Source organism: Variovorax sp. TBS-050B (assembly GCF_029893635.1). Taxonomy (NCBI): domain Bacteria; kingdom Pseudomonadati; phylum Pseudomonadota; class Betaproteobacteria; order Burkholderiales; family Comamonadaceae; genus Variovorax; species Variovorax sp. TBS-050B. The sequence continues at coordinate 1,924,823 of NZ_JARXYR010000002.1, read as the reverse complement.
GCTCCTTCGACCACTTCGGCTGATCAGGACCCGCGCACCATCGCCTGCATCTTGGCCTGCGCGGCGTTGATCGCCTTCGACTGGCCGTTGAGCGCCTGCAGCATCCGGTCGAGCTCGGCCTGCACGGCCGGATCGGTGACGCGCAGCGTCGTCCCCGAGACCTGGATCTTGGCCTTGTTCTTCTCGATGTAGTCGCCGAGCGCGAGCGCGCCGTCGAACACGCCGTCGAGCGCGGGGAACACCTCCTTGAAGGTGGCGGCGGGCGCCGAGACGGTCTTCTCGTAGGCCTTGTCGTAGACCGCCTTGAGGTCGTCGGGCTGCTGCAGCCTGGCGCGCGCGCCGTCGGCCTTGGCGAGCTCCTGGTCGAGCGCGGTGCGCAGGCCGCCCAGGCCCTGCTTCGCGGCCTGGATGTCGTCGCGCCGCGCCGCCAGGTCGGCGACCGAGCGCAGCGCGCCCTTGGCCATGACCTGGGTCATCGGCTGGCTGACGGACTTGTTCATGCCCTCGTTGAAATCGGCGATCACCGCGTAGTGCTGCGCATAGTCGCCGAACGAGGCCTTTTCCTCGGCCGTGGGCGCGGGCACGCGCAGGCCCGGCTTGTCGAGCACGCGCGCCTGCAGGAAGCCGATGAAGGCGGCGCGCTGCGCGGGTTCCTTGCTGCCGCAGGCCGCGAGCAGCAGTCCGAAGACGAGGCAGGCGCAGAGCGCGCGGAAACGGCCGATTCGGGCGGAGGTGATGTGCATGGCGTGATGGCGCTCGCGCGCAAAAGACGAGGCGCCGAGCATACGGCGTGCGCCGGATGCGCGACACTCCGGGGCGATGCAAGCCGATCCCTCCGTTCTTCCTCCTTCCGCCTCCGCGCCGCCACGCCCCACCGCCGCCTTCCTGCGCGCGCACCCGGCGCACCTGATCGCCCTGGGCTTCGGCGCCGGGCTGCCGCGCATGGCGCCGGGCACCGTGGGCACGCTCTGGGCCTGGGCGGCCTTCGCGGTGATGCAGCTCTGGTTCTCGCCGGCCACCATCGGCTGGATCATCCTGGCCTCGCTGCCGCTCGGCTGGTGGGCCTGCAGCATCACGGCGCGCGACCTCGGCGTGACCGATCCGGGCTGCGTGGTCTGGGACGAGGTGGTGGCGTTCTGGCTCGTGCTGTGGCTCGTGACGCCGGCCGGGCTGCTCGCGCAGGCGGTGGCCTTCGGCCTGTTCCGCTTCTTCGACGCGGTCAAGCCCGGGCCGGTCGGCTGGGCCGATGCGCTCTACAAGACGCCGGCCGGCGCACCGGTGAACTGGTGGCGCGCGGGCTTCGGCATTCTTTTCGACGATCTGGTGGCGGCCTTCTGCACGCTGCTGGTGATTGCGCTCTGGCGCGCATGGTGAGCCCGATGCAACCGACGCTTCCTCCGCAGCCTTCCGCCGATGCCGACACGCCTGCGCTGGTCGCGGCGCTGGCCGAACTGCTGCTCGACAAAGGCTGGACCATGGCCACGGCCGAAAGCTGCACCGGCGGGCTGATCGCGGGCGCCTGCACCGAACTCGCGGGCTCCAGCGCCTGGTTCGACCGCGGCTTCGTCACCTACTCGAACGCGGCCAAGACCGAGATGCTGGGCGTGGATGCGGCGCTGATCGCGGCCCATGGCGCCGTCAGCGAACCCGTGGCGCGCGCGATGGCCGAGGGCGCCGCCGCGCGCTCGGGCGCGCGCGTGGCGGTGGCGGTGACGGGCGTGGCGGGCCCGACGGGCGGCAGCCCCGAGAAACCCGTCGGCACCGTGTGGTTCGGCTGGTCGGTCGACGGCCAGGTGCGCACCGAGCGCCGCCGCTTCGACGGCGACCGGGCCGCGGTGCGCGCGGCCACGGTGCAGTGCGCGCTGCAGGCGCTGGTGGTGCTGCTCGGCCAACCCGGCCGGACCTGAACCGGCCGCTCAGGCCCGCACGAAGGACTGCAGCGGCCGCCGCGGCGCGGGCGGCACGGGCGCCATCGGATAGCCGACGCGGCAGATCATCTGCAGCGTGGCACCCGCGCCGGCGCGGCGCGCATCGCATGCCGGCAGCGGGCCGCCGAGCAGCATGTCGTGCGCCGCCGCACGGTGCGGCGCCATCTCGGCAAATTCCTCCAGCGGCTGGCTCATCGGCTGCATGCCGAGCCCCAGGCCGGTGGCGTGCAGCTGCTGCCGCACGAAGGCGCGCCCGGCCTCGATCTGCTCGGTGCGGCTGTTGCCGCGCGTGCTGAGCCAGACGAAACCCATCGCCGTTGCGGCCTGTTCCTCGTGCATCCCCAGCATCTGCCTGAACCAGCCGCTGTCTTCGGGCGCCGGCGTGCTGCGGTCGAGCTGCCCGAGCGCCGCCGCCAGGCGCAGCGCCGGCTCGTTCACCGCCAGGCCGTCGCGGTGCGCGAGGATCTCCCGCGGCCCGATGCGCTGCTGCCGCAGGTTCTCGAGCCCGGTGCCCGGGGTGCTGATTTCCAGCCGCGCCGCCGCCATGCACAGCCGGCGCAGCGGCCGCACGCGCGCGGGATCGACCGTGCCGCCGGACTGCACCACCCCGTGCGCGGGAACCGCGGCGTCGAGCCCCTGCAGGACCTCGGACGAGACCGCGCGGCCGGTGTCGAAGCGCTGCCGCGGGGTGCGCCGGCGCAGCACGTGCGCGAACAGCGGATCGGGCGCGCCGCCGTCCGAAAGCCGCAGCCGTGCCACGGGCAGGTCGTGCCAGTGGCGCGGATCGCGGCCGGGCTCGCCCTGCGGCCAGAGCTGCACCACGGCGCGCAGGCCGTGCTGCGCCAGTGCCATCACCAGCAGCTCGATGAACGCGCCGTGGCCGATCAGCGCCTGGCGGCCGAACGGATCGCTCTCGAGATGCAGCCGTCCGCGGTCGCAGAAGAGCACGATCGCATCGGGTTCGCGCAGGTCTACCACCCAGGGCTGGGCGTTGTAGGCGGTCGGTGCCGTCACCGCATAGGCGATCGCACGGCGGCGCGGGTCGCGCTCGCCGCGGGGGCCCTGCCACGCCTCCAGCGCGGCGGCAGGCACCTCGTCGTTCAGCCACCAGGTCGCGAACGCCGTGGCTCCCGCCGCGACCACGATGCCACCTCCCAGAAGACGCACGAAATTCCGGCGTTCGCTCATGGCTCCATTCCTCGAATGCGCTGCCGCGGGGCGCCCGTCGCGGGGCCTCGCATGCGCTTCGCGGCGATTGAAGCAGCGGCGCGCGCGGCCGGCGCGCCACCCCTGTCGGTTGCGACAGGGGTCCTCCGGTCCGCTCAGGGATGCAGAAGGCCGAGCGCCAGCGCGCGTGCGCAGGTGGCCATGCGCCCCTGCGTGTCGAGCTTGCGGGCGGCGCCGTCGAGATGGAAGTAGACCGTGCGCTCGCTGATGTTCAGGATCTCGGAGATGTCCCAGGTCGACTTGCCGCTGGCCACCCAGTGCAGCACCTCGCGCTGCCGCGCGCTCAGGCGCGGCACGTGGCGATCGCCCTGCAGGCGGCGCACGGTCGAATGCAGGCAGGAAGCGAAGTAGTTCATCGGCCCGAGCGTGGAGCGCAGTTCGCGCAGATCCGCGGTCGCGTCGGTGGTGAGGGTCATGAAGGCCCAGTGGATGCCCGGCGTCCAGAGCGGAACCGTCAGGCCGGCCTTGAGGCCGTGCTCGCCGGCACTGCGCAGCAGCCCCTTCGCGCGCTGGCCGATGTCCATGCGCGTGTGGCTGACCTCCCCGAGCCAGCTCCACGCGGTGGCGGGCATGCCGGCGCGCACGTGCTGCACGCGCGCATCGGCCGCTTCGCCGGCGCTGCTGCGCAGCGACGCGTAACGCGTCCTGGCCCAGTCCTCGGGCAGGTCGTGGGAAGAAGAAGAGCGGATCGCCGCCCGCCGGTTCCGGCACCGGCGCAGGCCGTTTCAGCACGTAGGCGCAGTGGTTGAAGCCCATGGCCGCCATGGCGCTGCGGCTGATGCGCTCCACCTCGGCGAGCGTGCGCGCCGCCAGAACCGCCTCGATGAACTGCCAGTCGTTGAGCGCTTCCGCCATGATGTCGCCTCCGGGCGGGCCGCTGTCGGGACCCGCGTGTCGTGCACGGCGCGCGCGTCGGCCGCGCGCCGTCTATGATGCCGCGCCGCAGGGACGTTCCCGCGGCCGGCATCGTCCATCGTACAAAACAAGGAAGGGCCTCATGACAGCAGAAGCCAACGCCCGGACCATCGAGCGCTTCTACGACGCCTTCTCGCGGCTCGACGCCCGCACCATGGCCGCCTGCTACGCGGACGACGCGGCCTTCGACGACGAGGCCTTCTCGCTGCGCGGCCGCCGCCACGTGGGCGGCATGTGGCGCATGCTCTGCGACGCGACGCGCGCCAAGGGCGCCGACGTCTGGCAGCTGCGCTGGCGCGACGTGCAGGCCGACGAGACGAGCGGCCGGGCCCACTGGGACGCACACTACCGATTCAGCAGCACCGGCCGGCTGGTCGACAACAGCATCGACGCGCGCTTCGGCTTCACGCCCGAGGGGCTGATCGCCACCCACCGCGACAGCTTCGATTTCTGGCGCTGGTCGCGCCAGGCGCTCGGCGCGCCCGGGCTGTTCCTCGGCTGGACGCCGATGCTGCGCAACAAGGTCCGCGCCACCGCGGCCGCCAATCTCGCCACCTACCTCGCACGCGAACCATGACCGACAAGACCCCCCTCGCCATCGCCGACAACGCCGCCCAGCACCGCTACGAAGCCATGCTCGACGGCCAGCTCGCGGGCTACGCCGAATACAACCTGCTGACCGACGCGATCATGTTCACGCACACCGAGGTGCTGTCCGCCTTCGAGGGCAAGGGCGTGGGCTCGGGCCTCGCGCGGCATGTGCTCGACGACGCCCGCGCGCGCGGGCTGCACGTGATCCCGGTGTGCCAGTTCATCGCGGGCTACATCCGCAAGCACCGCGAGTACGCCGACCTCGTGCGGGCCGACATCCAGCGCGCCTTCAAGATCTGAAGCGGCCGGCCGCGGCTACTGGCCGTGGCACTTCTTGTATTTTTTTCCGCTGCCGCAGGGGCAGGGATCGTTGCGGCCGGGCTCTGCGTCCTTCCGCACCGACTGCACGCGCGGGCCCAGGCTCTTCCAGAGCTGGCGCAGGTCGTAGACGGCCCAGATCGCGGCGCCGAAGTCGTCGAGCCGCTGCTGGCTCACGCTCGGCGGGGCGTCGTCGCTGTACATCGAGAGCGTGGGCTTCGCCTTGTCGTCCTCGGTCAGCGCGACGATGTTGTCGAGCGCGTCGTCGAGCATCTGCGCGGCTTCCTTGTCGCGCGGCGCGGCCCATTCCTCGGGCCAGTTCTCGACCGCGTACATGAAGCCGAGCGCCCACACCTGGGCGAACGAGGGAATTTCCTCGCCCTCGACCTCTGCGCGCTCCTCCTCGGGCAGCGAGGCGATCGCGCCGCGGGTGTCGAGCACCTCGGGCTGCCAGCTGCGCTCGTCCTCGAGCGACTGCACGTCGGCGTCGAGGCCCTGCTCGATCTCGCGCCAGCGGCGCTTCCAGTTCCAGACGAACTCCATGTGCTGCGCGGGCACGAAGCCGTCGCCGAGCAGCACGGGCCAGTATTCGGCCGGCTCGATGGCGCGGCGGGTGCAGATCAGCGCGGCCATGAAGCCCTCGCAGAATTCCCACTGGGGGATTTCCTCGTCGTGCTCGCGCATGGCGTCGAGCGCCTGGTCGAGCGCATCGAAATCGTCGGGGCCGAGGGGCTGGAGGGCGGCGGTGGCGGGGGTCGGGGGGGTGTCGGGGGAAGTGGTCATGGCAAGTCCGGAGCAGCCCTCTATGATGCAGCAGGCCGGCCGCCTTCTCCTTCCCATGCCCACGATGACTCCTTTTCTTCCGACGCGCTACACCGCCTTCGCCCTGTGCGTGGCCGGCCTCGCGGCCAGCCTGGCCGCCGTGCTGCTGGCGCCGCACCTGTGGGGCGCCTGGCTCGGGCTGGTGGTCTTCGCGGTGCTCAGCGGCACCGGCGTGCACGACCTGCGGCAGACGCGCCACGCGATCCTGCGCAACTACCCGGTGATCGGCCACCTGCGCTTCCTGCTGGAGTTCATCCGGCCCGAGATGCGGCAGTACTTCATCGAGAGCGATTCCGAGGCCGCGCCGTTCTCGCGCGCCCAGCGCTCGCTGGTCTACCAGCGCGCCAAGGGCGAGCCCGACAACCGGCCCTTCGGCACGCAGCTCGACGTGACGGTTTCGGGCTACGAGTGGATCAACCACTCGATGCGGCCGACCCGGCTGGAGAACCACGATTTCCGCATCGTGATCGGCGGCACGCCGCATTCGGTGGAAGGCGGCACGGCGCACGCGGCGGCCGACCATCCCTGCACCCAGCCCTACAGCGCGAGCGTGTTCAACATTTCGGCCATGAGCTTCGGCGCGCTCTCGGCCAACGCCATCCTCGCGCTCAACCAGGGCGCGAAGATGGGCGGCTTCGCGCACGACACCGGCGAGGGCTCGATCTCGCAGCACCACCGCGTGCACGGCGGCGACCTGATCTGGGAGATCGGCTCGGGCTACTTCGGCTGCCGCAACGACGACGGCAGCTTCAACGCCGAGCGCTTCAGCGCGAACGCGCGCGATCCGCAGGTCAAGATGATCGAGATCAAGCTGAGCCAGGGCGCCAAGCCCGGCCACGGCGGGGTGCTGCCGGCGCCCAAGGTCACGCCCGAGATCGCCGCCGCGCGCGGCGTGCGCGTGGGCGTGGACTGCGTCTCGCCCGCGGCGCACAGCGCCTTCGGCACGCCGATCGAGATGATGCATTTCATCGCCCGGCTGCGCGAGCTCTCGGGCGGCAAGCCGGTGGGCTTCAAGTTCTGCCTCGGCCATCCGTGGGAGTGGTTCGCGATCGTCAAGGCGATGCAGGCGACCGGCATCACGCCCGACTTCATCGTGGTGGACGGCGCCGAGGGCGGCACGGGCGCCGCGCCGGTCGAGTTCAGCGACCACGTGGGCGCGCCGCTGCAGGAGGGCCTGCTGCTGGTGCACAACACGCTGATCGGCGTGAACCTGCGCCACCGCATCAAGCTCGGCTGCGCCGGCAAGGTGATCACGGCCTTCGACGTGGCGCGCATGATGGCGCTGGGCGCCGACTGGTGCAACGCGGCGCGCGGCTTCATGATGGCGCTGGGCTGCATCCAGGCGCAGACCTGCCACACCGGCCACTGCCCCACGGGCGTGACCACGCAGGACCCGGTGCGCCAGCAGGCGCTGGTGGTGCCCACCAAGGCCGACCGGGTGCGCAACTTCCACCGCAGCACGCTGCATGCGCTGCAGGAACTGGTGCAGGCCGCGGGCCTCGACCATCCGCAGCAGATCACCGCGCACCACATCGTGCGCCGCATCTCCGACACCGAGGTGCGGCTGCTGAGCAACCTCGTGATGCAGGTGCAGCCCGGCGCGCTGCTCGGCCCGCTCGACAAGCAGCACAACGTGTTCCGCACCTACTGGCCGCTCGCGAGCGCGGAGAGCTTCCAGCCGCTGACGCAGGCGCAGCAGGGCCTGGTGTCGAACATCGCACTGGCCGCATGAATCCCTTGCGACGCGGTTCGGCGCGGCTGCAGAGCGCGAAGGGGGTCGCATCGGCGCCGGCGCCGCTGGGCGGGCCGCAGCCCCCGGCGCCCGCGCCCGGCGACTATGCGGAATTCCTGCGCACCATGCTGCCGCGGCAGCAGAAGAACGTGGCGAGCCACCGCTTCGGCGGCGAGCGCGTGTGGCTCAAGAAGGCCGGCCCGCGCCACGGCAAGTGGGGCTACCGGGTGATGGCGGCGGTCGCGCGCATGGCACGGCTCGACATCATCAAGCCCGTGCCCAACCCGGGCGGCGAGGCGGCGATCGCGACCGAGGCGCGGCGCCTGCGCCAGCTCGCGGCCGCGGGCCTGCGCGTGCCGGCGGTGCTGGCGCAGCAGGCCGACGGGCTGCTGATCTCCGACCTCGGCGAGAGCGGCCGCGCGACCGTGGTGCTGCAGGAGCGGCTCGACCAGGCCGCGGCGGCCGGGCCGGCGGCGCTGCTCGCGGTCTGGCGCGAGGGCCTGGCCGCGATCGCCAAGGTGCACGCCTGCGGCCAGCACCTGAGCCAGGCCTTCGACCGCAACCTGGTGCAGTGCCCCGACGGCGTGATCGGCTACATCGACTTCGAGGACGACCCGTCGGAGGTCATGACGCTGGCCGAGTGCCAGGCGCGCGACTGGCTCAGCTTCCTGCATTCCACCGCGATGATGCTCGAGGCCGCCGCGCCCGAGGCCGCGGGCCAGCACTGGCATGCGGCGCTGGCCGAGGTCGACGAGGCCGTGCGCCGCCGCATCGCCGAGGCCGCGCGCCGCATGAAGTGGGCCCAGCGCCTGCCCGCGAGCCGCCGCTGGGGCCGCGACACCCAGCGCGTGCGCGCGGTGGCGCGGCTGCTCGGGCGCTGGTACGGCGCCGCCGTCTAGCCGATCGCCAGCACCGCCTGCACCACCACGCCCTGCGCGGCCAGGCGCTTGCGCATCGTGAGCACCGCCTGGTCCTTGCTCAGCAGCCGGGCGCGCCGTGCCACGGCCAGGTCGATGAAGACCTGGTCGTCGGGGTCCTTGCAGACGCAGGGCGCGCGCGGCGGTGTCTCGTCGAGCATCAGCACGCGGGCATCGAAGGCCGCGAGCACGGCCTGGGCCGCCATCTCGCGGCGCGCGAGCCGGGCCGCGATCAGCGGGTAGCCGAGCACCCGGGCGAGCTCGTCGCGCATCGCGCGCGTGGCGAGCCAGCGCAGCTCGCCCGCGGCCAGCGCGGCAGCGAGCGGCAGGCACTCGGGGTTGTCGAACACCAGAAGGTCGAGCGCGATGTTGGTGTCGATCACCACCGGGCCGCCCGCGCCCGCTGTTTCGGAATGTAGGAAGTCTTGCACGATGGAAGTACCCCGATCTTGCACCATGCGGCCTGCCGCCCCGCCGGCAAACGCGGTATGGTCTGGTTCCCGATGACCAAACACCTTCCGTTGCTGCTCGCCCTGACCGCCGGCTGGCCCGCCCATGCCGAATGGCTCACGCTGGGCGGCTCGGCCGGCGATGCGGGCAACAGCTACGTGCAGGTCGATCCGACCAGCGTGGTGGTGGACGGAACGAAGCGCCTCATGGCCGTGCGGCTCAGCCTGGCGGCGCCGCGCGTCACGCGCGACGGGATCAAGTTCCGTTCCTTCAGCGGCCAGGCGAGCATCGACTGCGAGGCGCGCAGCGCACGCTACGTGGGCGCGACCTATTTCGCACAGCCGAACTTCGTCGGCGAGCCGATCGCGGTCAAGGTCTTCGAGCCCGACGACGTGCGACCGATGAACTTCGACGGCGCGCCGGGCGATCTCGCGACCCGCACGGTGAACGCAGCCTGCGGCGTCACGGGGACCCGGTAGGCCGGGGCGCTACGCCGGCTTGCGCGCCGAGCCGGCCACCATGTCGAAGCGGAACAGCCGGCATTCGATCGGCCCGTTCCACATCGGCACGCGGCGCGATTCCTTGAGCCGCATGCGCTTCGGCAGCTTCAGCTCGGGCGTGAGCACCCAGGCGGTCCAGCCCGGGTAGTTCTTCTTCCAGTGCGAGGCGAGCTGCGCGAAGAACTCGCCGCCGTCGTCGCCGCCCTCGCCGGTCTGGGCCGCCTCGCGGGCGCCGGAGCGCGCCACGCCGCCGACCTCGATGCGCTCGCCGTACGGCGGGTTGAGCATGATCACGCCGCCGTCGGCCGGCGGCATGCGCTGCAGCGCGTCGCCGCCGCGGAACTCCACCGCCTGCGAGACGCCCGCGCGCTCGGCATTGCGCTCGGCGAAGTCGACCATGCGGTGCGAAACGTCGGAGCCGAAGATCGCCACCGCGTGCGGCCGCGCGGCCGCTTCGGCCTCGCTGCGGATCGCGTTCCAGACATGGGCCTGGAACGGCAGCAGCTTCTCGAAGCCGAAGCGCCGGAGCGACCCGGCCGGGATGCCGCGCGCGATCTGCGCCGCCTCGATGGCGATGGTGCCGCTGCCGCAGCAGGGGTCGTAGAGCGGCTGCGCGCTCACCTCGCCGGTCTCGGGGTTCCACCAGCCGCTGGCGGCCAGCATGGCGGCGGCGAGGGTTTCCTTCAGCGGCGCATCGCCCTTGTCCTGGCGCCAGCCGCGCTTGAAGAGCGGCTCGCCGCTGGTGTCGATGTAGAGCGTGCAGGTGTCGGTGGTCAGGTGCGCGAACACGCGGCAGTCGGGCCACTGGGTCTCGATGCTCGGGCGCACGCCGTTCGCCTTGGCGCGGAAGCGGTCGGCGATCGCGTCCTTGATGCGCAGGGTGGCGAAGTTCAGGCTCTGCAGCGGGCTGTGCTGCGCTGTGGTCTCGATCTTGAAGGTCTGCTTCGGCGTGAACCAGATCTCCCAGGCCACGCCGCCCGCGATGGCGTAGAGGTCGTTTTCGCTGCGGTAGGGCGCGTGGGCCAGTTCGATCAGCACGCGTTGCGCGAGCCGGCTGTGCAGGTTGAGCCGCAGCGCATCGCGCCATTCGGCGCGCACCCGCACGCCGCCGCGCAGCATCAGCAGGTCGTTGCCGGCGCGGCCGGTGATCGCATGGACTTCCGCGGCGAGGAATTCCTCGACGCCGGCGGCGCAAGGCAGGAAAAGGGAAAGATCGTTCACGGGAGGTTCGCCATCATCGGCCGGCAGGGGATTGCATTGTCGCAGCGCGCCCGGGGCTATGCTGCGCGCCATGAACGAGATCATGGTTCCCCTCCTGGGCATCGCGGGTGCGATGACCATCGGCGCGATGAGCCCCGGCCCGAGCTTCGTCATGGTGGCGCGCACCGCCGTCTCCTCCTCGCGCGGCGACGGCCTGGCCGCGGCGCTCGGCATGGGCGCGGGCGGCATCGTGTTCGCCATCGCGGCGCTGGTCGGGCTGCAGGCGGCCTTTCTCGCGGTGCCGGCGCTGTACCTGGCGGTGAAGCTCGCGGGCGGCGCCTACCTGGTGTACCTGGGCGTGCGCATCTGGCGCGGCGCGCGCGAACCGCTCTCGGTGCCGCAGCAGGCGGGGCCGGCCGGCACGCGCGGCCATGCGCGGCGCGCGTTCCTGCTCGGCATGGGCACGCAGATCAGCAACCCCAAGACCGCCGTGGTCTACGCGAGCATCTTCGCGGCGTTCCTGCCGCGCGAGGTGCCGCTCGCGCTGGCGCTCGCGGTACCGGTGGCGATCTTCTGCATCGAAACGGCCTGGTACGCCATCGTCGCGCTCGCGCTGTCGTCGGCGGCGCCGCGCGCCGCCTACCTGCGCTACAAGGCCTGGATCGACCGCGCGGCGGGCGGCGTGATGGTGCTGCTGGGCCTGAAGCTGCTGGCCTCGGGCGTGCGCGAAGGCTGAGCGGCGGCTACAGCGCCTTGCGCAGGTTGGCCGGCGCGATGCGCAGGGCCTCGCGGTACTTGGCCACGGTGCGCCGCGCGCATTCGATGCCCTGCTCCTTGAGCATCTCGGAGATCTGGCTGTCCGACAGCGGCTTCTTGACGCTCTCCGAACTCACGAACTGCTTGATCAGCGCGCGCACCGCGGTGCTCGAGGCGTTGCCGCCGGTCTCGGTGCCGAGCGCCGAGCCGAAGAAGTACTTGAGTTCGACGGTGCCGAAGGGCGTGGCCATGTACTTGGCGGTGGTCACGCGCGAGATGGTCGACTCGTGCAGGCCGAGCTCGTCGGCGATCTCGCGCAGCACCAGCGGCCGCATCGCGAGCTCGCCGTGCACGAAGAAGCTCTTCTGGCGTTCGACAATCGCATTCGACACGCGCAGGATGGTGTCGAAGCGCTGCTGGATGTTCTTGATGAACCAGCGCGCCTCCTGCAGCCGCTGCGAGAGCGCCTGGCTGCCCTCGCCCTTGTGCGACTTGAGCGCGCTGGCGTAGATGTCGTGCACGCGCAGGCGCGGCATCACCTCGGGGTTGAGCATGACGCGGAACTTGGCGTTGGTGCCGCGGCCGACCTTGGTGACGATGACATCGGGAATGACGATGTTGCGCTCGACGTCGACGAAGCGCCGGCCCGGCTTGGGTTCGAGCCGCGCAATCACCTGCAGCGCCGCGCGCACGAGTTCCTCGCTGCTGCGCGTGAGCGTGGCCAGGCGCTTGAAGTCGCGCCGCGCGAGCAGTTCGAGCGGCTGCTTGCAGATCGCGAGCGCGGTCTTGCGCACCAGCGCCTGTTCCTCGGTCTCGTCCTCGCTCGCCATCTGGCGCAGCTGGATGCTCAGGCACTCGCCGAGGTCGCGCGCGCCCACGCCCGCGGGCTCGAGGCTCTGCAGCAGGCCGAGCGCCACCTGGAAGTGGTGCACCAGTTCGTCGAACTGGTCGTTGTCGTCGCCCGCGAGGCCCGAAGCCAGCGCCGGCAGCGAATCCTCGAGGTAGCCGTCGTCGTTGAGCGATTCGATCAGGAAGCGCAGCGCGGCGCTGTCGTTCTCGTTGAGGCGCAGGCTCAGCGCCTGCCGGTGCAGGAAGGACTGCAGCGACTCCTGGCTGCGTGCGAGCTCGGTGGCGTCGGCGCGCTCGTCGTCGCCGAGGTTGTTCTGGCGCGCGGGCGCATCGCCGCCCCATTCGCTGTCGTCGGGCGCCATGTCGACGGTGCCGTCGCCTTCCCAGTCGGGCTCGTGCTCGGCGATGTCGGCAGCGGGGCCGTCGGTTTCGGCGGTGGTGGCGCTGGCGGTCTCCGTCGCCGCAGTGCTCGCCGCGGCCGGCGCGGCGGCGAACTCGCCCTCGGCCGCCTCGTCGCGCGGCACCGGCGTGTCGACCGCATCGAGCCCGAATTCCTCGCGCGCGGCTTCTTCCGCGGTGCGTTCGAGGAAAGGGTTCTCGTCGAGCATCTGCTCGACCTCCTGGCTCAGCTCGAGCGTGGAGAGCTGCAGCAGCCGGATCGACTGCTGCAGCTGCGGCGTCAGCGCCAGATGCTGCGAGACGCGAAGGGACAGCCCCTGCTTCATCCCGCCATTCCCCCGCAGGCTGCGCGCATGCCGGCAAGGCTTGCCTTGGACCCGAGCGACACGATCACATCCGGAAGTGCTCGCCGAGGTACACCCTGCGTACTTCGGCGTTGTCGACGATCTCCGATGGCGTGCCTTGTGCCAGCACATGCCCGTCGCTGATGATGAAGGCGTGATCGCAGATGCCCAGCGTCTCGCGCACGTTGTGGTCGGTGATGAGCACGCCGATGCCGCGTTCCTTGAGGAAGCTGATGATGCGCTGGATCTCGATGACGGCGATCGGGTCGATGCCGGCGAAGGGCTCGTCGAGCAGGATGAAGCGCGGCTGCGTGGCCAGTGCGCGCGCGATCTCGACCCGGCGGCGCTCGCCGCCCGAAAGCGCGAGCGCGGGCGAATCGCGCAGGTGGTCCACGCGCAGGTCGGCGAGCAGCGCGGCGAGGCGTTCCTCGATGCGCTGCCTGGTGAGCGGCGCGGGCTTGCCGTTCGGGCCGGGCTCGCGCTGGAGCTCGAGCACGGCGCGCACGTTCTCTTCGACCGTGAGCTTGCGGAAGATCGATGCTTCCTGCGGCAGGTAGCTCAGGCCCATGCGCGCACGGCGGTGGATCGGCATGTGGGCGATCGGCTCGCCGTCGATGTCGATCTCGCCGGCATCGGCGCGCACCAGGCCGACGATCATGTAGAACGAAGTGGTCTTGCCGGCGCCGTTGGGGCCGAGCAGGCCCACGACCTCGCCCTTCTGCACCTCGAGCGAGACGTCCTTCACGACCCTGCGGCTGCCGTAGCTCTTCTGCAGGCCGCGCACCACGAGGCGGCTGCCGGCCGCGCCGTCGGCGCTCGGGATGGCGGTGGCGGTGTCGGCTTGGGTCACTTGCGCCCTTCGCCGTCGAGGGTGGTGGACGAACGCAGACCGGCGCCCGGTGCGGGCTGCGGGGCCGCGGGCGCGGCGGGCTTGCCCGCGCCGGGGGCGGCGCCTGGGGTGGCCGACTTCGGCGTCAGGATGGTGCGCACGCGCCCGCCCGAGGAGGCGTTGACGGCGGTGTTCGGCGGCACGGTCGAGCCGTTGACGGTGTAGGTGTCGTTGCTCTGGTCGTAGACGATGAGCGCGCCCTGGCTCTCGTCGTTCGGCGTGGCGCCGAGCAGGCGGCGCATCACGGCGTTGCGGATGAACTTGACGTTGTCGGCGCGGCTGTCGTACTCGATGACCTCGGCCTCGCCCTCGATCCACTCGTCGGGCGCATTGCGCTTCTGCTTGTAGTAGGCGCGCTTGCCGGGCGCCGCCGTGACCACGCCGTACTGGTAGCCCTCGGCATCCTGGCGCACGTCGATGCGCGCGCCGCGGATGATGATCGTGCCCTTGGTGACCAGCACGTTGCCCGTGAACACGCTGGTCTGCTTGAGGTCGTCGTAGCGCATCGCGTCCGACTCGATGTTCATCGGCTTGCTGCGGTCGGCGGTTTCGGCCTGGACACCCGATCCGAGGCCGGCCAGCAGCAGCACGCCCGCGGCCAGCCGGCCGAGGCGACGAAGAAGGGGGGTGGTGGAGTGGGGGTAGGAGTGCGATGTCATAGAGGCACGAAACTTGCTCTGCATTGTATGCGCCGAAGGCGGCCGGCCCCGCACGCGCCGATGAAAAAGCCCGCTGTCGCGGGCCTTGACATTCCATTGGGAAACACCGCGGACCGGACCGTGGGGCCCGACCGCGGAGAAGGCGCGTCAGCCCTTCTTGGCTTCGCCGACCAGGTACTCGGTGACCTGGAGCGCCTTGGTCAGGTTGCCGGCGGTCTCGCCGTCCACGTACCAGCGGCCGGCCACGGCCAGCGCCGGAACGCCGGCCACCCGGTAGGCGTCCGTGAGCTGCGCCGCGCGCTTGGCCTTGCTCGCCACGCCGAAGGAGGTGAAGGTCTCCTTGAACTTGGCACCGTCGAGGCCGTTGGCGGTCGCCCAGGCGATGATGTTGGCGTCGCCGTTCACGTTCTGGCGCTGCTGGTGGATCGCGTTGAACACCTTGGGATGGAACTCGTCGACCTTGCCCATGGCCTCGAGCGTGTAGTAGAGGCGCTGCTTGGCCTCGACGTCGTTGCCCACGAAGGGCACGGGCACGCGGCGGAAGGCCACGTCCTTCGGCGCCGACTTGAGCCAGGCTTCGAGCTGCGGCTCGAAGGCGTTGCAATGCGGGCAGTTGTACGAGAAGAACTCGATCACCTCGACCTTGCCCGACGGCGCATCGACCGGCACGCGCTTGTCGAGCACGAGGTAGTCGGTGCCGGCCTTCGGCGCGCGCGCCTGGGCATGCGCCCCGGTGCCGGCCAGCGAAAGCAGACCGAGCGAAGAGGCGGCCAGCGAAAAGTCACGACGTTTCATGAAAGGGTTCTCCAGTTGTACGGCAGACTGAGCCGGCGCGCGGCGGGGAGTTCCCTGCCGGGTGGCGCGCCTGCGGCATGCGAAGGGCGGCGGCGGATGCGCCGCGGCGAAGCTTAAGGGGTGTTCGTGGCAGTCCGCTGTTTGCGGTTGTTCTAGCGCTGGACGCGCACCAGGGCCGATTCGAGCCCGCCGCTGTCGAGCCGTTCCTTCAGGCGATCGGCCTCGTCCTTCTTGTTGAAGGGACCCGCCCGAACCCGGTAGACCGTTCGGCCGGCCTGTTCGCGCTCGGTCACGCGGGCCTCCACGCCCATGAGCGAGAGCTTGGCGCGCTGGGCCTCGGCGTCGTCGTTGGTGCGGAAGGCGCCGGCCTGCACGAAGTACATGAAGGGGTCGGCCCCCGAAGCCGCGGCACTGTTGCCGCCGCTGCTGCTGGGCGCGGCCGAAGCGACCGTGGTGCTGTTGCTGCCGCCGGCACGCGCGCGGGCCAGGTCGCCGAGCGGATCGTTCGACGGCGGCAGCGCATTGGCTTCGGCCGGCACGGGGGCCGGGCGCGCGGGCTTCGGGGCGACGACCACCGGCACCGGCGGCGCGGGCGGCGGGGTGCCGGGGGCCACGGCGGTGGTGCTGCTCTCTCCGCCGGCCGGGGCCACAGGGCCGGTGGCCGCGGGGGGCTTGGGCTGCGCGCCCGACTTGCCCGCGAGCGGCGCGTTCGGGTCCCAGTCGCGGTTCTTGCGGGCTTCGGCCTCGTCCTGCTCGGCGCCGCCGCGCTGCGTCTTGGTCACGAACGGGATCGGCACCTTGGTGACGTAAACCGCGATGCCCAGCGCGACGCCCAGCCCGAGCACCAGGCCGATGATCAGCCCGATGACGATGTTGCCGCGTTGTCTGCTTGTCTTCTTCATGGTGGGGTTCACATCTTGCTCGGCGCACTGACGCCGAGAATCGCGAGGCCATTGTGCAGCACCTGCGCCGTCGCGGCGACCAGCGCGAGGCGCGCCAGCTTGACCTTCTCGTCGTCCACGAGGATGCGTTCCGCGTCGTAGTAGCTGTGGTAGCTGGCCGCGAGTTCGCGCAGGTAGAAGGTGACGTCGTGCGGCGCGAAATCCTTCGCCGCCGCCGTCAGCATGGCCGGGTACTTGGCGAGCTGCAGCATCAGCGCCTGGGCCGCCGGGCTCTCGAGCGGCGACAGGTCGACGCCGGCGAGCAGCGCGGTGTCGCCGCCCCAGCCCGCGAGCACCGAGCGGATGCGCGCATGGGCGTACTGCACGTAGTAGACCGGGTTGTCGTTGTTCTTGGCCACCGCGAGGTCGACGTCGAAGGTGTATTCGGTGTCGGGCTTGCGGCTCAGCAGGAAGAAGCGCACCGCGTCGGTGCTGGTCCATTCGATCAGGTCGCGCAGCGTGACGTAGCTGCCCGCGCGCTTGCTGATCTTGACCTCTTCGCCGCCCTTCATCACGCGCACCATGGTGTGCAGCACGTAGTCGGGGTAGCCCGCGGGAATGCCCACGCCCGCCGCCTGCAGGCCGGCGCGCACGCGCGCGATCGTGCCGTGGTGGTCGGTGCCCTGGATGTTGATGACCTTGTGGAAGCCGCGCTCCCACTTGGCGATGTGGTAGGCGACGTCGGGCACGAAGTAGGTGTACGTGCCGTCCTGCTTCTTCATCACGCGGTCCTTGTCGTCGCCGTACTCGGTCGACTTGAGCCACAGCGCGCCGTCCTGCTCGTAGGTCTTGCCCGCGGCGACCAGCTTGGCCACCGCCTGCTCGACCCGGCCGCTGGTGTAGAGGCTGGACTCGAGGTAGTACTGGTCGAAGCGCACGCGGAAGGCCTGCAGGTCCAGGTCCTGCTCGCGGCGCAGGTAGGCCACGGCGAACTCGCGGATCGCATCGAGGTCGTCGATGTCGCCGGTCGCGGTGACCTCGCGGTCCTCGCACTTCACGGTCTTCTTCGCCTTGAAGTCCTCGGCGATGTCGGCGATGTAGTCGCCGTTGTAGGCCGGCGCCTTCTCGCCGCTCGGCCATTCGGCGTCGCCGGGCTTGAAGCCGCGCGCACGCAGCTGCGTGCTGTTGGCCAGCGTCTGGATCTGCACGCCGGCATCGTTGTAGTAGTACTCGCGCCAGACGGTCTCGCCCTGCGAGGCGCGCAGGTTGCAGATCGCGTCGCCGAGCGCGGCCTGGCGGCCGTGGCCCACGTGCAGCGGCCCGGTCGGGTTGGCCGAGACGAACTCGACCAGCACCTTCTCGCCGTTGGCGGGCTGTTGGCCGAAGGCTTCGCCCGCGGCGAGCACCTCGCGCACGATCTGCTGCTTGGCAGCGGTCTTGAGGCGGATGTTGAGAAAACCGGGGCCGGCGATCTCGATCGCTTCGACCCACTGGCCGAACACGGGCGTGGCGAGCAGCGCGGCGCTGAGTTCCTCGGCCAGTTCGCGCGGCTTGCGGCCGAGGGGCTTGGCGAGCTGCATGGCAGCGGTGCAGGCGAAGTCGCCGTGGGCGGCCACCTTGGGCGACTCGAAGGCGGCCTTGGCGCCGGCGCCGGGCGAGAGTGATTCGAGCGTGTTCGCGAGCGCCGCGAGCAGCTCCTGTTTGACCAATAGCATCGCCGGATTTTACCGGGGGCAAACCCCAGGCCGGTTGACATTCGTCATCCGATTGCTTCCCGCCCCCGTTAGGATGGCGGGCCCCGGGAGGGGCGCCTGTCACAACCTACCTTGAAGGACGGATCCCATCATGAAGAAGCTCCTTTCGCTGGTCGTTTCCACCGCCGCCCTCGGCGCCTGCCTCTCCTTCGGCGCCGCCCACGCGCAGGACAAGGCGGCCACCGCGCCCGCCACGGCTGCGCCCACCGCCTCGGCCGCCGGCGCCGGCTGCGAAGCCAAGGCCGTGGACAAGAACGGCAAGGCGCTCGCCGGCGCCGCCAAGGCGAGCTTCGTGAAGAAGTGCGAGAAGGAAGCCAAGTCCGCCGCGGCCCCCGCCTGCGCAGCGAAGGCGGTCGACAAGAACGGCAAGGCGCTGGCCGGTGCCGCGAAAAACAGCTTCATGAAGAAGTGCGAGGCCGACGCAGCCAAGGGTTGACCACCCCCGTCCCTCGCTCACTGCGCGTAGCTCGACTCCCCCCTCCAGGGGGCAACACCAGCGGCCCGGCAAAGCCGGTTCCGCGGTGTTCCTGGCTGGCTCTGGCTGCAGCTACTTGCCGAAGCCGCGCGCGAGGAATACGGCCACGAGCGGGATCACCGCAATCAGGTGCGCCTGCACCATCACCAGCTTCCGCGTCTTGCGCACCTCGTCCTCGGCCGGCAGCGTGCCGCTGGCGCGCAGGGTCTTGCGCCAGCGCAGGTAGGTCAGCGTGGGAAAGATCGACAGCACGCCGACGACGATGAAGAGCCCGAGCTTCACGTGCAGCAGCGGATTGGTCCAGTACCAGGCCGTGCCCTTCACGCCCCACCAGGTGCGCGCGATGCCGGTGGCGAGCACCGTGATGGCCGCGATGCCGTAGATCATGTCGACGCGCGCAAGGCGCTCGACCACGGCGGCATTGAGCCACTGCATGCGGCACAGCGCCGCTTCGCTGGAGATGAAGACGACCATCGTGAGGATGGCCAGCAAGTGCAGATAGGCGAGGATGGCTTCGAGGGTCATCGTGGCTTTCGTTGCGTCGTGGTTGCGCGGGAGGGTTGCTTGCAAATGCGAACGGATTGTGCCGCCACCGCGGGCTCTCAGCCCCTTCCGCCCCAGAATTCCGGCCGGCCGTACTGCGCCTTGAGGAAATCCAGCCACAGCCGCACGCGCAGCGGCAGGTGCTTGGTGCCGGCGAAGACGGCATAGATGCCGTTGGGCGGCGCGGCGAACTCCTCGAGCAGCGGCACCAGCAGGCCGGCGTCGATCTCGGCCTCGACCTCCCAGGTGCTGCGCCAGGCGATGCCGTGGCCCGCGAGGCACCAGTCGTGCAGCACCTGGCCGTCGGAGCAGTCGAGCGGGCCCTCGGGCCGCAGGTAGATCAGTTCCTCGCTGCCGCCGCCGCCCTCGCCCGCGGCGCCGCGTTCCTCGTCGCGCCCCTCGCCCGTGCGCGGCACGCGAAACGCCCAGCCGCGCGTCTGCGAGGCGTCGCTCGAGAGCGTGAGGCAGGCGAAGCGCGAAAGCTCGTTCGGATGCCGCGGCATGCCGTGGCGCCGCACGAACTCGGGCGTGGCGACGCAGCGGCGCCGGTTGTCGGCAAGCCGCACGCTGACGAGCGAGGAGTCCGGCATGTCGCCCACGCGCACCGCGCAGTCGAAGCTCTCGCCGCGCACGTCCACCACGCGGTCGCTGAGGTTGAGCGAGATCGTCACCTCCGGGTGCAGCGCGTGGAAGCGCGGCACCAGCGGCGCGACGTGGCGGCGGCCGAAGCCGGCCGGCGCGGTGATGCGCAGGTGGCCCGCGGCCTTGACGCCGCCGGCGCTCACGCTGGCCTCGGCATTGGCGAATTCGGTCAGCAGGCGCTGGCAGTCCTCGAGGAAGGCGCTGCCTTCGTGCGTGAGCGTGATGCGGCGCGTGGTGCGCACCATGAGCTTGACGCCGAGCCGCGCCTCGAGCGCATCGAGCCGCCGGCCGATGATCGCGGGCGCCACGCCCTCGGCCTTGGCGGCCGCCGTGAGGCCGCCGCGCGTGGCGACCGAGACGAAGGATTCGAGCTGCTTCAGGCGGTCCATGGCGCCCGAACTATATCGCCCGGGTTTTCAGCCCCCGCCGGCCCGCCGCGCCTCGAAGGCCGCGATCTCGGCCTCGCCGTAGCCCACCTCGCGCAGCAGCTCGGCCGTGTGCTCGCCGATGTGCGGCGGCTGCAGCCGGATGCCGGGGCGCTCGCCGTCGAGCGTGAACGGCATCAGCGGCACCTTGGCCATGTGGCCGTCGTTCATGCGCACGGGCGCGAGGCCGCCGGTGGCGTTGAGGTGCGGGTCGTCGAACAGCGCCTGCGGCTTGGTGATCGGCGCGAAGGGCAGCTCGTTCTGCTCGAACACCGCGGCGAGTTCGGCGGCGCTGCGGCCGGCGAGGTGCGAACGCAGCAGCGGCATCATCCACTCGCGCGCGCGCACGCGGTCGTTGTTGCTCGCCAGGCGCGGGTCGGCCAGCATCTCCTGGAGGCCGAAGGCCTTGCAGAAGACGGCCCACTGCTTGTCGCTGACCACCGCGAGGAAGATCTGCTCGCCGTCCTTGACGGTGAACACGTCGTACACCGCCCAGGCCGAGATGCGGCTGGGCATCGGGTCGGCGGCCTTGCCCGTGGCGGCGAACTGCATCATGTGCTGCGCGACGAGGAACACGTTGTTCTCGAACAGCGCGGACTGCACCTCGCAGCCCTTGCCGGTGCGCTCGCGCTGGCGCAGCGCGGCCATCGCGCCGATGGCGCCGAACATGCCGCCCATGATGTCGTTCACGCTGGTGCCCGCGCGCAGCGGATCGCCGGCGCGCCCGGTCATGTAGGCCAGGCCGCCCATCATCTGCACCACCTCGTCGAGCGCGGTGCGGTGGTCGTAGGGGCCGGGCAGGAAGCCCTTGTGGCTCACGTAGATCAGGCGCGGGTTCAGCCGCGAGAGCGTGTCGTAGTCGAGCCCCAGCTTCTTCATCGTGCCGGGCTTGAAGTTCTCGCTCACGATGTCGGCCGTGGCGACGAGGCGCAGCGCGGCCTCCACGCCCTCTGGCGTCTTGAGGTCGAGCGCGATGCTCTTCTTGTTGCGGTTGAAGGCCGGGAAGAAGCCCGAGCCCGAGCCGAGCAGCCGCCGCGTGGCATCGCCCTCGAGCGGCTCGACCTTGATGACCTCGGCGCCCAGGTCGGCGAGCAGCAGGCCGCAGGTCGGGCCCATCACCATGTGGGTGAACTCGACCACGCGCACGCCGGCGTACGGCAGGGGAAAGGATTTTTCTTCAGTGGACATGGGGAACGCTTCGCTGGGCGACGAAGCCCTTGGGCAGGCCGGCCTCGGGCGTCATGCCGTAGACCGGTTCGCCGGGCAGGCCGGCCATGAGCGGCGCACGCGCCGCGATGAGTTGCTCGATGTCGATGCCGGTGGCGATGCCCATGGCCTCGAACATGAAGACGAGGTCTTCGGTGACCGCGTTGCCCGATGCGCCGGGCGCATAGGGGCAGCCGCCGAGGCCGCCGAGCGAGGCGTCGAAGGTGCGCACGCCCTCGTCCCAGGCCGCGAGGCAGTTGGCGATGCCGAGGCCGCGCGTGTTGTGCATGTGGGCCGCGCCGGCATGCGCGCCGAGCTCGGCGCGCAGGCGCCGGAAGAGCCGCCGCACCTGCGCGGGATTGGCGTAGCCCACGGTGTCCGACAGCCCCGCCTCCTGCGCGCCGGCCTCGACGCACTGGGCCGCGAGGCGGATCACGTCGTCCTCGGGCACCAGGCCCTGCAGGGTGCAGCCGAAGGCGGTGGAGATGCCGGCCTCGAGCCCGACGTGCGGCGCGATCTCGTCGCGCAGCGCGGCGATGGCGCGCACTTCCTCGACCATCTCGGTCGGCGTCTTGCGCACGTTGGCGAGCGAATGCGCCACGCTCGCCGAGACCGGCATCGTGAGCTTGTGCGCGCCGGCCTCGAGCGCCGCCTGCGCGCCCCTGCGGTTGGGCACCAGCGCCATCACCGTGAGGCCCGGCAGCGTGACCGCATGGCGCACCACCTCGGCGGCGTCGGCCATCTGCGGCAGCAGCTTCGCGGGCACGAAGGAGGCGACCTCGATCTCGCGCACGCCGGCCGCGTGCAGCGCATCGATCCAGCGCAGCTTGTCGGCGGTCGGCATGGTGGCCTTGACCGATTGGAGGCCGTCGCGGGGGCCGACCTCGCTGATGAGGACGTCGGGAGGGGGCATCGCCGTACCGGGAGAGAAAAGAAAAGAGGAGGACCGCTTGATCGTTCTGTCAGACAGAACTATACTCCGTGGAACAGAATTACACCGCCGATCCACTTCCGCTGTCAAGCCGACCCATGCCGCGCAAAGCCCAGACCGAATCGGTGTCCGACCGCCTTGCCGCGCCCGGCGGCGCCGCCGCGGTCGATCGGGCGCTGAGCCTTCTGTCGGCCTTCCAGCCCGGCGACGAGACGCTGTCGCTCGCGCAGTTCGCCGAACGCACCGCGCTCTACAAGAGCACCGCGCTGCGGCTTCTGGCCTCGCTCGAGCATGCGCGGCTGATCCGCCGGCAGGCGGACGGCCGCTATGCGCTCGGGCCCGAGATCGCGCGGCTGCACGGGCTCTATGCGGCGGCGCAGTCGCTCGACCGCATCGTGCTGCCGGTGCTGCGGTCGCTGGCCGCGACCACGGGCGAAAGCGCGGCCTACCACGTGCGGCAGCCGCAGGGCGAGGGCTGGGTGCGGCTGTGCCAGTTCCGCGTCGATTCGTCGCACCTCGTGCGCGACCACGTGCGCGCGGGCGACCTGCTGCCCAGCGACCGCGGCGCGGGCGCGCGCGTGCTGATCGCCTGGGGCCCCGAGGCCGAGCGGCCGCGCGCGGCCGAAGAGGACCGCCGGCTGTACGACGCGATCCGCGCACAGGGCTTCTGCGCGCTCGTCGGCGACCGCACGGCCGAGCTCGCGGGCATCTCGGCGCCGGTGTTCCATGCCGACGGCAGCTTGGCGGCGGCCCTCACGCTGACCATGCCGACGCACCGCTACGACGCGCGGCACATTGCGCCGGTGCTCGCGGCGGCAGGGGAGCTCACCGGGCTGGTTTGAGGACGCGGAAATCGGACTTCCGGACGCAGAGGGCGCGAAGGTTGCGCGAAGTACGCGAAAGAACAGCCGAAAAATGGGGGGCCGCGGCGGGGTGATTCGGCGCACGACACCGGCCACCCCGAGCCTTCAAAAACTGGTATTCCTTTCGCGTCCTCTGCGAAACCTTCGCGTCCTTCGCGTCCGGCAGTCCGCATTTCCTCCCTCTCAACGCCCGCAATCCCGAAGAAACCGTCCGATTACCCTCATTTTTGTCATCGATTAATCACGCTTTCGATCATTACTGCGCATCGGGGTATGGAATAAAGTGCAGGTTATGGATGGCCCCCACGCCATCGCCTCGATCTCATCCGCTTCCAAGGAGAAAAGAACATGACCGCCCGCACCACCGTCCACCGGCTCCAGGTGGCGACCGAACTCCACCGCTTCATCGAGGACCAAGTGCTGCCCGCCAGCGGCGTGGCCAGCGACGTGTTCTGGAAGGGCTTCGATGCCATCGTGGCCGAGCTCGCGCCGAAGAACCTCGCGCTGCTCGCCGAGCGCGAACGCCTGCAGGCCGAGCTCGACGCCTGGCACAAAAAGAATCCCGGCCCGATCGCCGACATGCCGGCCTACCGCGCCTTCCTCGAGAAGATCGGCTACCTGCTGCCGCAGCCCCAGGGCGTGAAGGCCACGACCGCCAACGTCGACGACGAACTCGCGCTGCAGGCCGGCCCGCAGCTCGTGGTGCCGATCCTCAACGCGCGCTATGCGCTCAACGCCGCCAATGCGCGCTGGGGCTCGCTGTACGACGCGCTCTACGGCACCGACGCCATTCCCGAATCCGGCGGCGCCGAGAAGGGCCAGGGCTACAACCCGGTGCGCGGCGCCAAGGTCATCGACTACGCGCGCAACGTGCTCGACCAGGCCGCGCCGCTCGTCAACGGCTCGCACAAGAACGCCACCGGCTACAGCGTGAAGGACGGCCAGCTCGTCGTGGCGCTGCAGAGCAGCAGCACCGCGCTGGCCGATCCGTCGCAGTTCGTCGGCTACCAGGGCGATGCGTCGGCGCCCTCCTCGGTGCTGCTCAAGCACAACGGCATCCATCTCGACATCCGCATCGACCGCTCGACCCCCATCGGCAAGAGCGACGCGGCCGGCGTCAGCGACGTGGTGCTCGAAGCCGCGCTCTCGACCATCCTCGACCTCGAGGACTCGGTGGCGGTGGTCGATGCGGCCGACAAGGTGACGGCTTATGCCAACTGGCTCGGCATCGTGCAGGGCACGTTGACCGAGCAGGTCGCCAAGGGCGGCAAGACCTTCACGCGCGGCCTCAACCCCGACCGCGAATACACCGGCGCCGACAGCAAGCCGCTCAAGCTGCACGGCCGCTCGCTCATGTTCCTGCGCAACGTGGGCCACCTGATGACCAATCCGGCCGTGCTCTACGAAGGCGGCAGCAAGGAAATCCCCGAAGGCATCCTCGATGCGGTGGTCACGACCACCATCGCGATGATCGACCTGAAGCGCAAGGGCAACTCGCGCACCGGCAGCATCTACATCGTCAAGCCGAAGATGCACGGCCCGGCCGAAGTGGCGTTCGCGAGCGAGCTGTTCGGCCGCGTCGAGCAATTGCTCGGCCTGCCTGCCAATACGGTGAAGCTCGGCATCATGGACGAGGAGCGCCGCACCAGCGTGAACCTCAAGGCCTGCATCGCCGAGGCCGCCGCGCGCGTGGCCTTCATCAACACCGGCTTCCTCGACCGTACCGGCGACGAGATGCACACCGCCATGCAGGGCGGCCCGATGATCCGCAAGGGCGACATGAAGTCCAGCGCCTGGATCGCCGCCTACGAGAAGAACAACGTGCTCGTGGGCCTCTCGTGCGGCCTGCGAGGCAAGGCGCAGATCGGCAAGGGCATGTGGGCCATGCCCGACCTGATGGCCGCGATGCTCGAGCAGAAGATCGCGCATCCCAAGGCCGGCGCCAACACCGCCTGGGTGCCTTCGCCCACGGCCGCCACGCTGCATGCGCTGCACTACCACCAGGTCAACGTGGCCGCGGTGCAGCAGGAACTCGAGAAGATCGATGCCGACGCCGAGCGCGACAACATCCTGAACGCGCTGCTGCAGGTGCCGATCGCCGCCGAGGCGAAGTGGAGCGAGGCCGAGCGCCAGCAGGAGCTCGACAACAACGTGCAGGGCATCCTCGGCTACGTGGTGCGCTGGATCGACCAGGGCGTGGGCTGCTCGAAGGTGCCCGACATCCACAACGTGGGCCTGATGGAAGACCGCGCCACGCTGCGCATCTCGAGCCAGCACATCGCCAACTGGCTGCTGCACGGCGTGGTCACGAAGGCGCAGGTCGACCAGACCTTCCAGCGCATGGCCAAGGTGGTGGACGAACAGAATGCCGGCGACGCGCTCTACCAGCCGATGGCCGGCCATTTCGACACCTCGGCCGCGTACAAAGCCGCGCAGGACCTGGTATTCAAGGGCATCGAGCAGCCGAGCGGCTACACCGAGCCGCTGCTGCACGCCTGGCGCCTGAAGGTCAAGGCCGCGGCCTGATCGCGCGACCCGCCTTCGCGAAACGCGGCGCCTCCGGGCGCCGTTTTTCATGGCCCTTTTCATGGCCCGTTAGGATGCGTGGCGCTTTCCGTTCCTTGCTCCCCTCCTCCCCATGACACTCTCTCCGGCCGCATCACGCCCGGCCACTTCGATGCTGATCGTGCTGGCCTCGGCTTTCGCGCTGAGCCAGGCCTTCCGCACCGTCGGCGCGATGATGGCCACGCCGCTCGCGCAGCACTTCGGGCTCGGCGCGCAGGCGCTCGGGCTCTGGGCCGGCACCTTCCACTTCATGTTCGGCGCGACGCAGCTCGCGATGGGCGTGTCGATCGACCTCTACGGCGTGCGGCGCACGGTGCTCACCGCCTTTCCGCTCGCGATCGCGGGCGCGGTGCTGTGCGCGCTGGCGCCGAGCTTCCATGCGCTGCTGCTCGGGCAGGCGATGATCGGCATCGGCTGCGCGCCGGCCTTCCTGGCCTGCACCGTGTTCATCGCGCGGCACTTCGAGGCTTCGCGCTTCACCGCGATGTCGGGGCTGGCGATGAGCATGTCGGGCCTCGGCATCCTCTTCACCGGCACGCCGCTCGCACTGCTGATCGAGGCCGCGAGCTGGCGCGCGGGCTATGCCTGCCTCGCGGGCTTCGCGCTGCTGTCGTGGGTCTTCGTGTTCTGGCGCGTGCACGAGCCGGCGCGCGCGGTGCCGGTGCCCGCGGCCGGGCGCCAGTCGCTCGGCAAGGCGGTGCGCGAGCTGCTGCCGCTCTTCGCGATGCCGCACACGCTCGGACTGCTGTGCTTCGCCTGCGTCTCTTACGCGGCCTTCATCACGCTGCGCGGACTGTGGCTCGGCCCGGTGCTGCACGACCGGCACGGGCTGTCGCTCGTGAACGCCGGCAACGTGGCGCTGGTGATGACCCTCGCGGGCATCGTGAGCCCCGTGCTCTTCGGTCGCCTCGATCCGGGCGATGCGCGGCGCGGGCGCTGGCTCATGGTCTGCGCGCTCGTCGCCGCCGCGATGTTCGCGCTGATGGCCTGCACGCATTCGCTCGCGCTCGACATCGGCCTGCCGATCGTCTATGGGCTGCTCTCGGGCTACTCGGTGCTGCAGTACTCGTACACGCGCGCGGCCTATCCGGCGGCGATGACGGGGCGCGCGCTCTCGCTGCTCAACATGGCGATCTTCCTCGGCGTGTCGCTGATGCAGTGGACCACCGGCGTGGCTGCCTCGTGGGCCGGCGCGCACGGCGTCGAGGCGTACCGCGCGGTGTTCCTCACGATCACGGCCATGCTGGTGGCGGGCAGCACGGCCTTCCGGCTGCTGCCGCGCTCGCACGGGAAAGCCGCGGCCCGCTAGGGTCGGCGGTCCCTCAGTCCTCCTTCAGCTCGCGCGCCGCCTTCTGCAGCGCGACCTTCTGCGCGCGCCGCTCGGCGCGATGGGTGCGCAGGTGGCGCCCTGCCCCCTGGCTCGATGCGCGGCGCGCCATCGCGGCCACGACCGGGTTGCGCGGGGCCTGCCCCGGCATCGAAAAATAGAACCGGCCCAGACGCTTGTCGTCGTCGCGGGCCTTGCGTTGAGCACTCATGTGCACACACTCCGAATCAAAAACAAAAAGGCCCCGGCAATGCTTGCGCGCGGGGCCCTTGTCGATTCGGCCGCGGCGGGATGCGTGGATGCACCTCCGGCCGGGGCGGTCGGTGTGCGTCAGGTGTTCAGGAGACGGTTCATGGAGCTGAGGTGTCGCACGGGAGGTCGATCGTCGCCGTGCGCGCGGATGGAAATAAAAACTGTCGCTGAAAAAAGAAGGGCGGATTGTGGCGAGGCCGCCTGCGACGCGCAAGGCCTGCGCGCAGGGCTGTGGCGCACAGGCGACGCGACGCGCTCAGGACGCGGCCGACCCTTCGCGCTCGCAACCCCCGCGCTCGAGCGCCGCATCGATCCAGCGCCGGTCGTCCTCGCCCGCGAGGATCGCGCGCATCTTCTTCTCCTCCTGCTGGTGCTTGGCGGTCGCGGCCCGGAACACGGCCTCCGTCTGCGCATGCGGCACGCAGAGCACGCCGTCGTCGTCGCCGAGCAGCAGGTCGCCCGGCTCGATCACCATGCCCTCGATGGCGATCGGCACGTTGATCTCGCCCGGCCCGTCCTTGTAGGGCCCGCGGTGGCTCACGCCGGCGGCGAACACCGGCAGTTCCTGCGCGCGGATCCATGCCAGGTCGCGCACCGCGCCCCAGAGCACCAGCCCGGCGATGCCGCGCACCTTGGCATGGCTGATCATGAGTTCGCCGATGAGCGAATTGCTCAGGTCGCCGCCGCCGTCGACCACCACCACGTCGCCCGGCTGCGCGAGGTCGAGCGCCTTGTGGATCATCAGGTTGTCGCCGGGCCGCGTCTTCACGGTGAGGGCCGCGCCCGCCATCGCGCCGCCCCGGTGCAGCGGGCGCAGGCGCGCGCCGCCGGCCGTCATGCGGTTCATCACGTCGCTCACGTTGGCCACGGGCAGTTCGCGAAAGCGCGCCACGGTGTCGGCGCTCACCGCGCGGCGGCGCTGCAGGATTCGGAATCCGATCATCGGAAATCTCCAGGAAGTGAAAAAGAAGAAAGAGAACTCAGGGGGCCGCCTCGGCCAGCGGCGCGGCACGGCGCCGGCGCGGCAGCATCACGCCGAGCAGCAGCAGGCCCGTCACCACGAGGAAGCCCAGGCTGATCGGCCGCGTGAAGAACACCGAGGCATCGCCCGCCGACAGCAGCAGCGCGCGGCGCAGGTTCTCTTCCATCAGCGGGCCGAGCACATAGCCGAGCACCAGCGGCGCCGGCGGGCAGTCGAGCCGGGCGAACACGTAGCCGAGCACGCCCACGCCCGCGCACAGGTACACGTCCATCGTGCTGCCGTTGACGGTGTAGTTGCCGAGCGCGCAGAACATGACGATTGCCGGAAAGAGCCAGCGGTACGGCACGCTGAGCAGCCGCACCCACAGGCCCACCAGCGGCAGGTTCAGCGCCACCAGCAGCGCGTTGCCGATGAACATGCTCGCGATCACGCCCCAGAACAGCTCGGGGTTGCGCGTCATCACCGTGGGGCCGGGCTGCACGCCGTTCATCACCATCGCACCGAGGATCAGCGCCATGGTGGCGCTGCCCGGAATGCCGAGCGTCAGCGTCGGGATGAACGCGGTCTGCGCCGCGGCGTTGTTGGCCGCCTCGGGCGCGGCCACGCCCTCGATGGCGCCCTGGCCGAGCCGCTCGGGATCGCGCGCGAGCTTCTTCTCGACCATGTAGGCGGCGAAGGTCGAGATCGTCGGCCCGGTGCCCGGCAGCACGCCGAAGAAGGCGCCCAGCGCGGTGCCGCGCAGCGAGGGCGCGAGCATGGCCTTGAACTCGGCGGCGCGCAGCCACATGCCGCCGAGCGGCGTGCGGAACACGGTGCGCGATTCGGGCTCGACGAGGTTCTTCATCACCTCGGCGATCGCGAAGAGGCCGACCGCCAGCACCGTGAAGCCGATGCCGTCGGCGAGCTCTGGCACGTCGAAGGTGTAGCGCTCCATGCCCGAATTGACGTCGGTGCCGACCAGGCCGATGAGCAGGCCCACCACCACCATCGCGATGGCCTTGAGCGTGTCGCCGCTCGAGAGCACGGTCGCCGAGACCAGGCCCATGACCATCAGCGAGAAGTAGTCCTCGGCGCCGAACTCGATGGCCCAGCCCGCGAGCGGCACGCCAAGCAGCGCGATCAGCAGCGTGCCGATGCACCCCGCGATGAACGAGGCCAGCGCCGCGGCGGCGAGCGCGGCGCCTGCGCGGCCCTGGCGCGCCATCTGGTAGCCGTCGAGGCAGGTGACGGCCGAGGAGGTCTCGCCCGGCAGGTTGACCAGGATGGCGGCGGTGGAGCCGCCGTATTGCGCGCCGTAGTAGATGCCCGCGAGCATGATCAGCGCCGACACCGGCGCGAGGCCGAAGGTCAGCGGCAGCAGCATCGAGATCGTGACCAGCGGGCCCACGCCCGGCAGCACGCCGATCAGCGTGCCCAGCAGCACGCCGACGAGGCAGTAGCCGAGGTTGTGCAGCGTCATCGCGACGCCGAAGCCCAGGCCCAGGTGTTCGAGGAATTCCATCGGCTAGAACCTCCAGGCGAAGAGCGCGTAGGGCAGCTTCAGCCCCCAGACGAAGATCGCGACCGCGCCCAGGCACAGCACCGCCGTGAGCAGCAACATCTCGAGCGGCCGGAACTCGCGGCCCGCGAGCGCGGCGATCGGCAGCAGCAGCGCGAGCGCGGGCACCAGGCCGATGCGCTCGATGCCGGCGCCGAAGGCCAGCATCGACACGGTGAGCAGCGCCAGCGCGCCCCAGGCCCAGCGGCCCTCGACCGGCTGCGCGCTGCGCAGGCCGCGCGCCAGCACGCCCGCGCCGAGCAGCATCAAAAGGCAGCCGAGCGTGCGCGGAAAGTAGCCCGGCCCCATCTCGGCGATGGTGCCGACCGGATAGCCGCGTGCCGCGAAGAAGGCGAAGGCCCCGATCGTGACGAAGAGCAGCCCCGCGAGCGCATCGCGGTTGGAAAGAAGGCGCGGCCTCATGTCGTGCTCCTGCAGGGTCGGGCGCGCGTCATGGCGCCACCGACAGGCCGGCGGCCTTGACCACCGAGGTCCACTTGGGCACATCGGACTTCACCAGCGCCGCGAACTCCTGCGCACTGCCGCCGAGCGCATCGGCGCCCGCCGCCTTGAGCTGCGCCTGCACCGCGGGCTGCTGCAGCAGCGCGTTGATGCGCGTGTTGAGCAGCTCGACCACCGCCGCCGGCGTGCCGGCCGGCGCGGCCACGCCCCACCAGGTGACGGCCTCGGCATCCTTCACGCCGAGTTCCTCGAGCGTGGGCACCTGGGCCAGGTCGCTGCTGCGCTTCTTCGCGAACACGGCCAGCGGGCGCAGCGTGCCTTCCTGGATGTGGGCCATGGCCGAGGGCACCGACGCGATGTAAACGTCGACGCGCCCGCCGAGCAGTTCGGGCAGCGCCTGCCCGGTGCCCTTGTACGGCACGTGCAGCAGCTTGATGCCCGCGCGCTGCTGGAACAGCTCGCCCGCGAGGTGCGAGCTGGTGCCCACGCCCGGCGTGGCGAGCCGCACCTTGCCCGGGTGCGCCTTGGCCTGCGCCATCAGGTCGGCCACCGAGGCGATCGGCGAGTCCTTGCGCACCACCATCACCTGCGGCGCCGAGGCCACCAGCGCCACGGGCGCGAAGTCGGCCACCGGGTCGTAGTTGCCCTTGCCGAGGATCGGGTTGATGACCATGTTGGCGTTCTGCGCCATCACGATCGAATAGCCGTCGGGCCGCGCCTTGGCCGCGAGGCTCAGGCCCACGCTGCCGCCGCTGCCGGCCTTGTTGTCGGGCACCACGGTCCAGCCGTTCTGCTTGCTGAGCTCGTTCGCGATCACGCGCGAGACGGTGTCGGTGCCGCCGCCCGGCGGGAAGGGCACGATCATGCGGATCGGCTGGTCGGGATAGCTGTCGGCCTGCGCGCCGCCCGCTGCGGCCAGGCCGAGCAGAAGGGAGGTCAGGACCTGCTTGACGATGTGCTTCATTGTTGTCTCCTTGATGTGAAAGGGCGGGCGCCCTCGGCGCCCGTGCGCCGCCTCAGTTCGTGGCCAGTTCCGCCACGCGCACCAGGTTGCGCGCGTCGGGTTCGCCGCCGTCGAGGATGTCGATCACCTGCTGCGCCGCCATCAGCGCCATCGCACGGCTCGCGCCGGCCGTGACGCCCGCGATGTGCGGCGTGGCGATCAGGTTGGGCGCACGCCACAGCGGGCTGTCGGCGGGCGGCGGCTCCTCGGCGAAGCTGTCGAGCCCGGCGCCGCCGAGCTGGCCGCCGTGCAGCGCCTCGCAGAGCGCCTCTTCGTCGATCAGCGGGCCGCGCGCGGTGTTGACCACGCAGGCGCCGCGCTTCATCGAGGCGATGCGGGTGCGGTCGAGCAGGTGGCGGGTCTCGCGCGTCAGCGGGCAGTGCAGGCTCACGATGTCGCATTCGCCGAGCAGCGCGTCGAGCGTGCGCTCGCATGCGGGGTCGAAGGCCCGGATCGCATCGCGCGCATGCGGGTCGTACACCCGCACCTGCATGCCGAGCGCGCGCGCCAGCGCCGCCGTCTGCTGGCCGATGGAACCGAAGCCCACGAGGCCGAGCACCGTGTCGCCGATGTCGCGGCCGATGAAGGTGGGCTTGGGCCATTCACCGCGCTTGACCGCCGCGTCGAGCCAGGGCAGTTCCTTCAGCAGCGCGAGCGAGAGCGTGATGGCGAGTTCGGCCACGGCGCGCGAGTTCGAGCCCATGCCGCGCACCACGGGGATGTTGCGCGCGGCAGCCGCATGCAGGTCGATGTTGTCGACGCCGACGCCGTGCTTGGCGATCACGCGCAGCCGCTGCGAGGCCTCGATCACGGCCTCGGTCACGCGGCCCTGGCGCACGATCAGCGCGTCGACCTGGAACTCGGCCACGCGCCGGGCCACCTGGTCGGGCGGCGCATAGGCGGGCGAGAAGATCACGTCCACGTCGTGGGCCTGCAGCAGTTCGACGGCCTCGCCGGCCAGGCGGTCGTGGGTCACGAGCACGCGGCGGCCGCGGCGAAAGGTAGGGATGTCCTCGGTCAATCGTTCCTCCCTGAGTCGGGTCGCCGACGTGGCGACGAGGCCCCGATGCTCCGCGTCCGTCATTGATTTGGGAACTGCAAGAATCGCAAATGTCTATGATCTTCAGTCATCAATGGAGGAGGTGGGCGCCATGAAGTACCCGGTCGACGGCCTGGAGGCCTTCATCGAAATCGTGGACCTGGGCAGCTTCAACAAGGCGGCGCAGAAGATGCACCTGACGCAGACCGCGCTGACGCGCCGCATCCAGCGGCTCGAGGCGCAGCTGGGCCTGCGGCTGCTCGACCGCACCACGCGCTCGGTGAGCCTGACCACGCTGGGCCGCGACTTCCTGCCCGAGGCGCGGCAGCTGCTGGAGGACGTGCACCGCAGCTTCGAGCGGCTGCGCAACATGTCGCGGCTGTCGGACGGCGACGTGGTGATCGCCTCGGTGCCCTCGCTGATGTTCGGCCGGCTGCCGCGCGTGCTGCACCGCTATGCGCTCGCCCATCCGGCCAACCGGGTCGAGGTGCTGGACCGCAACAGCACGCGCGTGCTCGAGGCGGTGCGGCAGCGCCATGCCGAGTTCGGGCTGCACGTGCACCTGCCGAACCAGCCCGAGCTGCACCACGAGGCGGTGTGCCGCGATCCCTTCGTGGCCTATTGCCGCGAGGACCATCCGCTGGCCGCGCGGCCCAGCGTGTCGTGGTCGGAGCTCGCGGCCTTCGACCTGATCACGCTCGGCGGCACCAGCGGCAACCGCCAGCGCATGGAGGCGCAGCTCGCGCTCGCGGGCATCGACATCCGCACGCGCTTCGTGGTCGAGTACTACTCCACCGCGCTGGGCCTCGCGAGCGAGGGCCTGGGGGTCGCGATCCTGGTGTCCTTCGGCGCGGAGGTGCGGCCGCCGCTGGTGCAGGTGCCGCTCGTGGGCCCGGTGATCGACCGGCCGCTGTCGCTGGTGCGCCGGCGCGGCGAAACGCTCACGCCGGCGGCGCAGGCGCTGTACCGGCAGATCCTCGCGGAGCTCTCGCCGCCGCGCGCGGCCTGAATCCAAGCGCCCGCGAAGCCCGTAAAGGAGGCGAGCGCATCGCGCCTCCGCGCCGTGCCGGTCCGCACGGCTGTCTTACCAGGAGCTTCCATGAAAAAACTCGTGATCGCAGTGGGCGTGTCGGTCCTGCTCGGTGCCTGCGCCGGCGGCATGGGCATGAGCGGCGGCAATGCCACGATGCAGAACCCGATGGTCGGCGGCGCGCCGATGTTCCCGACCAAGGACATCGTCGACAACGCGGTGAACTCGAAGGACCACACCACGCTGGTCGCCGCGGTCAAGGCCGCGGACCTGGTGGGGACGCTCAAGAGCCCCGGCCCGTTCACCGTGTTCGCGCCCACCAACACGGCCTTCGCCGCGCTGCCCGCGGGCACGGTCGACACGCTGCTCAAGCCCGAGAACAAGCCCACGCTGACCAAGGTGCTGACCTACCACGTGGTGCCCGGCAGGATGGACGGCACGGCGCTGGCGAAGGCCATCCAGGCGGGCGGCGGCAAGGCGATGCTGAAGACCGCGAGCGGCGACACGCTGACCGCGGCCATGAGCGGCGGCAAGGTGATGGTGACGGATGCGAAGGGCGGCACCGCGACCGTGACCATCGCGAACGTCTACCAGTCGAACGGCGTGATCCACGTGGTCGACAAGGTGCTGCTGCCGGGCTGATCGTCCGCCCGCCGCTCGGGGGGAGTCCGTTCAGCCGCGCTGCGCCGCCTCGGCCTCGTCGCGCAGCCATTGCGCGAAGTCCTGCGCGTCGCGGTTGGCCGCGGCACGGCGCGAGGCCTGCACGAAGTAGCCGCGCTGCGAGGCCGCGCCGTCGCCGAGCGGCGTGACGAGCCGGCCCTCGCGCAGCAGCTCGCGCAAGAGCGGCAGCCGGCCGATGACCACGCCCTGCCCCGCCACCGCGGCCGCCACGGCGTCGGCATATTGCGTGAAGCGCAGCGTGCTCTTCATGCGCAGGTCGTCGAGCCCCATCAGCTTGAGCCAGGGTGCCCAGTCGGCGGTGGGCGCCTCGCCGTGGTCGGGGTAGTCGACCGTCAGCAGCGTGAGCTTCGCGAGGTCGGGCAAGGTGCGCAGCGATCCGGCGAGCGCGGGCGCGCACATCGGCACCACGGTTTCCTCGAACAGCGCCGGGCCGGTGCCGCGGCTGATCGGCATCAGTCGCACGGCCAGGTCGATGCGGCTGCGCTCCAGGTCGAGCACTTCCAGCGTGGCCGACACGCGCACGTCCACTTGCGGATGCGCGCCCGTGAAGTGCGCGAGCCGCGGAATCAGCCAGAGCGAGGCGAAGCCCGGCGTGGTGGTGATCGCCACCTGGCGCGGCGCCGGCCCGGCGCGCACCCGCGCGGTGGCATCGCGAAGGCGCTCGAGGCTGTCGGTCACGGCGCGCTGCAGCACGCCGCCGGCCTCGGTGAGCGCGAGCGCGCGGTGCCGGCGCTCGAACAGCAGCACGCCGAGGCTGGCTTCGAGCTGCTGGATCTGGCGGCTCACGGCCGACTGCGTGAGGTGCAGCTCGCCCGCCGCGAGCGTGAAGCTCAGCCGCCGCGCGGCGGCCTCGAAGCTGCGCAGCAGCTCGAGCGGCGGGAGCTCGCCGGCGGAGGCTTTCGCATTCTCTGCATGCATGCAACGAGTTCCAAATGACCGCGTGTGTAAAGGCGAGCGGCTCACTATATTCATTCGCATGACGAATGCAATGGAGCTTGCCATGAGCCACCCGCCGAGCGCTTCTTCTTCCTTCCATCTGAGCCTGCCGCGGCGCGCCGTCTTCGCGGTGCCGGACGGCGCGGGCGTGGGCATCGAATGCCGCAGCGGCGCGGTCTGGGTCACGCTGGACCGCGACCTGCGCGACATCGTGCTCGCGCCGGGCGAGCGCTTCGAGGCCAGCGGGCACCGGCCCATGCTGGTGTCGGCGCTCGAGGCCTCGTGCATCGCGGTCTCGCACGCCCAGCCCGCGGCCATGCCGCTGGCCGCCGCACGGCGCCGCCCCTCGCCCTGGCGGCTGCCCGCGCTCGGGTTGTCCCCGGCTTGACCGCGGCGCCCGCGGCATCGAACCTCGATGCCATGGACCTTCCGGGCATCTGACGCCGCCGCCGTGACGGGCGGCTTTTTTGCGTCGGACCGCGGAAGGCGCCGTTCCGACAACCCCATCGAGAAGGACATCCCATGGCAGAGGCATACATCGTGGCCGCCGTGCGCACGGCCGGCGGCCGCCGCGGCGGCAGGCTCTCGGGCTGGCATCCGGCCGACCTGGCGGCGCAGGTGATCGACGCGCTGGTGGCGCGCAGCGGCATCGACCCCGCCGCGGTGGACGACGTGATCCTGGGCTGCGTGAGCCAGGTCGGCGAGCAGGCGAGCAACGTCGCGCGCAACGCGGTGCTGGCCTCGACGCTGCCCGAATCAGTGCCGGGCACCTCGGTCGATCGCCAGTGCGGCTCGTCGCAGCAGGCGCTGCATTTCGCCGCGCAGGCCGTGATGTCGGGCAGCATGGATGCGGTGATCGCGGGCGGCGTCGAGAGCATGACACGCGTGCCGATGTTCACGCCCAATGCGCTCGCGGCCAAGGCCGGCCTGGGCGGCTACATGAGCCCTGCGATGCAGAAGCGCTACCCCGGCGTGGAATTCAGCCAGTTCGCCGGCGCCGAGATGATCGCGCGCGACCATGGCATCGAGAAGGAGGCGCTCGACCGCTATGCGCTCGAAAGCCACCGGCGCGCGATCGCCGCCACGCGCTCCGGCGCCTTCGACGGCGAGATCCTTCCGATCCAGGTCCTGCAGGCCGACGGCACGCCGGGCGGCGAGCTGCACACGGTGGACGAGGGCATCCGCTTCGATGCCACGCTCGAAGGCATCGCGGCCGTCAAGCTGATCGCTGAGGGCGGCCGTTGCACCGCCGCCACCGCGAGCCAGATCTGCGACGGCGCGAGCGGCGTGCTGGTGGTCAACGAGCGCGGCCTGAAGGCGCTCGGCGTCGCACCGCTCGCGCGCGTCCACCACATGAGCGTGATGGGTCACGACCCCGTCGTGATGCTCGAGGCGCCGCTGCCCGCCACGCTGCGCGCGCTGAAGAAGGCCGGCATGCGCATCGACGAGATCGACCTCTACGAAGTGAACGAGGCCTTCGCGCCCGTGCCGCTCGCATGGCTGCAGGCGCTCGATGCCGACCCGGCGCGGCTCAACGTGAACGGCGGCGCGATCGCGCTCGGCCATCCGCTCGGCGCCTCGGGCACCAAGCTCATGACCACGCTGGTCCACGCGCTCGCGAAGCGCGGCAAGCGCTACGGCCTGCAGACCATGTGCGAAGGCGGCGGCATGGCCAACGTCACCATCGTCGAAAGGCTCTGACGATGGACGCGCAGCAGCCGCCCTTCGTTCTGCAGGCGCAGTCCGACGGCATCGCCACGCTCACGCTGAACCTGCCGGCCAAGCTCAACCCGATCGCGCGCGAACTGCAGCTCGAACTGCGCGATGCGCTCGACCGCATCCGCGACGATCGGACGGTGCGCGCCGTGGTCCTCACGGGCGCAGGCAAGGCCTTCTGCGTCGGCGCCGACCTGAGCGCGATGGCGCCCGGCGGTGGCGGCGAATCGCTTGGCGCGCAGACCGCCGGGTGGATGCAGTCGCTGAGCCATCCGCTGATCGAGGCGCTGCGCACGCTGCCGGTGCCGGTGGTGGCGGCGGTCAACGGCGCCGCGGCGGGCGCGGGCGTCGGACTGGCGCTCGCGGCCGACGTGACGATCGCGGCACGCAGCGCCTACTTCTACCTGCCCTTCCTGCCCAGGCTGGGCATCGTGCCGGACCTGGGCTGCACCTGGGCGATCCCGCGGCGCGCGGGCCGGGCGCGCGCGATGGGCATGGCGCTGCTCGACGAGCGCGTGAGCGCCGAACGCGCGGTGCAGTGGGGGCTGATCTGGGCGCTCGCCGACGACGACCAATTGCCCGCGGAGGCACATGCGATCGCGCAGCGCCTCGCGCGGCTGCCCGCGCACGCGGTCGCCGAGGCGCGCGCCGCCTTCGAGGCCTCGGAGCGCCACACGCTGGCCGAGCAGCTGCACTACGAGAGCGAACGCCAGCGCGAGCTGATCGACCGGCCCGCGTTCCGCGAAGGCGTGAACGCCTTCCTGCAGAAGCGCCCGCCGGTGTTCGAGCCCCGCTGACCGACGCGCCTGCGGCCAGGAAGGCAAGGCCTTCGGCCTGGCCGCGCGCCACTGGCGCCGTCCGGAAGGCTGCGGGAGAATGCCCGCATGCCACTTCCCAACGCCTTCTACGCCCAGTCGGGCGGCGTCACCTCGGTCATCAACGCATCGGCCTGCGGCGTGATCGAGACGGTGCGCAAACACCCGGACCGCATCGGCGCGCTCTATGCCGGGCGCAACGGCATCATCGGCGCGCTCACCGAGGACCTGATCGACACCGGCGCCGAACCGGCCGAGGCGATCGCCGCGCTGCGCAGCACGCCCGCGGGCGCCTTCGGCTCCTGCCGCTACAAGCTCAAGTCGCTCGAGAAGAACCGGCGCGAGTACGAGCGGCTCATCGAGGTGTTCAGGGCGCACGGCATCGGCTACTTCTTCTACAACGGCGGCGGCGACTCGGCCGACACCTGCTTCAAGGTGAGCCAGCTGTCGCAATCGCTCGGTTATCCGCTGCAGGCGATCCACGTGCCCAAGACCATCGACAACGACCTGCCGCTGACCGACTGCTGCCCGGGCTTCGGCTCGGTGGCCAAGTACGTGGCGGTCTCCACGCTCGAAGCCTCCTTCGACGTGCGCTCGATGGCCGCGACCTCGACCAAGGTGTTCGTGCTCGAGGTGATGGGCCGGCATGCGGGCTGGATCGCCGCGGCCGGCGGACTCGCGGCGGACCACGGCATTCCGGTGGTGGTGCTGTTCCCGGAGATCGAGTTCGACCGCGCGCGCTTTCTCGCGCGCGTGGATGAACTGGTGAAGCAGCACGGCTACTGCTCGGTGGTGGTCTCCGAGGGCTGCCACCATCCCGACGGAACCTTCCTTGCCGAGCAGGGCACGCGCGATGCCTTCGGCCATGCGCAGCTGGGCGGCGCGGCGCCGGTGGTGGCGCAGATGGTCAAGGAGGCGCTCGGCCACAAGTTCCACTGGGCGGTGGCCGACTACCTGCAGCGCGCCGCGCGGCACATCGCCTCGGCGACCGACGTGCGGCAGGCCTACGAGCTCGGGCAGCGCGCGGTCGAGCTGGCGCTGGAAGGCCGCAACGCGGTGATGCCCACGATCGAGCGCACGTCCGACACGCCCTATGCCTACACCCTCGGCAGCGCGCCGCTCGAATCGGTGGCGAACGTCGAGAAACCGATGCCGCGGGACTTCATCTCGGACGACGGCTTCGGCATCACCGAGAAATGCCGGCGCTACCTGCTGCCGCTGATCGAGGGCGAGGACTACCCGGCCTACCGCCACGGCCTGCCGGTCTACGCGACGCTGCGGAACGCGGCGGTGCCGAAGAAGCTGGCCGCCTTCGCGCTCGCATGACGATGCCCTCGACGGCCGCCGCCCCCGAAGCGATCGACGCCACGCGCTGCCCGCTGTGCGGCGCGCAGAACCGCTGCGCCGTGGAACTGGCGCGGGAGACCGGCGAGGCGCAGCCGCCCTGCTGGTGCATGTCGGCCGATTTCTCGCACGCGCCGCTCTCGGCGTTGCCCGCGGCCTCGCGCGGCAAGGCCTGCCTCTGCGCCCGCTGCGCCGCGGGCGCGCCGCCTCAGGACTGAGCAGGCGCCGGCGGGCAGGCCGGCGGCGCGGCCTCGGGCGGCTGCGGATCGCCGCGCGGCGCCACCGGCGCCGCCGCACGTTCGCGCTCTTCGGTGATCACGCAGTGGATGAACTGCAGCTTGCCCACCGCCACGCGCGGCAGCACGAAGGGATAGCCGTCGGGCTGCCCCATGCTGCGCGAGAGTTCGTTGAGCACGTTGGTCAGCAGCACCCAGCCGTTGAGGAACTCGAGGAAGCGCTCCGCACCCGGATGCTCGGGCCGCCAGAGGTCTTCCATCGTGAACAGGTCGCTCGCGAGCTCGACGTTGCTCGCGTCCACGCCGAAGCTCATCGCGGTGTCGGTGGTGTCGGCCATGTGCAGGTAGTGGGCCCAGGTCTCGGCCCAGTCCTCCCACGGATGCATGCTCGCGTAGCTGCTCACGAAGCGGGTGGCCCAGTCGGGCGGCGGCCCCTGGTCGTAGTGGCGCTGCAGCGCGGCGCCGTAGTCGGCGCGCTCGTCGCCGAAGAGCGCGCGAAAGTCTTCCAGCCACGGCGTGGGCTGCACCAGCAGGTCCCAGTAGTAGTGGCCGATCTCGTGGCGGAAATGTCCGAGCAGCGTGCGGTAGGGCTCGTGCATCTCGGCGCGGATGCGCTCGCGCACGGCGTCCTCGGCCTCTTCCGCGTTCAGCGTGATCACGCCGTGCTCGTGCCCGGTCATCACGTGCGGCCCGCCCGGCGTGTTGCTCAGGAAATCGAAGACCAGGCCGTGCGCGGGATCGGCATGGCGGCTCACCACCGGCAGTCCGAGCGCGAGCAGTTGCGAGATGAGCCGGCGCTTCGCATGCTCGAGCTTGCGCCAGAGTTCGCCGTTGCCTTCGATCGAAAGATCGGGAATGGTGCGCGTGACGCTGCAGGCCAGGCAGTAGCCGGGCGCGAGCCCCTCGGTGTTGAACGCGGGGTCGTCCACGCCCTCGCGCGGCACCGGCACCATCCAGTTGCAGCTCGCGGCGGTCAGGAAGTTCGCGCAGCGCTGGTAGGTGCGGCCGTCCGGGTCGCCGAACACCGTGAAGAGGTCGGGCGCGGCGGCGGCCGCTTCGCTCTCGGCCTCGGCCTCGCCGGCACCGTCCCCCGCGGCCTCGCGCGGCACCAGCGCGAGCGGCATCACGCCGAGGCGGTCGGTCACGTAGCCGAGCGGCGTGCGGCAGGCCAGGCACTGGCTGTTGCGCAGGAACACCGGCCGGCCGCACTGGCAGCGGTAGGCGCGGCTGACCGTCGGCGCGGCCATCTCGGTGGCGAGGCTCGGCGGCGCGGCCGCGGCACCGGGTGCGCCGGCGCGATCTTCTTGGGCAGGATCCATGGGTCTTTCCGAAGGTGCAGGCAGCAAGGGCCGCTGCATTGTGCGGCGCGCATGCGACCGCCCGGCCGCGCAAAGGCCGATATCCTTGTAGGACGACGGACCCGCATCGGCGACCACAAAGCCGGGGCCAGCGCCCATGACCACCACGCCCAACCCCGACCAGACCTCGCCGCCCGCCCCGCCTTCCATCGGCACCCTGCGCGAACGCTACGGTGCGCGCTACCGCTGGTACCTGCTGCTGTCGGTGATGGTGGGCGTGATGGCCTCGATCATGTCCTCGACCATCGTCAACGTGGCGATCCCGGGCATGAGCCACCACTTCGCGCTCGGCCAGGAGCGCGCGCAATGGGTGAGCTCGGGCTTCATGGTGGCGATGACGGTGTCGATGCTGACCACCCCGTGGCTGCTGTCGCGCTACGGCTACCGCCGCACCTACGTGGGCACGATGGTGCTGCTGCTCGCGGGCGGCATCGTGGGCGGGCTGGCCAACGATTTCTCGCTGGTGCTGCTCGCGCGCGTGGCCGAGGGGCTGGCGGCCGGCGTGGTGCAGCCGATCCCGGCCATCATCATCCTGCGCGCCTTCGAGCCGCACGAGCAGGGCCGCGCGAGCGGCATCTTCGGCATGGGCGTGGTGCTCGCGCCGGCCATCGGCCCGAGCATCGGCGGCGTGCTGGTCGACCTGTTCGGCTGGCGCTCGATCTTCTTCATGGTGGTGCCGTTCTGCCTCGCCTCGCTCTGGCTGGCCTACAAGTTCGTGCCGACCACCGCGCCCGGCGGCGTGGCGGCCGCGCGCGGCAGCGGCCTCGACTGGCGCGGGCTCGCGCTCGGCACCGTGGGCACGCTGTGCCTGCTGAACGGGCTGGTGGCGCTGCGCGGCGACTCGCCCCTCGAAGCGGCCGTGCTGCTCGCAGGCGCGGCGGCGGCCTTCGCGGCCTTCGTGTGGTGGCAGCGCCGCCATGCCGCATCGGGCGGCGCACCGCTGATGAACCTCGGCCTGTTCCAGTACCGGCAGTTCGCCATGGGCAGCATCGTCGCCTTCATCTACGGCACGGCGCTGTTCGGCTCGACCTACCTGCTGCCGGTGTACATGCAGGTCGGGCTGCACCTGTCGGCCTCGCACGTGGGCACCATCCTGCTGCCAGCGGGCATCGTGCTGGCCGTGACCATCGCGGGCGTGGGCCGGCTGGCCGACCGGCAGCCGACCTGGCTGCTGGTGAGCGTGGGCCTCGCGCTGCTCGCGGCCTCGTTCGCGCTGATGATGGTGCTGCGGCTCGACAGCGCACTGTGGCTGCTGGTGGCGTTCGCGATCATCGGGCGCATCGGGCTCGGCTTCATCCTGCCGTCGCTCAACCTCGGCTCGATGCGGCCGCTCGCCAAGCCGCTGATTCCGCAGGGCGCGAGCGCGATCAACTTCCTGCGCATGCTGGGCGGCGCGGCCGGCGTGAGCCTGTGCGCGATCGTACTCGAATGGCGGCTGGCCGCGCATGGCGATTCGCTCGCCAACCCCGCGAGCAGCCCGGCGCGGCTCGCGGCCTTCGACGAGGTGTTCGCAATGCTGGCCGGGCTCTGCGCACTCGCGATCTGCGCGGCATGGCAATTGCGCGAGAGGCCGGTGGAGCCCGAGCGCAAGAGCGGGTAAACCCCGGCCGGCGCGCGCCCGGCTTTCGGTTGCAATTGTTATCAGTTGTATCGATATTGAAACGGGTTCCATGCAGCGCAGAAGCTTCCTCGCCGCCTCGGCCGCGGCCGTGGCCGGGTTCGGCCATCTTTCCTCGTCGCTCGCCGCGGAAGGCGGCGTCTCCGACACCGAAATCGTCCTTGGCCACACCGGCATCCTGAGCGGCCCGCTGGGCGCACCGATCAAGGTGGTGATGGCCGGCGCGGGCCTGGCCTTCGACGCGCTCAATGCGCAGGGCGGCGTCGCGGGCCGCAAGCTGCGGCTGGTCTCGCTCGACGACGAGCTCTCGCCCGAGAAGGCGGTCGCCAACTACGAGAAGCTGCTCGCGGAGCACCGCGCCTTCGCCTTCTTCGGCTGCGTCGGCTCGGGCACGACGGCGGCGGCGGCCAAGGTGCTGGCGCAGAGCGGCGCGCCGCTGATGGCGGGCTACGCGGTCTCCGACACAGCGCGCGAGAAGGTCGCCGGCGCGGGCTACTTCGTGCGCGCCACCTTCGCGCGCGAGGCGCAGGCGCTGGTGCAGCATCTGACCACCATCGGCGTCTCGCGCATCGCCTCGGCCTGCCT
Source organism: Variovorax sp. TBS-050B (assembly GCF_029893635.1). Taxonomy (NCBI): domain Bacteria; kingdom Pseudomonadati; phylum Pseudomonadota; class Betaproteobacteria; order Burkholderiales; family Comamonadaceae; genus Variovorax; species Variovorax sp. TBS-050B. The sequence goes on along the minus strand of NZ_JARXYR010000002.1, from coordinate 1,882,326 downwards.
CGACAACCCCGGCGGCGCCGAGGTCGCGCGGCTCGTCGAGGCCGCGCTCTCGTCGCACCAGCTCAAGCCGGTGGCGGCGGTGATGGTGAAGGGCGACGGCTCGACCAACGCCGCCATGGGCAAGGCGCTGGCCGACAGCAAGGCGCAGGCGGTGATCATGTACCTGGGCGGCGGCATCGGCGGCGAGGTGATGAAGAGCGCCTGGGATGCGGGCGGGCGCCAGATGTTCTACGGCATGTCGATCGTGCCCGGCGACGTGACGGCGAAGCTCGTCGGCGACAAGACCAGCGGCCTCGCGATCTCCCAGGTGGTGCCCTACCCCTGGAGCGAGGTCGACCCGGTGGCGCGCGACTACCGCCAGCTCGCCGAGCGCGCCAAGGTCGACGTCGGCTACCTGAGCTACGAAGGCTACGTGAACGCGCTGGTCGCCATCGAGGCGCTGCGCCGCACCGGCCGCGATCTCACGCGCGCGAAGCTGCATGCGACGCTCAGGACGATGAAGCTGCGCCTGGCCGGCATGGAGGTCGACTTCACCGGCGCGAGCAACACCGGCTCGCGCTTCATCGAGATGGTGCGGGTGACGAAAGAAGGCCGCTTCCTGCGGTGAGCGTGCCCGGCCGCGCGGCGCAAATCGCGGTCTAATCGTCCCCATGTGCCAACTGCTAGGGATGAACTGCAACACGCCGACCGACGTGACCTTCAGCTTCACGGGCTTCGCGCAGCGCGGCGGCCGCACCGACCACCATGCCGACGGCTGGGGCATCGCCTTCTTCGAGGACCGCGGCCTGCGCCACTTCGTCGACCACCTGCCGGCCTGCGACTCGCCCGTGGCCGAGCTGATCCGGCGCTACCCGATCCAGAGCCGCAACGTCATCGCCCACATCCGCAAGGCCACTCAGGGCGCCATCAACCTGCAGAACTGCCATCCCTTCGTGCGCGAGCTCTGGGGCCGCTACTGGGTGTTCGCGCACAACGGCGACCTGAAGGACTTCCGCCCGCGGCTGCACGGCAACTTCCATCCCGTGGGCAACACCGACAGCGAGCACGCCTTCTGCTGGCTGATGCAGGAACTCGCCAAGTCGCATGCGGGCGTGCCGAGCATCGACGAGCTCACGCTCACGCTGCGCGAACTCGCGCCGCAGCTCGCGCGCCACGGCACCTTCAACTTCATGCTGTCGAACGGGCAGGCGCTCTGGGCCCATGCCTCGACCCACCTCTGGTACGTGGAGCGGCGCCATCCCTTCGTGACCGCGCAGCTCGCCGACGAGGACCTGGCGATCGACTTCGCGCAGCACACCACGCCCAACGACCGGGTGGCGGTGGTGGTGACCGCGCCGCTCACGCGCAACGAGCAGTGGACGCCCTTCGCGCCCGGCGAACTCCACGTCTTCGTCGACGGCCAGCGCCTCGCTGCGAACTGAAGCGTTTCTTCTGACACTTTTTCGCAACAGTGCGAGAAAGTCGGCGGCGAACGGGTCCGGCCGCGCAACAATAATGGTTCTCATTTGCGCCCCGACCGAACCTTCTTCATGCCTGCCTCCTCCCTCTTCCCGCGCGCCAGCCTCCGTCCCACCGTCACCGCCGCCGCGCTGCTCGTGCTGCACGCACTGGCCGCCGCCCAGACCGCCACTCCGTCCGCCGCCGCGCCCGCGCAGCCGGTCGGCACGCTCAACACCATCAGCGTGGAGGCCAGCGCCGACGCCTCGGCCGAAGGCCTGAGCAAGCCCTTCGCCGGCGGCCAGGTGGCGCGCGGCGGCCGCGTCGGCATCCTGGGCAACCAGGACATGATGGCCACGCCGTTCTCGAGCACCAACTACACCAACGAGCTGATCCAGGACCAGCAGGCCAAGAGCGTGGCCGACGTGCTGCAGAACGACCCGTCGGTGCGCCAGGCGCGCGGCTTCGGCAACTTCCAGGAGCTGTACCTGGTGCGCGGCTTCCCGGTGTACTCGGACGACGTCGCCTACAACGGCCTCTACGGCATGCTGCCGCGCCAGTACATCGCCTCGGAGTTCTTCGAGCGCGTGGAAGTGTTCCGCGGCGCCAACACCTTCCTCAACGGCGCCGCGCCCGGCGGCAGCGGCATCGGCGGCGCGATCAACCTGCTGCCCAAGCGCGCGCCCAACGAGCCGCTCACGCGCGTGGGCTTCGGCGTGCAGACCGGCGGCCAGGGCTACGTGAACCTCGACCTCGCGCGCCGCTTCGGGCCCGACGACAGCCTGGGCGTGCGCGTCAACGGTGTGCGGCGCGAGGGCGGCACCGGCGTGTTCAAGGAAAGCCAGCAGCTCAGCGCCTTCGGCGTGGGCCTCGACTGGCGCAACCGCAACGTGCGGCTGTCGGCCGACTTCGGCTACCAGGACTACGACCTGAAGGACGGCCGCCCGAGCCTCACGCCGTCGTCGACCCTGCCGATCCCGCGCGCGCCCGACGCCGGAAGCAACTTCGCCCAGCCCTGGACCTACTCGAAGGAAAAGGACAAGTTCGCCACCTTCCGCGGCGAGGTCGACATCACCGACAACATCACGGCCTGGGCCGCCGGCGGCGTGCGCCGCAGCGACGAGGACAACGTGCTGTCGAACCCGACCTTGAGCGACGCCTTCGGCAACACCAGCAACACGCGCTTCAGCAACACCCGCAGGGACCGCATCGGCACCGCCGAGATCGGCGTGCGCGGCAACTTCACGACCGGCCCGGTGAAGCACACGGTGGTGGCCTCGGCCGCGACCTACAGCAACGATCGCGACAACGCCTACGCGATCTCGCGCGGCACGCTGCGCAACAACATCTACGCGCCGTTCGCGTCGCCGTACCCGGTGGCCAACAACTTCACCGGCAACACGCTCGAAGACCCGCGCCTGACCGACAAGATCGAGACCTCGAGCATCGCGGTCGCCGACACCATGGCCTTCCTCGACGACCGCCTGCTGGTCACGCTCGGCGCGCGGCGCCAGACCATCAAGCAGACCAGCTTCGCCTACAACACGATCAAGGAAACGAGCGCCTACGACAAGAGCAGGACCACGCCGGTGGCCGGCGTCGTGTTCAGGATCACGCCGACGGTGTCGGCCTACGCCAACTACATCGAAGCCCTGGTCAAGGGCAACGTGGCGCCCGGCACGGTGAACGGCCGTCCGGTCACCAACGCCGGCGAGGTGTTCGCGCCCTACCAGGCCAAGCAGAAGGAGATCGGCGTCAAGTACGACGGCGGCACGCTGGGCGCGAGCGCCGCGTTCTTCACCACCGACCAGCCGACCTACTACTACCAGGGCCAGACCTACGGCCTCTACGGCAAGCAGCGCAACCAGGGGCTGGAGTTCTCGGTCTTCGGCCAGCCGGCCAAGGGACTGCGGCTGCTCGGCGGCCTGACGCTGCTCGATGCCAAGCAGAAGAGCACGCAGGGCGGCGCGACCGACGGCCGCACCGCCATCGGCGTGGCCAAGCAGCAGGCCAACATCGGAGCGGAGTGGGACGTGCCGGGCGTGCGCAACCTGTCGCTCAACGCGCGCCTGCTCTACACCTCCAAGCAGTACGCCAACGCCGCCAACACGCAGGAGATCCCGGGCTGGACGCGCTTCGACCTCGGCGCTCGCTACCTGGTCGACCTCGGCAACGGCCGCGCCCTCACGCTGCGCGCGCGCATCGACAATCTGTTCAACAAGTCGTACTGGGCGTCGGTGGGCGGCACGCAGGGCTCGAACTACCTCGTTCTCGGCGCGCCGCGCACCTTCTCGGTGAGCGGCACCATCGACTTCTGATGCGGGCCTTCTGGACGGCCGTGCACCGCTTCGCGGGGCTTGCGGTCGCACTGTTCCTCATCGTCTCGGGGCTCACGGGCGCGGTCATCTCGTGGGACCACGAGATCGACGGCTGGCTCAACAGCGAGCTCTACGACACCACCGCGCGCGGCCCCTTCAAGGATCCGTTCGACCTGGCCGCCGCGGTGGAGGCCGACGATCCGCGCGCGCGGGTCGCCTACATGCCGCTCGGCTTCGAGGAAGGCCATGCGGCCGGCTACTTCGTGCAGCCGCGCACCGATCCCGCCACGGGCAAGCCCTACCGGCTCGGCTACAACCGCGTGTACGTCGATCCGGTGACGGCCGAGATCCGCGGCCGGCGCGACTCGACCGCGATCTCGCTCAGGCCCGAGACGCTGATGCCCTTCCTGCGCAAGCTGCACTACACGCTGCATGTCCCCGCGGTCTGGGGCACCGACCGGCTCGGCCACTGGATCATGGGCACGGTGGCGCTGGTGTGGCTGCTCGACAGCTTCGTCGCGCTCTACCTCACCACGCCGCGGCGCCAGCGCGCCGCGGCGCATCCGGCGCACCGCCCGGCAGGCCAGTGGTGGCAGCGCTGGAAGCCGGCCTGGGGCGTGCGCTGGGCCGCCGGCGGCTACAAGCTCAACTTCGACCTGCACCGCGCGGGCGGGCTCTGGCTGTGGGCGCTGATCATCCTCATCGCCTTCACCTCGTTCTCGCTGAACCTCTACAAGGAGGTGTTCCATCCGATGCTGTCGCTGGTATCGAAGACCACGCCGGGCCCCTCGACGCTGATGCCGCTCGCGCCGCTGGGCACGCGCATCGAGCCCGCGATCGGCTTCCGGCAGATCGTGGCCGAGGCCGAAGCCGAGGCGCGCCGCCGCGGCTGGGACACGCCGCTCGGCGGCGTGTTCTACAACCAGCGCGCCGGCTTCTACAACGTCTCGTTCTTCGACCATGCCACGCACGACAGCAGCGACGGCATGGGCCTGTCGAACCTCTACCTCGACGGCCGCGACGGCCGCCTGATCGGCAGCAACCGCCCCTGGCAAGGCACCGCGGCCGACGTGTTCGCGCAACTGCAGCTGCCGCTGCACGGCGGCCGCATCCTCGGCCTGCCGGGGCGCATCCTGATGTCGCTGATGGGGCTGGCGGTCGCGGGGCTGTCGATCACGGGCATCGTGATCTGGTGGCGCAAGCGGCGCGCGCGGCTCCTGCAGGCGCGGCGGCAGCGCGAGACCGAGCTGCAGGCGCTCGGCGTGCTCGCGCCGCGCTGAGGCGCTGGGCGGCGGCGCTCAGCGCGCCGCGGCCAGGTGCGCCTCGAGCGCATCGACGAACATCTTCGGCACGTCGAAGCCGGTCTGTTCGGTGATCTCCTGGAAGCAGGTCGGGCTGGTCACGTTGATCTCGGTCACCGAGTCGCCGATCACGTCGAGCCCGATCAGCAGCAGCCCGCGCGGCGCGAGCACGCGGCCGATCTGCTCGGCGATCTCTCGGTTGCGCGGCGTGAGCGGCTGCGCCACGCCCTTGCCGCCGGCGGCGAGGTTGCCGCGCACCTCGCTGCCCTGCGGGATGCGCGCGAGCACGAAGGGCGCGGGCTCGCCGGCGATGATGAGGATGCGCTTGTCGCCCTGCACGATCTCGGGCACGAAGCGCTGCACCATGATCGTCTCGGCGCCGTTCTTGTTGAGCGTCTCGACGATGGAGCCGAGGTTCAGCGCATCCTGCCTGACGCGGAAGATGCCCATGCCGCCCATGCCGTCGAGCGGCTTGAGGATGATGTCGCCGTGCTCGGCATGGAAGTCGCGCACCGCCTGCGCGCTGCGGGTGACCAGCGTGGGCGTGGTGAACTGCGGAAACTCCATGATCGCGAGCTTCTCGGGATGGTCGCGCAGCGCGCGCGGCTTGTTGACCACGCGCGCGCCCTCGCGCTCGGCCTGCTCGAGCAGGTGCGTGGCGTAGATGTACTCGGCGTCGAAGGGCGGGTCCTTGCGCATCAGCACCGCGTCAAAGTCGGCCAGCGCTTTCGATTCGCGGATGTCCTCGCGGTACCACGCCTTGCTGTCGCCGGTGAGCGTGATCTGCTGCACCGTGGCCGTGACCCGGCCGCCCGAGACCCACTGCATGTCCTGCGGCAGGCAGGCCGCGATGCGCCAGCCGCGGCGCTGCGCCTCGCGCATCATCGAGAAGGTGGTGTCCTTGTAGATCTTGAAGTGGTCGAGCGGATCGGCCACGAAGAGGATGTTTTTCATCAGGGAGTCTTTCGGGCGCCCGGGGAGGCCGCCATGTTGCTGCTGCTGGTGTCCGGGGCGATGTTGCCGGAAGCGGCGAAGTCCTTGCCGGCGGAGGCCTTTGCGGGGCGGCGTCCCAGCCGCTGCACCGCGAGCGCCACGGCGCCGGCCACCACGCCCCAGAAGGCCGACCCCACGCCGAGCAGCGTGACGCCCGAGAGCGTGACCAGGAAGGTGATCAGCGCCGCCTCGCGGTGCGATTCCTCGCGCACCGCGGCCGCGAGCCCGCTGCCGATGGTGCCGAGCAGCGCCAGGCCCGCGATGGCCGCGACCAGCTCCTTGGGAAAGGCGGTGAGTAGCCCCGTGACCGCCGCGCCGAAGAGGCCGATCACCACGTAGATCGCGCCGCAGCTCACGGCCGCGGTGTAGCGCCGCGCCGGGTCTTCGTGCGCTTCGCGGCCCATGCAGATGGCCGCGGTGATCGCGCTCAGGTTCAGCGCAAAGGCGCCGAAGGGCGCGAGCACCAGCGTGGCGAGCCCGCTGAGCGTGATGAGCCGGCTGACCGGCAGCTCGCCGTAGCCCGCGGCGCGGATCGCCGCCACGCCCGGCAGGTTCTGCGAGGCCATGGTGACCACGAAGAGCGGCAGCGCGAGACTGACGACCGCCTGCCAGCTGAAGACCGGCATCGTGAACACCGGCCAGGTGAGCGTGAAATGCACCCGCGACCACGCCAGCTCGCCACGCGCCGCCACGAAGACGATCGCCACCAGCAGCGTCAGCGGCACCGCATAGCGCGGCAGCATGCGCTTTCCGAGCAGGTAGGTGCCGAGCATCAGCAACACCAGCGGCAGCGCGGTCTGCGCGGCGGTGAAGGCCGCGAGGCCGAAGCGCGCGAGCACGCCCGCGAGCAGCGCCGAAGCGATCGCCATCGGGATGCGGTTCATCACGCGCTCGAACCAGCCCGTGGCGCCCGCCAGCACGATCAGCAACGCGCAGACGATGAAGGCGCCCACCGCCTCGCCCATGCCGTGGCCCACGCCGGCCACCGCGAGCACCGCCGCGCCCGGCGTGCTCCAGGCGATCATCACGGGCTTCTTCCACCACAGCGAGGGCAGCGCCGAAGCCAGGCCCATGCCAATGCCCAGCGCCCACATCCACGAGGCCGCGACCTCCGGCGTGGCGCCGAAGGCCTGCGCGGCCTGGAACACGATCGCCACCGAGCTCGTGAAGCCCACGAGCACCGCGACGAAGCCCGCGGTGAAGGCCGAGAGGCTGAGGTCCTTGAAAAACGACATCGCGCGATTGTGCCGGGAGGCCGCCGCCGGCGCTCCCGGGCTCCGCGCGCCGCAGCTCAGCCGCCCAGGTAGGCGCGCGCCAGCGCGCCGTCGGCCGCGATCTCGGCCGCGCCGCCCTCGGCCACGATGCGCCCGCCCTCGATCACGTAGGCACGGTCGCCGAGCGCCAGCGCGAGCGCGGCCATCTGGTCGACCAGCAGCACCGTCAGGCCTTCGGCGCGCAGCGCGGCCAGCGCCTCGAACAGCTCGGCGATGACCTTCGGCGCCAGCCCGAGCGAAGGCTCGTCGAGCAGCAGCACGCGCGGCTTCGACATCAGCCCGCGCGCGATCGCGAGCATCTGCTGCTCGCCGCCCGAGAGCAGGCCCGCGCGCTGGTGCAGCCTCTCGCGCAGCCGCGGGAAGCGGTCGAGCATCGCCTCGGTGCGCGCATCGATGTCGCGGCCGTCGAGGAAGGCGCCGAGCCGGATGTTGTCGCGCACGCTGAGTTCGGGGAACACCTGCCGCCCCTCGGGCACCAGCACCAGCCCGCGCGCCACGATGCGCTCGGCCGCGAGGCCCGCGAGCTCGGCGCCGTCGAGGTGGATGCCGCCCTGCACCGGCCGGTGCAGGCCTGCGAGCGCGCGCATCAGCGTGGACTTGCCGGCGCCGTTGGCGCCGAGCAGCGCCACCAGTTCGCCGCGCCGCACGCGCAGGTCGATGCCGTGCAGCACCGGCTCGGCGCCGTAGCCCGCGACCAGGCCGCCGACGCCGAGCAGCTCGGGCGCGTCGGCCGCGAGCGGCCTGCGCGCCGCGGCCGCGGGCAGGGCCTCGGCCGCCATGTCCTCTCCGAGGTAGGCCCTGCGCACGGCCGGATCGGCCTGGATCGCCGCCACGTCGCCCACCGCGAGCCGCCGGCCCGCATCGAGCACCACGATGTGATCCGAGATGCCCATCACGAGCTCCATGTCGTGCTCGACCAGCAGCACGCCGATGCCCGCGGCGGCGATGCGCCGCAGCAGCTGCGCGAGCCGCGCCTTGTCCTCGCGCGAGAGGCCGGCCGCGGGCTCGTCGAGCAGCAGCGCCTGCGGCGCGGTGGCGAGCGCGCGCGCGATCTCGACCAGCCGCCGGTCCACGTGGGGCAGGTCGGCCGCGGGCGTGTGCGCCGGCCCCGCATAGCCGCAGAAGGCGAGCAGCCGCCGCGCCTCGGCGCGCGCGCTGTCCGAGCGGAAGCGCCGCGCGCCGAGCAGCGGCCCGAGCCGGCCGCGGCCGAGCGCGAGCGCCACGTTGTCCTCCACGCTCAGGCTGCCGAAGAGCTGCGAGGTCTGGTAGGTGCGCGCCACGCCGGCGCGCGCGATGCGGAAGGCGCGCCGGCCCTGCAGCGCCGTTTCGCCGAGCCGGAAGCCGCCGCCCGTGGGCCGATAGAAGCCGCTCAGCATGTTCAGCACCGTGGTCTTGCCGGCGCCGTTGGGGCCGATCAGGCTGGTGATGCCGCCGGCCTGCGTGGCGAAGCCCAGGCCGTCCACGGCGCGCACGCCGCCGAACTGCATCGACAGGCCCTCGGTGCGGATCGGCGCGCCCGGCGCGCGCGGCGCCAGCGCGGCCTCGGCTTCGGCCACGGGCGGCCGGTCCGGCGGCGCCGCGGCGAAGCGCCGCGCCACTCGGCGCCAGAGCCCGGCCGCGCCCTCGGGCGCGACCCACAGCACGACGAGCAGCAGCAGGCCGAAGACCAGCAGCCGGTATTCCTCGAAGCGCGAGAGCAGCTCCGGCAGCAGCCCGACCACGAGCGCGCCCGCCAGCGGCCCTGCGACCGAGCCCGCGCCGCCGACCATCACCACCAGCACGAACAGGATCGACTGGCCGAAGCCGAAGGTGTGCGGCGTCACCATGCCCGACAGCGGCGCGAACAGGCCGCCCGCCGCGCCCGCGCAGAGCGCCGACAGCGCGAAGGCCACGGTCCTGATGCGCAGCGGGTCGAGGCCGATCGATTCGGCCGCGGTCTCGCTGTCGCGCACCGCGCGCATCGCCGCGCCCCAGCCGCCGCGCGACAGCAGCGCGAAGGCCGCGAGCGCCGCGCCGGCCGTGAGCACCGCGAGCATCGCCGCCGCGCGCTCGCCGCGCGCGAAGCCGCCGAGCGCCGGTCCGGCGATGCCCATGATGCCGTTCTGCCCGCCCGTGAGATCGCGCGCCTCGACGATCGCATGCTCGACGATGAAGCCGAAGGCGATGGTGATCATCGCGAGGTACGGTCCCTTCGCGCGCAGCGCCGGCAGCGCGAGCAGCGCGCCGGCCGCGCCCGCGATCAACGCGCCCGCGGGCCATGCGAGCCAGAAGCTCCAGCCGGCCTGGCCGGTGAGGATCGCCACCGCGTAGGCGCCGATGGCGTAGAAGCCGACGTGGCCGAAGGACATCTGCCCCGTGAGCCCGAGCAGCACGTTGAGGCCGATGCCCACGATCGCGAGCAGCGCGACGTTGGCGAGCACGAAGACGTAGTAGCCGTTGACGCTGGCCGCGAGCGCCACGCCCGCGCCCATCGCGGCCACGAGCGCGACCACTGCGGGCCAGCGCAGGCCGGGTGTGGTTCCGGGTTGCATGCCGCTCATACCTTCTTCACCGCCGCGCGGCCGAACAGCCCCTGCGGCCGCAGCGCGAGCACCGCGATCACGAGGCCGAAGCTCAGGATCTGCGTGTAGCCCGACCCCAGCGCGGCGGTGATCAGCGCCTCGGCCAGGCCGAACAGCAGGCCCGCACCCATCACGCCCCAGGCGCTCGTGATGCCGCCGAGGATCGCGACCGCGAAGGCCTTGAGCCCGAACAGCGTGCCCATGTCGGCCTGCACGTTGTAGAGCGGCGCGATCAGCACGCCGGCCACGCCCGCGAGCACCGCCGACAGCGCGAAGGCCGCGGCCACCGCGCGCCGGATCGGAATGCCCATGAGCCGCACGGCCGCCGGGTTCTGCACCACCGCGAGCATGGCCGTGCCCCAGCGCGTGCGGCGCGCCACCCCGTGCAGCGCCGCCGCGAGCGCGAGGCCCGCGAGCGGGATCAGCAACTGCAGCGGATACACGCCCAGGCCCACGCCGCCCACCTGCAGCGGCGTCACCGCGAGCGGCGACGGCAGGCTGCGCGGTTCCTTGCCGAAGGTGAACATCACGAGGTTGTCGACCACCATGCCGAGCGCGACCGTCGCCATCAGCCAGGCCTCGGAACCGCGGCTCGCGAAGGGCCGCACGGCCGCGAACTCGACCAGCAGGCCGTAGGCGCCGCACAGCGCGAGCGCGAGCAGCACCGCGAGCGGCACCGGCCAGCCCAGCGCCTGCGCGAACCAGAAGGTGAAGACCGCACCGAGCATCATCGCGCTGCCCTGCGCGAAGTTCACGGTGCCCGAGACGGCATAGGTGACGTGGAAGCCGAGGGCGATCAGCCCGTACATGCTCCCGAGCCCCAGCCCGCTGATCCAGGCCGACAGCAGCATCACTTGGCCGCGGCCATGCCCACGGGCAGGATGCGGTTGTCGATGAACTGCGCCCAGACGTAGTCGTTCGCCGTCACGGCGTCGTGCACGCCGGGCGAGAAGGGCTTGTCGTAGGTCTTGATCAGGCCCTCGTACCTGCCGATCCTGTAGAAGCCCTGGCGCACCGCGTCGCCGTCGGTCGAGCCCGCGGCCGCGATCGCGAGCGCGGCCAGCTGCATGCCGTCGTAGGCGTTGGCCACGCCGACCGCGGGCGTGATGTCGTCCGGGCCCTTGATCGCCGGGTACCTGGCCTTGAGCGCGGCGATCACCTTCTCGCCCACGGGCGACTGCCTGCCGAAGAAGCTGTAGGTCTGCACGAAGTGCACGTTGCGCGCCGACGGCCCGGCGAGTTCGGTGAAGCGCCCGCCCGCCGGTCCCCAGTGGGAGACGACCGGCACCTGCCAGCCCATGCGGTCGAGCGACTTGACCACCTGCGCCGACGGCCCGACGTTGCCCACCATGAACAGCGCGTCGGCGCCCGCGGCCTTCAGGCGCGTGAGCTGCGGCACCACGTCGACGTCGCTGGCCTCGAACTTCTCCACGCCCACGGCCTTGAGCCCCTTGGCCGCGAGCGCGGCATGCAGGCCCTTCTCGTTCGATTCGCCCCAGGGGTTGTTGACCAGGATCATCCCGAGCTTGCCCGCCTTGAAGGTCTTCTGCGCATGGTCGAGCATGGCCACGTTGACGATCTCGTCGACCGCCGAGACGCGGAACGCGAAGTTGGGGTTGGCGCCGTTCTTCGTGATCGGCGTGCCCGCGGCCCAGGGGCCCATGAACGGCGTCTTCTCCTGGTTGGCGATGGGCACGATCGCCATCGACACCGGCGTGTCGAGGCCGCCGAACAGCACCGCCACCTTCTCCTTGAAGATCAGCTCGCGCGCGGCCACCACGCCCTTGGCGGGATTGGCCTCGTCGTCGCGGCGCACGAGTTCGAGCTTGCGCCCGCCGAGCAGGCCGCCCTTGGCGTTGATCTCGTCGATCGCCACCGTGAGGCCGCGCGTGATCGCCTCGCCGGCCAGCGCCGACTGGCCCGAGAGCGCAGTCACGAGGCCGATCCTGATCGGCTCGGCGGCGATGGCCGTGCCGGCGGCGAGCCAGCTGGCGGCGGCAGCGGCCAGGCAGAGCGCACGGCGGCGCATGCGTGGAAGAAGAAGGGCGTTGCGGGGCATGGCGGACTCCTGGACAGGGAAGGACAACAACAGGTCGGCACCCGGGCGGTGCGTCGGTGATCCGCCGAAGCGGCTCGCCGGGCCTGGACGCAAGCGCCATGCCAGGTCGACAATTCTTCGCACGAATTGTCGACAATTCATAGATAGATGCGTGGACAATTCGGCACGGGAATTGCTGCAGCCCCGCATGTCCGCCGCCATGCACCGTCATGGCCCACACGATGGAGAACCACATGGAAACGCCCGCCACGACCGCCACGCCCGCGATCACCGACCCCGCCGCGGTGGTCGACGAATTCCTGCGCCTGGTGATGATTCCCGACCCGGCTTCGGCCTCGCGCTACACCGCGCCCGGCATTCGGATCCGCTTCACCGGCAACCGCCCGATGCAGGCGCCCGGCGACACCTCGGCCTTCAATGCGAAGCGCTATGCCTGGGTCAAGAAGAAGATCGAACGCACCGAAGTGGTGGCGGGCGGCACGCCCGAGGAGACGGTGGTCTACAGCCTGGGCACGCTCTACGGCGCCTGGCCCGACGGCACCGCCTTCGAAGGCAACCGCTACGTCGACCGCTACGTGGTGCGCCACGGCCTGATCGTGCAGATGGACGTGTGGAACGACAGCGCCGAATGGCTGCTCGTGCGCGCCGGCCTCGCGGTGCTGTGAGGCCGCAGGCATGACGGCGCGCTGGCCCGAACTGCTGCCCTCGCACGGCCGCTTCGACTACCGGCCGATCACGCGCCGGCCCGACCACGCCTGGCCCAACGGCGCGCGGCTCGCGGTCTACCTGGGCTTCAACATCGAGCACTTCGCCTTCGGCGACGGGCTCGGCGCCTGCATCGGCCCGGCCTCGCCGCAGCCCGACGTGCTGAACCACGGCTGGCGCGAGTACGGCAACCGCGTGGGCGCGTGGCGCTGCCTGGAACTGTTCGACGCGCTCGGGCTGCCCACGGGCGCGCTGGTCAACACCGCGCTCTACGACCACTGCCCGGAACTGGTGCAGGCGGTGGTGGCGCGCGGCGACGAGCTGATCGGCCACGGCCACAGCAACGCCGAGCGCCAGGGCGCGCTCGACGAGGCGCACGAGCGCGCGCTGCTGGTGCGCTGCCGCGAGCGCATGCTGCGCGAGAGCGGCCGGGCGCCGGCGGGCTGGCTCTCGCCGTGGATCTCGGAGAGCCCCGTCACGCCCGACCTGCTGGCCGAGACCGGCTACGGCTACACGCTCAACTGGTGCCACGACGACCAGCCGGTACGCATGCGCACGCGCGGCGGCACGCCGATCTGGTCGGTGCCCTATCCGCAGGAGCTCAACGACATCCCGATGATCGTGGGCCGGCTGATGGACGCGAAGGACTTCGCCGCGATGGTGGTCGACAACTTCGACGAGATGCGCGAGCAGTCGCGCGCGCAGCCGCTGGTGATGGGCCTCGCGCTGCATCCGTACATCGTGGGGCAGCCCTACCGGCTGCGGCACCTGCGCGGCGCGCTCGCGCACCTCGCGCGCGCGCGCGACCGCGGCGAGATCTGGTTCACCACGCCGGGCGCGATCGCCGCGCACATGCAGCAGCTCGCGGCCGAGCGGCCCGGCGCGTTCGACTGAAGCGCGCTCGATAATCGCCGCCTCGATCCGCTCGCTCCGCCATGGCCCGCTCCCGCACCTCGCCCCCCGCTTCCGCTCCGTCCCGACCCGCCGCCGAGAACGCCGCCGGCAGCGCGGACGAGGACATCGAGGCGCGCATCTACCGCTCGGTGTTCGAGGGCGTGACGCACCAGCGCCTCGCGCCCGGCACCAAGCTGCCCGAGGCCTCGCTGTGCGAGCTGTTCGGCGTGAGCCGCGCGCTCGTGCGCAAGGTGTTGCAGCGGCTCGCGCACGACCACATCGTGGAGCTGCGGCCGAACCGCGGCGCGATCGTCGCCATGCCCTCGCCCGAGGAGACGCGGCAGATCTTCGAGGCGAGGCGCGCGCTCGAGGCCGCGCTGGTGCGCATGGCGGTGCGCAACGCCACCCGCGCCGAGATCGCCGAACTGCGCCGGCACCTGAAGGCAGAGCATGCGGCGATGCACCGCTACACCCAGCCCGAGTGGGCGCGGCTCGCGAGTTCGTTCCACCTGCGCGTGGCGCGGCTCGCGCGCAACCCGATCCTCGAGCGCTACCTCACCGAGCTGATGTCGCGCTGCTCGCTGATCGTGGCGCTCTACGAGCCGCCCGGCAACGCCTCGTGCGAGCACGACGAGCATGCCGAACTGGTCGATGCGATCGCGCGCGGCGATGCCGACGAGGCCGTGCGGCTCATGGAGGAGCACCTGCTGGTGCTCGAGCGCAACATCGCGCTCGACCGGCCGGCTTCGCAGCGCAGCCTGGGGCAGATGCTGGGGCTGGGTTGAAAGCCCACAGCCGGACGCGAAGGACGCGAAGGTTTCGCGAAGGGCGCGAAAGAACAGCCAGGACAAATGGAGGGGGCCGCGCTTTGCCAGCGTAGCGCCCCGAAGCCGCTTCCGGGACGCTGCGGCCGCGCGACGACGATACCCTTCAGGTATTCCTTTCGCGTCCTTCGCGAAACCTTCGCGCCCTCTGCGTACGGCTGTCCGATCCCGATCCCTCCCTCAGATCTCGATCTTCGAGCCCAGCTCCACCACCGCATTGTTCGGCAGCCCCAGGAACGCCGCCGCGCCGCTCGCGTTGTGGTGCATCTGCGCGAACAGCTTCTCGCGCCAGGGCGCCATGCCGCTGCCGAGCGTGGGAATCACCACGTCGCGCGAGAGGAAGTAGCTGGTCGCCATCGGTTCGAGCTGGCAGCCGCGCAGGCGCGCGTTGTCGAGTGCGCGCGGCAGGTCGACGTCGTTCTTGAAGCCGTAGTGCACGATGACCTGCCAGCAGTGGTGGCCGAGCGCCTCGATCTCGATGCGCTTGTCCATCGGGATCCAGGGCACCTCGTGGTTGCGCACGGTGACGAACAGGTTCTGCTCGTGCAGCACCTTGTTGTGCTTGAGGTTGTGCAGCAGCGCGTTGGGCACCACGCCGGGCTCGGCCGTGAGGAACACCGCGGTGCCATCGACGCGCGCGGGCGGGCTCTCGAACACCGAGTCGAGGAACTCCTGCAGCGCGATCGCATCGGCGCGCTGCACCTCGCCCATGAGGCGGCGGCCTTCCTTCCAGGTGATCATCAGCATGAACACCGCGCCGCCGATCACCAGCGGGAACCAGCCGCCCTCGAAGAGCTTGAGCAGGTTCGAGGCGAAGAACAGGAAGTCGACCACGAAGAACACCGCGGTCGACGCGATGCACAGCGCGAGCGGCAGCTTCCACGCATAGCGGATCACGAAGAAGGTCAGCACCGTGGTGATCAGCATGTCGGTGGTCACGGCGATGCCGTAGGCCGCGGCCAGGCTGCTCGACGAGCGGAACATCACGACCGCGAGCACGATGGCCGCGAACAGGCCCCAGTTGACGATGGGGATGTAGATCTGCCCCGCGGTGCGCACGCTGGTGTGCTCGATGTTGAGGCGCGGCAGGTAGCCGAGCTGGATCACCTGGCGCGTGACGCTGAAGGCGCCGGTGATCAGCGCCTGCGAGGCGATCACGGTGGCAGACGTGGCCAGCAGCACCAGCGGGATCAGCGCCCACTCGGGCGCCATCATGAAGAAGGGGTTCTTCACCGCCTCGGGGTTCTCGAGCAGCAGCGCGCCCTGGCCGAAGTAGTTGAGCGTGAGCGCGGGCATCACCACCGTGAACCAGGCCACGCGGATCGGCCGCTTGCCGAAGTGGCCGAGGTCGGCGTAGAGCGCCTCGGCGCCGGTCACGCAGAGCACCGTGGCGCCCAGCAGGATGAAGCTGGTGCCGGGGTTGTCCCAGATGAACTTGAGCGCGAACCAGGGGCTGATCGCCTTGAGGATCTCGGGATGCTGGACGATCTGCGTCACGCCGAGCACCGCGATCGCGATGAACCAGGTCAGCGTGATCGGCCCGAAGAACCTGCCGATGCCGGCCGTGCCGCGCTTCTGCACCACGAACAGGCCGAACAGCACCACCAGCGTGATCGGCAGCACGTAGTGCTTGAAGTGCGGCGACACCACCTCGAGGCCCTCGACGGCGGACAGCACCGAGATGGCGGGCGTGATGACGCCGTCGCCGTAGAACAGCGAGGTGCCGAAGATGCCGACCAGCAGCAGCACGTTGCGCAGCCGCGGCTTGTCGGCGACCGCGCGCGAGGCCAGCGCGAGCATCGCGACCAGGCCGCCCTCGCCCTCGTTGTCGGCGCGCAGCACCAGCACCACGTACTTGATGGAGACGATGACGGTGAGCGTCCAGAAGAACATCGAAAGGATGCCGTAGACGTTCTCGACGGTGAAGGGCACATGGCCCTGGCCGAACACTTCCTTGACGGCATACAGCACGCTGGTGCCGATGTCGCCGTAGACGACACCGATGGCGCCGATGATCAGAGCGGCGGCGGAAGAGGCTTTGGGAGGAGACACGAAGTCGATGGAAAAAGGACGAACGGCGCGGATGTAACCGGAAGTCACACGCGCGGAGCTGCTGCCATGGCGGCTCTCCGGCCGCCGCAAGCATCCTCCCCGCCCTTTTGTTTCCTTTGCTGTGGGGTCGCTATTTTGCCGCCGACGGCCGCCCGCGCAAACCGGCGGGCGAAATCATTCGTAGATTTCGGCGTCGGGGTCGGTGGCTTCCATCTCGTAGCTGGCCGCGACCATGGCCAGCCGGCCCACCACGCCGTACATGTAGAAGCGGTTCGGCGCGCTCGCGCCGGGCTTCGCGCCGGGCTGCGGCAGGTGCGTGCTGTCGGAGAAGGCCAGCGGCACGAAGCTCGCGCCGGGCAGCTTGAGGTTCTCGTCGGGATTGCGCTCGGCATGCACGCGGTAGAAGCCGCCGACCACGTAGCGGTCCATCATGTAGACCACCGGCTCGGCCACGCCGTTGTGCACGCGCTCGTTGGTGAGCACGCCTTCCTGCACGATCAGCTCGCCGGGGCCGCGCAGCGCCCGCGCCGCCGCCCCTGCACGGGTGCTGGCCGCAGCCGCACGCGGCTTGCCGCTGCCGACGAGGCCCTCGACCTCCCGGGCATCGCGCACGGTGATCACGCCCGGGCCGTCGCCGCCCATGTGGCCCTTGACGACCACGAAGGGCTTCTCGTTGATGCCGTATTCCTTGTACTTGCGGCGCACCTTGGTGAGCACCGCGTCCACGTGGCTGGTGAGCACGTCGATGCCGCGGCCCTCGGCGAGGTCCACGCCCTCGGCGCGCGCATAGATCGGGTTGATCAGCCAGGGGTCGATGCCGAGCAGCTTGCCGAAGCGCTTCGACAGCTCCTCGTAGCTGTGCAGGTGGTTGCTCTTGCGCCGCACCGACCAGCCGGCATGCAGCGGCGGCAGCAGGTACTGCTCGTGCAGGTCCTCGAGGATGCCCGGCGTGCCCGCCGACAGCTCGTTGTTGAGCAGGATCGTGCAGGGATCGAAGTTCTTCAGGCCCAGGCGGCGCTTGGTGCGCACCACGGGCTCGAGGCACACGGTCTCGCCGTTGGGCAGTTCGATCTTCTTGGGCGACTTGATGGCCGGGTCGATCGAGCCGACGCGCACGTTGAGTCCCGCCATGTGGAAGATGCGCACCAGCTGCGCCACGTTGGCGAGGTAGAAGGTGTTGTTCTTCGCGTGGTTCTCGGGAACGACGAGCAGGTTGCGCGCCTCCGGACAGATCTTCTCGATCGCCGCCTGGGCCGCCTGCACCGCGAGCGGCAGCATTTCCTTGGTGAGGTTGTTCCAGCCGCCCGGGAACAGGTTGGTGTCGACCGGCGCGAGCTTGAAGCCGGCGTTGCGGATGTCCACCGCGCTGTAGAACGGCGGCGTGTGCTCCATCCATTCGAGGCGGAACCAGCGCTCGATGGCGGGGGTCGAGTCGAGCACCCGCTGTTCCAGTTCGTTGATCGGGCCGGTCAGGGCGGTGACGAGATGCGGAACCATGCGGGCGGCCTTGTTGGTTTTGTACTGGAGAGGTGGAGCAGAATTGTAGGATTTGGGGGTGGCCGCCCCGATGACAAGAGCCGGAAAAGGCGCGGCGGCCGAGAGCAGCCCCGGCCGGCGCGTCAGCTTCTGATCTCGCCCTGCCCGAGCACCACGTACTTGAGCGAGGTCAGCCCCTCGATGCCCACGGGGCCGCGCGCATGGAACTTGTCGGTGCTGATGCCGATCTCGGCGCCTAGCCCGAACTCGAACCCGTCCGCGAAGCGTGTGCTCGCATTGACCATGACGCTCGCCGAGTCGACCTCGCGCAGGAAGCGCTGCGCATGCACGTGGTCGCGCGTGACGATCGCGTCGGTGTGGTGGCTGGAGTAGCGGTTGATGTGCGCGATGGCCTCGTCCACGCCCTCGACCACCTTGATGCTGATGACCGCCGCGAGGTATTCCTCGGACCAGTCGGACTCGACCGCGTCGACGATCTTCGCGCCGGCCGCCGCGAGCGCCTCGTCGGCGCGCAGGATGCGGGCGGCCGCCGGGTCGCAGCGCATCTCCACGCCCTTGGCTGCGAAGATGGCGCCGATGCGCGGCAGGAAGTCCTCGGCCACCGCGGCCGAGACCAGCAGGCCTTCGGCGGCGTTGCAGGGGCTGTACTTCTGGGTCTTGGCGTTGTCGACGATGCGCAGCGCCATCTCGAACTCGGCCGTGTCGTCCACGTAGACATGGCAGTTGCCGTCGAGGTGCTTGATGACCGGCACCTTGGCCTCGCGGCTGATGCGCTCGATCAGGCCCTTGCCGCCGCGCGGGATGATCACGTCCACGTACTCGGGCATGGCGATCAGCTGGCCGACGGCTTCGCGGTCGGTGGTCTGCACCAGCTGCACCGCATCCACCGGCAGGCCGGCCTCGGCGAGCGCCTCGGCCACCAGCAGCGCCAGCGCCTTGTTCGACTCGATGGCTTCCGAGCCGCCGCGCAGGATGGCCGCGTTGCCGCTCTTGATCGCGAGGCTGGCGGCCTCGATGGTCACGTTGGGCCGGCTCTCGTAGATCATGCCGAAGACGCCGATCGGCACCCGCATCTGGCCCACGCGGATGCCGCTGGGCTGCTGCTTCATGCCGATGATCTCGCCGATCACGTCGGCCATGCCGGCCAGCTGCTCGCAGCCGAGCGCCACCGTCTCGACGACCTTGGGCGTGAGCTTGAGCCGGTCGACCATGGGCGCCGGCAAACCGGCCGCGGTGGCACGCTCGAGGTCCTGCCGGTTGGCCGCTGCCAGCGCCGGGCCGGCCTCGCGCAGGCGCTTGGCCAGGGCCTTCAATGCTCTGTTTTTTGTAGCTGCATCCGCACGCGCCATGAGGAAGGCGGCGGTCTTGGCCTGCAGCCCGAGGGTCTGCATGTGTTCGCTGACGTTGAACGCGTTCATAGCCGTCCATTTTCCCACGCGACGCCGGCAGGCGGTGCGGCAGGCCTATTGCGGGGTACGCCGGGGCACGGGCGCGGACAGCCGAACGCAGAACAAAGACAAAAGCCACGCAGAAGTCGCAGAAGAATCCGGAAAGAATTCTTCCGGTCTTCCTTCTGCGACTTCTGCGAAACCTTCGCGGCCTCTGCGTTCGGCTGTCCGGTTCCCTCTCAGGCCCGGCAGGCGCGGCAGGCGCGGCACAGCATCAGTGCCAGCCGCTGCAGCGCCTGCCAGCCGCTCGCGGGCCAGTCGGGCTGCTTGAGGCCCTTGACGATGCCGTCCACCACGTGCGCCGAGCGCAGCAGGCGCGCGAGCATGCGGTCGTCGAGGCGGGGCAGCACGCGCTCGAAGGCTCTTTCCTTCGGGCCCCAGATGCGGTTCTCGCGCAGCGCCATCGGCAGCGGGCGGCCCGCGGCCATCGCGTCCTTCACGCGCTTGAGGGCGCGGATGTCCTCGGCCAGCGTGTAGTGCACCAGCACCTCGGCCTCGCCCTCGGCCTGCAGGCCGTCGAGCATGCGCGCCACCCGCTGCGGGTTGCCGCCGAGCACGGCTTCGGAGAGCTTGAAGACGTCGTAGCGCGCCACGTTGTTGACCGCGGCCTCGACCTGCTCCCAGCTCAGCTCGCCCGCGGGATAGAGCAGCGCGAGCTTCTGGATCTCCTGGTGCGCGGCGAGCAGGTTGCCCTCCACGCGGTCGGCGAAGAACTGCAGCGTGCGCTGCCCTTCGTCGCCCGGCAGCACGCGCTGGCCCTGCAGGCCCAGGCGCTGCGCGATCCACTGCGGCAGCGCGGCCCGCTCGACGGGATCGACCTGGATGCTCACGCCGTTGTTCTCGAGCGCCGAGAACCAGGCGCCGGTGCGCGTGGCCTTGTCCAGCCGCGGCAGCATCACGAGCGTGAGCGTGCTGTCGTTGCCCTGTGCCGATTCGGCCAGCTGCTGCAGCGCGGTGCTGCCGTCCTTGCCGGGCTTGCCCGAGGGAATGCGGATCTCGACGATCTGCTTGTCGGCGAAGAGCGAGAGCGAACCGCCGGCGGCGAGCACCGCGCTCCAGTCGAAATGCGCGCCCGCCACGGTGTACGAGCTGCGCTCGGTGTAGCCCTGCGCGCGCGCCGCGGCGCGGATGGCGTCGGCCGCCTCCTGCGCGAGCAGCGGCTCGTCGCCGTGGATCGTGTAGAGGGGCTTCAGGCCCTTCTGCAGATGGGCGCCGAGTTGCGCGCTGGCGAGCTGCATCGTCGGAAGCGCCTCAGAGTTCCTTGACCGCCGCGAGGCGGCGCATGATCTGCTGCGCGAGGTCGGCCTGCATGTCGCGGTACAGCAGTTCGGCCTCGCCTTCCTTCGCGAGCGCGTTGGTTTCGTTGAAGCTCAGGTCGCGCGTCTGCGAGACCTCGGTTGCCGCCAGCAGCGACTTGCCGCCCGGCGTGCGCAGCGCGAAGCGCACGCGCAACTGCAGCTGCAGCTCGCGCAGCGCGCCGGCCGAATTGGTCGAGATCACGATGCGGTCGCGGTTCTCGCCGAGGATCTCGAGGATCGCGTCGGCGGTCTGCGCGTCCGCCGCGGGCACCAGCGTCACCGTGCCGGCCGCGCGCATCTCGCGCCGCAGGCGGTTGATGAGTTCCGAGTTGCCCGACACCGAGAGCGTCTTGAACGCGAACACCGGCGCTTTGCGCAGCTCGAAGCCGCAGCCGGCCAGGGCGAGGCTCGCGCCCGCCGCGGCGAGGCCGAGAAGAAGGCCGCGGCGCGGCAGCGAGGCAGTGCGATGGTTCATGCTTCTTTCTTTGTGCTTGCTGACCGGCCGGCCTGTCAGATGACGACGTTCACCAGGCGCCCGGGCACCACGATGACGCGCTTGGCCGGCGCGCCCTCGGCGAACTTGACGAAGTCGTCGCAGGCGAGCGCGAGCTTCTCGATCTCGTCCTTGGAGGCCTCGGCCGGCACCAGCAGCTTGCCGCGCAGCTTGCCGTTGACCTGCAGCATGAGCTCGACCTCGTCCTGCGCGAGCGCGCCCACGTCCACCACCGGCCAGGGCGCGTCGAGCAGGTCGCCCAGCGCCTTGTCGTAGCCGAGGCTCTGCCACAGCTGGTGCGTGATGTGCGGCGTGGCCGGGTACAGGCAGCGCAGCAGGATGCCGAAGCCCTCGCGCAGCGCCGCGGCGTCGCCCGCGCTGCCGTCGGGCTTGAAGCCTTCTAGCGCGTTCAGCAGCTTCATCGCGCCCGAGACCACGGTGTTGTACTGCATGCGCTGGTAGTCGTAGTCGATCTGGCGCAGCACGGTGTGCACCTCGCGGCGCAGCGCCTGCGCGGCCTTGCCGAACGACTGGCCGGCGATCTCCACCGGCTGCGCGTCGGCCTGCGCCACGCCGAAGTTCCAGACCCGGCGCAGGAAGCGGAAGCTGCCCTCGACCGCGGCGTCGTTCCATTCGAGCGTGGCTTCGGGCGGCGCGGTGAACATGGTGTACAGGCGCGCGGTGTCGGCGCCGTACTTCTCGATCAGGTCCTGCGGGTCGACGCCGTTGCGTTCGCTCTTGCCCATCTTGCCGACGCCGCCGTATTCGACCTTCGTGCCGTCGGCGGTGGTGCCGCCAACGATGCGGCCCTGGGCGTCGAGCACGGGCGTGACCTCGGAGGGCGGGAAGTAGTCCTTGCCGCCCTTCTCGTTGCGCGCGTAGAAGATGTGGTTGAGCACCATGCCCTGCGTCAGCAGCTTGCTGAAGGGCTCGTCGGCTTTCACCAGGCCGAGGTCGCGCATCACCTTGGTCCAGAAGCGCGCATAGAGCAGGTGCAGGATCGCGTGCTCGATGCCGCCGATGTACTGGTCCATCGGCATCCAGTAGTCGGCGCCGCCGGCCACCATCGCCTCGTCGTTCTTCGGGTCGCAGTAGCGCATGAAGTACCACGAGCTGTCGACGAAGGTGTCCATGGTGTCGGTCTCGCGCCGCGCGGGCTTGCCGCAGACCGGGCACACCACGCCGGCATGGAAGCCTTCGTGCTTGGCGAGCGGATTGCCCGAGCCGTCGGGCACGCAGTCGGTGGGCAGCACCACCGGCAGGTCCTTCTCGGGCACGGGCACCGCGCCGTGTTCCTCGCAATGGATGATCGGGATCGGCGTGCCCCAGTAGCGCTGGCGGCTCACGCCCCAGTCGCGCAGGCGCCAGGTGGTCTGCATCTCGCCCAGGCCCTTCTGGCCGAGCGCATGCGCCACCGCGGCCACGGCCTCCTTGTGGCTCATGCCGCTGAAATTGTCGGAGTTGATGGTCACGCCGCGCTGCTTGTCGGCGTACCAGTCCTGCCACTTGTGATAGTCGAAGTGCGGCTCGTCGTCGACCAGCACCACCTGGATGATCTCGATGCCGTACTTGTTGGCGAAGGCGAAGTCGCGCTCGTCGTGCGCGGGCACGCCCATCACGGCGCCGTCGCCGTAGCTCATGAGCACGTAGTTGCCGACCCAGACCGGGATCTGCTCCTCGGTGATCGGATGCGTCACCGTGAGGCCCGTGGGCACGCCCTTCTTCTCCTGCGTGGCGAGCTCGGCCTCGGTGGTGCCGCCGCTCTTGCATTCCTCGATGAAGGCCGCGACCTTGGGGTCGAGGGTGGCGGCGTGCATCGCGAGCGGATGCTCGGGCGCGACGGCGCAGAAGGTCACGCCCATGATGGTGTCGGCGCGCGTGGTGAACACGTACATGCGGCCGTCCTGGATCAGCCGGCCGTTCGCGTCATGGATGTCGTGGGTGAAGGCGAAGCGCACGCCCTCGCTCTTGCCGATCCAGTTCTCCTGCATCAGCTTGACGCGCTCGGGCCAGCCCGGCAGCTTGTGCTGGGTGTGCTCGAGCAGTTCCTCGGCGTAGTCGCTGATCTTGAGGTAGTAGCCCGGGATCTCGCGGCGCTCGACCGTGGCGCCGGTGCGCCAGCCCTTGCCGTCGATCACCTGCTCGTTGGCGAGCACGGTCTGGTCCACCGGGTCCCAGTTGACGACCTGGGTCTTGCGGTAGGCAATGCCCTTCTCGAGCATCTTCAGGAACAGCCACTGGTTCCACTTGTAGTAGCTCGGGTCGCAGGTCGCGACCTCGCGGCTCCAGTCGATCGCGAGCCCCATGGCCTGGAGCTGCCCCTTCATGTAGGCGATGTTCTCGTAGGTCCACTTGGCCGGCGGCACGCCGTTCTTGAGCGCCGCGTTCTCGGCCGGCAGGCCGAAGGCGTCCCAGCCCATGGGCATCAGCACGTTGTAGCCGCTCATGCGCAGGTAGCGCGTGAGCATGTCGTTGATCGTGTAGTTGCGCACGTGGCCCATGTGCAGCTTGCCGCTGGGGTACGGCAGCATCGAGCAGGCGTAGTACTTCTTGCGGCTCGCGTCCTCGGTGACGCGGTAGGCATCGGCGGCGCTCCATTGCGCCTGGGCAGCGGACTCGACGTCGCTGGGTTTGTAGCTGGGGTTCATGACGGTTCGGCAGGAGCCCGGCGCGGGGCGCGCCGGGGAAGGCGGATTATCGCGCCGGACAAGACCCGACCCCGGGTTGTGCGCACTTCGTCGCACTTCGTGCCGCGCGCGCCTTCCCCCTCGCCGGTGTTTCGCGAAGAATGCAGGCCAGCCCGTGACCTGACGCGGACCCACAACACACCATGACACTGCGCCTGAAACACCTCGCCCTGGCCTTCGCGGCCGCCGCCGGCCTCGCCGCCACTCCCCTCCAGGCCCAGCAGAACGACAAGCCGCTGCGCATCGTCGTGCCCTTCGCCACCGGCGGCGCGCAGGACGTGATCGCGCGCTACCTGGGCGCCAAGCTCACGGAGCGGACGGGCCAGCCGGTCGTGATCGACAACCGGGCCGGCGCGGGCGGCATCGTGGCCGCCGACGCGGTGGCCAAGGCAAGCGACGGCGCCACGGTGCTGCTGGCCACCGGCGGCGCGGTCACCATCGCCCCGCACCTGCAGGCCAGGCTCCCCTACGACCCGGCGCACGACCTGGTGCCGGTGGCCCTGGTGGCCGACACGCCGATGACGCTGTCGGTGCGCGCCGAAAGCCCCTACAAGACGGTGGCCGACGTGCTGCGCGATGCCAAGGCCCGGCCCGGCCAGGTCAGCTACGCCTCGACCGGCAACGGCACCGTCTCGCACCTGACCGGCGCGCTGCTGGCCCAGGCCGGCGGCGTGGACCTGCTGCACGTGCCCTACCGCGGCGCCGCCCCGGCGCTGACGGACCTGCTGGGCGGGCAGGTGGCGACCATCGTGACCAGCGCGGCCTCCATCGAACCGATGGTCGCCAGCGGCAAGGCCCGCGTGCTCGGCACCTTCTCGCGGACCGCGCTGCCCGGCATCGGCGCGGCCCCGACCATCGGCGAGGCCGCGGGCCTGCCGGCGATGGAAGTGCCGGTCTGGGTCGGCGTGATGGCGCCGGCACGCATGCCGGCCGCGGGCATCGAAAAGCTGTCGGCGGCGCTGGTCGAGGTGTGCAAGCTGCCGGAGACGAAGCAGCGCTTCGCCCAGCTGGGCGCGGTCAACACCTGCGGCGGCGCGGCGGCGCTCGGCAAGGTGGTGGCGGAAGACAGCCAGCGCTGGGCCAGGGTCATCAAGCAGGGTGGAATCAAGGTTGAATAACACGGCCCGGACCTCGCGCCGCGTGGGCATCGCGGGCGCGGGCGCGATCGCGCTGGCCAGCGCGGCCTGGCTGCGGCGGGCGGGCCATGGCGTCACCCTGTGGTCGCCGCGCGGCCCGGGCGCGGACGCCCTGCGCACGCAGGCGCTGGAGGCCGGCGGCATCGAAACGTTCTCGGTGCGGGTCGAGGTCGCCCGCGACGCGGCCGAACTCTGCGCCGCTGCCGACGTGCTGCTGCTCGCCCTGCCCGTCAACGGCCACCGGCGCACGATGGATGCGCTGCTGCCCTTCCTGCGCGACGGGCAGACGGTGATCGTGAGCTCGATGGCCTCGCTGTCCTCGCTTTACCTGCACGAAGCCGCGGTGCGCGCGGGCCGGCGGGTCACGGTGGCGAGCTTCGGCACGACGGTGCTGACCGCGCGGCGCGAATCCGCCACCCAGGTCCGGGTGATGACGCGGCGCCAGGCGATCGGCGTCTCCGCCCTGCCCGGCGCCCACGTGGACGAAGCCGTCGCGCTGTGCACCGAACTTTTCGGCGAAGGCTTCTTCGCGCAGGGCAGTGCGCTCGCCAGTGCGCTGGCCAACGTCAATCCGCAGTCGCACGGGCCGCTCGCGGTGTTCAACTGGACCCGCATCGAACGGGGCGAGCCCTGGGCGCAGTACCACTGCATGACGCCGGGCGTGGCGCGCGCGATCGAGGCGCTCGATGCCGAACGCCGGGCCGTGGCCGCCGCCTTCGGCATCGCGCTCGGCCCCATCGAGGCGCACTTCGCGCGCTCCTTCGGCACCACCTCGGAAAAGCTCGCCGACATCGCCGCCGAGCTGCACGCCCAGCGCGGCGGCCCGCCCGGCCCCACGCGCACCGACACCCGCTTCGTGAGCGAGGACATGCCCTACGGCCTGGCCTTCGTCGAGGCGCTGGGCGCCATCGCCGGGGTGCCCACGCCCGCGACACGCACCGTGCTGGACGCGGCCTCGCTGGTCAACGGCATCGACTACCGCCGCGAGAACGACCTCGTCGAACCGCTGGGCCTGGCGCGCGAAACGGTCGCCGGACTGCTCGCGCGCCTATGAGGCCTCGGCCTCCGGGAACACCGGCTCGCCGAGGTTGAGCATCAGCCGGTTGGCCCAGGCGAAGATCGCCACCGAATGGATCAGGTCGAGGATCTCGAGCTCGCCCAGCCCTGCGGCCCGGAGCTTGCGCACGTCCTCGGCCGACACCTCGTCGGGCTGCACGCCCAGCCGGATCGAGAACGCGACGATGGCCTTCTCGCGCGCCGTGGTGCCCGCGCCCTCGGGCGCCTCGAACACCTGCGAGATCACGTCGTTGCGCTTGGCCAGCTGCTCGAAGCGCTGCGCATGCACCGAGGCGCAGTACACGCAGCCGTTGACGCGCGACTCCACCGTGGCGCCCAGCTCGCGCTCGGCGCGCGGCATGCCGCCCGGCGCGAACATGATCGCGTTGAAGGCGATGGAGCGCTGCAGCAGGATCTCGGGCTGGTGCGCCAGCACCAGGAAATACGGCGAACTGCGCGCCTGCGGGCTCATCGCGTCCAGCGCCGCCAGCTGCTCGGGCGTGGCGGCGTCGACGTTCACCGTGTCGAGCCAGGGCTTCCACTGGAGCACTTCGTTGGTGAAGCCCTGGATGCGGATCGGCGCGGCCACTGGAGTACCTTCGCCTGCGGCTGCGGTGCGAGCCCCTTCGGGCGGCCGGGCGGGGCTCATGCCTGCACCTCCGCGGCGGCGGCCAGCGCCTTCAGCCCGGCGGCGACGCGGACCTGGTAGGAGAGGAAGGCGATCAGCTGGCTCATGGCCACGATGGCGGGCGTCGACAGGCCGCTCGCGGCCAGCGCCTGCACCGCCGCCCGGTCGCCCTCGATGGGGCGCTCGATCAGCTTGGTGGTGAAGGCGAGCATGGCCTGCAGCCGCGCGTCGGCCACGCCGTGGCCGGCATCCACGGCCGCGACCACGGCCTCGTCCGCGCCTTCGGCCATGAGCCGCTCGCGGTAATGCGCCGCCAGGCTGCCGGCCTTCGAGACGCGGCAGGCATGCAGCGCGACCAGCAGCCGCTCCTTCACCGTGAGGACCTCGACGGCCGGCGAGAACATCGCGTCGTAGCTGCCCTGGGTCGCGGCGACGACCTTGTCGCGCTGGCGGCGCAGCGCCCAGACGGGCTGGTCGGGCGCGAGCGGCACCACCGCATCGATCACGTCGGAAAGGGGTGTGCTTGTCATGGTGGTCTCAGTCGGTGCTTCGGTTTCTTTCGTGCGGCGGCGGCGCGGGCGTCCATTCGTCGCCGAACAGCTCGGGCTCGGCGAACGCCTGCAGGTTGGCCCAGTGGTGCTCGAAATCCTCGCGGTAGAACAGGCTCGCGATGCCGCCGGCCAGCCGCTTCGCACCGTCGCTGATGGCTGGAATGTCGCCCGACACGGTGCCGTGCGACAGCGCCGCGGGATAGCAGAAGCAGTGGATGCGCCCGAGCCCCGCGCATTCGCCGGGCACCCGTTCCCTGAACTCGAAGGCGGGTCCGAGGTCGGGCGAGTCGGCGAGCTCCTGGTCCTCGTCGCCGGGGGCGGGCACGAAGCGGTCCTTCCAGGTGCGCACGTGGGGCGCGATCGCGGCGAACTCGGGGCGGCTCGCCCAGTCGACCTTGAAGCCGGTCGAGACGATCAGGAAGTCGAACGCGAAATCGCCCTTGGGCGTGGTCACGCGCATGCCCTCGCCCTGCGGTTCGACCGACAGGACCGGGCAGCCGAAGTTGAAGAAGGCATTGGGATGGCGCGACACCCGCAGCGTGCTGCCGTGCGGCGGCGGCACGTTCAGCACGTTGATGTAGTGCCGGATGCGCCACTTGAGCTCGTCCGGCAGGTCGTAGTGCCCCTGCGTGAGCCCGGGCACGCCCGCGCCCTTGCCCTTGTTGACGCGCGGCAGGTCGGTGCGGCGGATCAGCAGCTCGACGCTGTGCGCGCCGGCCTCCAGCGCGGTGGCCGCGCTGTCCATGGCCGAGGAGCCGGCGCCGATCACGCCCACGCGCAGGCCCTGGAGCCGGCCGTAGTCCATCTCGTCGGAGGAGTGCGCCCATTTCGAGCGCGGCAGGGCGCCGACGAAGGCGGGCACCGCCGGCCCGCCCAGCCCGTCGCGCCCGGTGGCGAGCACGACGCGGCGCGCCAGCACGCTGTGCTCGCCGGCGGGCGTGCGCAGGGCCAGCCGCACGCCCGTGGCGTCGGGCAGCGGCTCGATGGCGGTCACGGCCGTGTCGTTGCGCACGTCCACGCCCATCACGCGCCGGTACCAGACCAGGTAGTCCATCCATTGAAGGCGCGGGATCTTGTCCATCGCGGTCCAGGCCGCCAGCCCGAACTGGGCCTCGAACCAGGCGCGGAAGGTGAGCGCGGGCAGGCCCAGCGCGGGGCCGGTGAGCTCCTTGGGCGAGCGCAGCGTCTCCATGCGCGCGGTGGTGGCCCAGGGGCCCTCGCTGCCGGCGGGCGCGCGGTCGAACACCACGGCGCGGATGCCCAGCTGCGCCAGCGCGACCCAGGCGGCCAGCCCGGCCTGCCCCGCGCCAATGATGGCCACGTCGAGCACCGTCTCACCGCCGGCCTGCCGTACCGGCATCCACGGGCGGGCGGGCCAGCCGAGGCAGGCGAGGTCCTGCGCCAGCCGCGCCTCGAGCGCCGCCAGGGAGGAACAGGAAAAGGAAGAAGCGGGTTCTGAAGTCGTCATCTGGAAAAGCGGGAACAGCGCCCAGTGTAGAAAGCTTCACGACCCCGCCCGGCGCGCAGCGCCCGCCACGCGCCCTGGCGCTGGCCCGGATTTCGCGTGCCACAATGATTTTCAGACCACAGGACCGGCATGGGCAGCACGACCGAGAGCAGCAACAGCGAATGGTGGCGCGGCGCGGTGATCTACCAGATCTATCCGCGCAGCTTCATGGACAGCAACGGCGACGGCATCGGCGACCTGCCGGGCATCACGGCCAGGCTCGCGCATGTGGCGAGCCTCGGCGTGGACGCGATCTGGGTCTCGCCCTTCTTCCGCTCGCCGATGAAGGACTTCGGCTACGACGTGTCCGACTACCGCGCGGTGGACCCGATCTTCGGCACCCTCGCCGACTTCGACGAGATGCTCGCGCGCGCGCATGCGCTGGGGCTGCGGGTCATCATCGACCAGGTGCTCTCGCACACGTCGGACCAGCATGCCTGGTTCGCCGAGAGCCGCGCGAGCCGCGACAATCCCAAGGCCGACTGGTACGTCTGGGCCGATCCGAAGCCTGACGGCACGCCGCCCACCAACTGGCTCTCGGTGTTCGGCGGCTCCGCCTGGCAGTGGGACCCGCGGCGCCGGCAGTACTACCTGCACAGCTTCCTCAAGGAGCAGCCGGACCTCAACTTCCATTGCGCCGAGGTGCAGCAGGCGCTGCTCGGCGAGGTGCGCTTCTGGTGCGAGCGCGGCGTGGACGGCTTCCGCTTCGACGCCTGCAACCACCAGTTCCACGATGCGCAACTGCGCGACAACCCGCCGGCCGCCGCCGCCTCGGTGCACGGCGTGAGCACCGTGCGCGCCGACAACCCGTACGCGATGCAGCAGCACCTCTACGACAAGAGCCAGATGGAGAACCTGGCTTTTCTCGAAAGCCTGCGCGCGCTGCTCGACCGCCACGGCGCCGTCGCGCTCGGCGAGGTGGGCGACGAGAACGCCGCGCCCGTGATGGCGCAGTACACCGAACTGGGCCGGCGCCTGCACCTGGCCTACAGCTTCAGCCTGCTGACCGCCGAGCACAGCGCGCGGCACCTGCGCCACCAGGTCGAGACGCTCGACCAGGCGCTCGCGCCCACCGGCGGCTGGGGCTGCTGGGCGGTGTCGAACCACGACGTGCCGCGGGTGGCCACGCGCTGGCGCGGCGACGGCCCGGAGGACCCGCGGCGCGACCGGCTCTGGTTCGCGCTGCTGCTGTCGCTGCGCGGCAGCGCGAGCATCTACCAGGGCGAGGAGCTCGGCCTGCCCGAGGCCGAGGTGCCCTTCGAGCTGCTGCAGGACCCGTACGGCCGCGCCTTCTGGCCCGAATTCAAGGGCCGCGACGGCTGCCGCACGCCGATGCCCTGGCAGGCCGATGAACTGCATGCCGGCTTCACCACCGGCGCGCCGTGGCTGCCGGTGCATGGCCGCCACCTGCCGCTGGCGGTCGACCGCCAGGCGCACGATCCCGATTCGATGCTGCACTTCAGCCGCGCGCTGCTGCACTGGCGCCGCACCCAGCCGCTGCTGCGCACCGGCGCGATCGCCTTCCTCGATGCGCCCGAGCCGGTGCTGTGGTTCGAGCGGCGCGCGGGCCATGCATCGCTGCAGGCGGTCTTCAACCTCGGCAGCGCGCCGGTGTCGCTCGCCCTGCCTGCGCCGCTCGAACCGCTCGCGGGACATCCGCTCGCCGCCTCGTCGTCGGTCGCGGGCGACGGCGGGCGGGCGCTGACGCTGGCGCCCTACGGCGTCTTCTTCGGCCGGACCGCGGACGACAGCGGCACGATGTGAGGTCCATGCGCCACGCCACCACCCCCGAACTGCCCGAGCGCGAGGTGCGCGCGCTGATGCGGGCCGAGCACGGCGACCCCTTCGCCGTGCTCGGCCCGCACCAGACGCGCGACGGCCTGCTGCTGGTGCGCGCCCTGCTGCCCGGCGCGCAAAGCGTGGCCGTGGTGCACACGCGCACCGGCTGGCCGCTGGCGCTGCTCGCGCGGCAGGAAGGCTCCGACCTCTTCGCGGGCCCGGTGCCTGCGGCGGAGGCGCTGCTGGGTTATTCGTTCGAGGTCGACTGGGGCTCGCACAGCGCGCGGCTCGAGGATCCGTACCGCTTCGGCTTCGTGCTCGGTGATACCGACGTCTGGCTGCTCGCCGAGGGCACGCACCTGCGCCCCTGGGAGCGGCTCGGCGCGCACCTGCGCGAGATCGATGGCGTGAAGGGCGTGGCCTTCGCGGTGTGGGCGCCGAATGCGCGCCGCGTGTCGGTGGTCGGCGACTTCAACCAGTGGGACGGCCGGCGCCACATGATGCGGCTGCGCCGCGAATGCGGCGTGTGGGAGATCTTCGCGCCGCAGTTCGCGGCGGGCGACGCCTACGAGTTCGAAATTCTCTCGGCACACGGCGAGGTGCTGCGCAAGGCCGACCCCTATGCCTTCTCGACCCGCCTGCGGCCCGAGACCGCCTGCGTGGTCGCGCCGCTGCCCGCGCCGGTACCCCTGCCCCCGGCGCGCGCCGCCGCCAACGACCGGCATGCGCCGATCAGCATCTACGAAGTGCACCTGGGCTCGTGGCGGCGCAAGGACGGCGATGCCTGGCTCGACTACCGCGAGCTCGCCGACACGCTGGTGCCCTATGCGCGCGACATGGGCTTCACGCACCTCGAGCTGCTGCCCGTGAGCGAGCATCCCTTCGACGGCTCGTGGGGCTACCAGCCGATCGGCCTGTATGCGCCGACCTCGCGCTTCGGCACGCCCGGCGACTTCCGCCATCTGGTCGAGGCCGCGCATGCGGCCGGGCTGGGCGTGATCCTCGACTGGGTGCCCGCGCACTTTCCGACCGATGCGCACGGCCTCGGCCGCTTCGACGGCACCGCGCTCTACGAATACGCCGATCCGCGCGAAGGCTTCCACAACGACTGGCAGACGCTGATCTTCAATTACGCGCGCACGGAAGTGCGCAACTACCTGGTCGGCAATGCGCTGTACTGGCTCGAGCGCTACGGCGTCGACGGCCTGCGCGTGGACGCGGTGGCGTCGATGCTCTATCGCGACTACAGCCGCCGGCCCGGCGAGTGGCTGCCCAATGCCCAGGGCGGCCGCGAGAACCTGGAGGCGATCGAGTTCCTGCGGCGCATGAACCAGGTGGTGGGCGTGGAGCGCCCGGGCGCCTTCACCGCGGCCGAGGAGTCCACGAGCTTCCCGGGCGTGACGCGGCCGCCCGAGGCCGGCGGGCTCGGCTTTCACTACAAATGGAACATGGGCTGGATGAACGACACCCTGGCCTTCGCGGGTCTCGACCCGATCCACCGCAAGCACCACCACGAGCAGATCACCTTCGGGCTGATGTATGCGCACAGCGAGAACTTCGTGCTGCCGCTGTCGCACGACGAGGTGGTGCACGGCAAGGGCTCGCTGTTCACGCGCATGCCCGGCGCCGATGCGTGGCAGAAGTTCGCGGGGCTGCGCAACCTGTACGGCTATCTCTGGGGCTATCCGGGAAAGAAGCTGCTGTTCATGGGCGGCGAATTCGCGCAGGCCGCGGAATGGAACGCGGACCGCAGCCTCGACTGGCACCTGCTGGAGCGTGCGGCGAACCAGGGCGTGCGGCGGCTGGTGCGCGACCTGAACAACGTGTACCGCCACTTCGCGGCGCTGCACGAACTCGACACCGAGCGCGGCGGCTTCGAATGGATCGTGCACGACGACCGGGCGCAGTCGGTGTTCGGTTTCCTGCGCCGCGCGCGGGACGGGTCGTTCGTCGTGGTGGTCTGCAACTTCACGCCCGTGGCGCGCGAAGGCTATCGGCTCGGCGTGCCCGCCGCGGGCAGCTACCGCGAGGTGATCAACACCGATGCGGCGGTGTACGGCGGCAGCGGGGTGCACAACGGCGTGGTCGAGGCGGAGGCGGTGCCCTGGCAGGGGCAGCCATACTCGGTCTCGCTCCGGCTGCCGCCGCTGGCCACCGTGATGTGGGTGCTGCTCGAAGGACATTGACTGACATGCTGAACCTCGGCACGCCCTACCCCCTCGGCGCGACGGCCACGGCCGCCGGCGTGAACTTCGCGCTGGTCGCGCCGCACGCCGAGGCCGTCGAGCTCTGCCTGTTCGACGCCAGCGGCGCGCAGGAACAGCAGCGCCTGAAGCTCCCGGGCTTCACCGACGGCATCTGGCACGGCCAGCTCCCGAGCGCGCGGCCCGGCCTGGTCTACGGCTGGCGCGTGCACGGCCCGTGGTCGCCGGCCGAAGGGCACCGCTTCAACCCCGCGCGGGTGCTGCTCGACCCCTACGCCCGCGAGATCGTGGGCCGCTACGACGGCAGCGATCTCTTCCTCGGCCACGATCCCGCGAACCCGGCGCAGCGCAACCCGCGCGACAACGCCGCCGTCGCGCTCAAGGCCCGCGTGGCGGCCCCGGCCGGCGAGGCGGCATCGCGGGCACCGGGCCATGCCCGCATCCCGGCCGGCGAGCGCGTGCTCTACGAACTCCATGTGCGCGGACAGACGCGGCTGCACCCCGGCGTGCCCGCGCCCCTGCGCGGCACCTACGCCGGCCTGGCCGAGCCCGCGGTGCTCGACCATCTGCAGCGCCTCGGCGTCACCACGCTGAGCCTGATGCCGGTGCAGCACCGCGCCGACGAGCAACGGCTGCTGCGCATGGGCCTTTCGAACTACTGGGGCTACAACACCATCGGCTGGTTCGCACCCGAGGCGCGCTACTGGAGCGGCCGGGCGGGCACCACGCCGGCGAGCGAGTTCCGCGCCATGGTCGACGCGGTGCATGCGCGCGGCATGGAGCTGGTGATCGACGTGGTCTACAACCACAGCGCCGAGACCGACGAGTTCGGCCCCACGCTCTCGCTGCGCGGCATCGACAACGCGCTGTACTACCACCTGCGCGCCGACGACCGCGCGCTTTATGCGAACTGGACCGGCTGCGGCAACTGCCTCCAGCTCGGCGAGCCGCGCGTGCTGCAGCTGCTGATGGACAGCCTGCGCCACTGGGCCTGCGAATTCGGCGTCGACGGCTTCCGCTTCGACCTCGCGCCGGTGCTGGGCCGCGGCTTGCGCGACGGCGCGTTCGACCCGCGCGCGCCCTTCTTCGCGGCGATCGCGCAGGACCCGGTGCTCTCGCGCACGCTGCTGATCGCGGAGCCCTGGGACATCGGGCCGGGCGGCTACCGCCTCGGCGAATTCCCGCCCGGCTGGCTCGAATGGAACGACCGCTACCGCGACACGCAGCGCGGCTTCTGGCTGCGGCAGGGCCGCGAAGGCGCCGCGGGCCTGGGCGGGTTCGCGCACCGCTTCACCGCATCGAGCGCGGAGTTCGCGCACGACGGCCGCGCGCCCACCGCGAGCGTCAACTTCATCACCGCGCACGACGGCTTCACGCTGCACGACCTGCTGAGCTACGAGCAGCGGCACAACCTCGCGAACGGCGAGGACAACCGCGACGGCCATGCGAACAACCTCGGCAACAACTGCGGCGTCGAAGGGCCGAGCGACGATCCCGCGGTGCAGGCCGAGCGCGCACGCCTGCGGCGCGCGCTGCTCGCCACGCTGCTGCTCTCGCAGGGCACGCCGATGCTGCTGGCGGGCGACGAGATCGGCCACAGCCAGCAGGGCAACAACAACGCCTACTGCCAGGACAACGAGACCACGTGGCTGCGCTGGGTCGGCACCGGCGACCCGGAGGGCGAGGCCGCGCGCATGAGCACTTTCATCGCAAGGCTCACGGCGCTCCGGCGTGAAGCGCCCGCCTTGCGCCGCGCACAGTGGTGGCCGTCCGACACGCCGCCTGGCGCGCAGGGCATACGATGGCTGCGGCCCGACGGGCAGCCCATGACCGAAGCCGAATGGCGCGCCGGCACGGCGCTTGCAATTCTTTTCGAGCCTGCCACGGCCGCGGAACCCGCCTGGCTGGTGCTCGTGAACGCAGGCCCGCAGGCGGTGCCGTTCGCACTGCCGGCCGGCCCCTGGCAGCGGCAGCTCGCGACGGATGCGCCGGCACCGTCCGATGCGGCGGAGGCCGCGTGCACGGGCACGGTCGAAGTGCCGCGCTCGAGCCTCTGGATCGGGCGCACGCGCTGAACGCGGAAACGAATCACAACGACGGGACGACGAACAATGAACGAAGGGAACGCAGAGTGAACGACAGCAATGGCAACGTCCCGCAGGCCCCCCTGCAGGCCCATCAACTGGTGCGCCGCACCATCGCGCTGGTGCTGGCCGGCGGCCGCGGTTCGCGCCTCCGGCAGCTGACCGACCGCCGCGCCAAGCCGGCCGTGTACTTCGGCGGCAAGTTCCGCATCATCGATTTCGCGCTCTCCAACTGCCTCAACTCCGGCATCCGGCGCATGGCGGTGGTCACGCAGTACAAGTCGCACTCGCTCATGCGCCACCTGCAGCGCGGCTGGAGCTTCCTGCGCGCGGAACTCAACGAAATGGTCGACGTGCTGCCCGCGCAGCAGCGCACCGGCGACGAGCACTGGTACCGCGGCACCGCCGATGCGGTGTTCCAGAACCTCGACATCATCCAGACGCGCTCCACCAAGCACGACTACGTGGTGGTGCTCGCGGGCGACCACATCTACAAGATGGACTACTCGATCATGGTCAAGGACCATGCCGAGCACGGCCTGGGCTGCACCGTCGGCTGCATCGAGGTGCCGCGCATGGAGGCCACGGCCTTCGGCGTGATGGCCATCGACGAAGAGCGCCGGATCACCGACTTCTTGGAGAAGCCGGCCGATCCGCCCGCGATGCCGGGCCATCCCGACACGGCGCTCGCGAGCATGGGCATCTACGTGTTCGACTCCGAGTACCTCTACCAGCTGCTCGAGGAAGACGCCGCCAACCCCGATTCGAGCCACGACTTCGGCAAGGACATCATCCCGCGCGCCGTGGCGCAGGGCCGCGCGCTGGCGCATCCGTTCGGCATGTCGTGCGTCACGCGGGCCTCGCGCGGACCGGACGCCAAGGCCTACTGGCGCGACGTGGGCACGATCGATGCATTCTGGGCCGCCAACCTCGACCTCGCCTCGATCACGCCCGAACTCGACATCTATGACACCGACTGGCCCATCTGGACCTACCAGCGGCAGTTGCCGCCGGCCAAGTTCGTGCCCGACCGCGACGGCCGCCACGGCATGACGGTCAACACCATCGTCTCGGGCGGCTGCATCGTCTCGGGCTCCAAGGTCAGCAGCTCGGTGCT
Source organism: Variovorax sp. TBS-050B (assembly GCF_029893635.1). NCBI lineage: Bacteria > Pseudomonadati > Pseudomonadota > Betaproteobacteria > Burkholderiales > Comamonadaceae > Variovorax > Variovorax sp. TBS-050B. The sequence goes on along the minus strand of NZ_JARXYR010000002.1, from coordinate 1,846,423 downwards.
GTTCTCGGGCGTGCGCATCCATTCGTTCTGCGACATCCACGAGGCCGTGCTGCTGCCCGACGTGGAGGTCGGCCGCGGCTGCCGGCTCAGCCGGGTGGTGATCGACCGCGGCTGCGTGATTCCCGACCACATGGTGATCGGCGAGGACGCCGCCGCCGACGCCGCCCGCTTCGAGCGCACCGAAGCTGGCGTGGTGCTGGTCACGCGCGAGATGCTCCAGCGGCTGCCGGCCGCCGCCTGAACCGCCCGCCCGTCCGCTCACGCCGCATGAGAATCCTCCAGGTCAGCGCCGAACTCTTTCCCCTGCTCAAGACCGGTGGCCTCGCCGACGTGGCGGGCGCGCTGCCGGTCGCGCTGATGGCGGCCGGCCAGGACGCGCGGGTGCTGCTGCCGGGCTTTCCGGCGATCCTTGCGGGCCTGCGCGAGCTCGCGCCCGTGACCGAGTTCGCGGCGCCCTGGGGCGAGCGCTTCGCGCTGCGCATGGGCCATGTGCCGGTCGACGGCGCGCCCGCGATCCCGGCCTACGTGATCGACGCGCCCGCGCTCTACGACCGCCCCGGCAACCCCTACGAAGACACCTCGCGCCAGCCCTATGCCGACAACCACCGGCGCTTCGCGCTGCTGGGCTGGGCGGCGGCCCAGCTCGCGCAGGGGCTCGATCCCGCATGGCAGCCCGAGATCGTGCATTCGCACGACTGGCACGCGGCCATGGCGCCGGCCTACATGGCCTTCGCGCCGCAGAACGGCGGTCCGCGCGCGGGCAGCGTGTTCACGGTGCACAACCTCGCCTACCAGGGGCTCTTCGCGCCCTGGCATTTCGCCGGGCTCGGGCTGCCCGACGCGGCCTTCCATTTCGACGGGCTCGAATACCACGGCCAGCTCTCGTTCATGAAGGGCGGCCTGTTCTACGCCGACCGGCTGACGACCGTGAGCCCGACCTATGCGCGCGAGATCCAGACGCCCGAGCAGGGCTGCGGCCTCGACGGCCTGCTGCGCCGGCGCAGCGACGTGCTCGGCGGCATCCTCAACGCGGTCGACGACAAGGTCTGGAATCCCGGCAGCGACGCCGCGCTGGTGCAGGGCTTCCACACGCCCGAAGGCCGCCACATGGCGGGCAAGGCGCGCTGCAAGGCGGTGCTGCAGCACCAGCTCGGCCTTTCCGAACGGGCCGACGCGCCGCTCTTCATCCTCGTGAGCCGGCTGACCGAGCAGAAGGGACTGCACCTCGTGCTCGACGGACTCGACGCCCTGCTGGCCCAGGGCGGGCAGCTCGCGCTGCTCGGCAGCGGCGAGGCCTGGCTCGAAGCGGCCTTCCGTGCGCGCGCGGCGGCGGCGCCGCAGTCGGTGAGCGTCACCATCGGCTACGACGAGACGCTCGCGCACCGGCTCTTCGGCGGCGGCGACGTGACGCTCGTGCCCTCGCTCTTCGAGCCCTGCGGCCTCACGCAGATGTACGGCCTCAAGTACGGCAGTCTGCCGCTGGTGCGCCGCGTCGGCGGCCTGGCCGACACGGTGGTGGACTGCACGCTGGAGGACATGGCCAGCGGCGACGCCACCGGCTTCGTGTTCGACCGCTTCGAGGCCGCCGACTACCACCGCGCGCTGCGCCGCGCCTTCGCGCTCTACCAGCGCGCGCCCGACTGGCGGCGCGTGCGCGGCAACGCGATGCGGCGCCCCGCCGACTGGGCCGCCGCGGCGGCCGACTACATCGAGGTCTACCGCAAGGCGCTGGCATAGCCCGCCTTCCTTCGGACCCCACCCCTCCATCGAACAACACCGAACCTCAAGGGACCCCATGACGATCGAAGACTTCGCCTACGACCATCCCGACCGCGACGTGGCCGCGTTCAAGCGTGCCGTCGCGAACAAGCTGATCTACGCGGTCGGCAAGGACCCCGTGGCCGCGAGCCAGGACGACTGGCTGCACGCCCACCGCGCTCGCGGTGCGCGACCAGCTCGTCGAACGCTGGATGGCGACCACGCGCGCCAACTACGTGCAGGACCTCAAGCGCGTCTACTACCTCTCGATGGAGTTCCTGATCGGGCGCACCTTCACCAACGCGCTGCTCGCGGTCGATCTCTACGACACGGTGCGCGAGGCGCTGACCGACTTCGGCGTCGACATGGCGCAGCTCGCCGAGCGCGAGCCCGACGCGGCGCTCGGCAACGGCGGCCTGGGCCGGCTCGCGGCCTGCTTCCTCGATTCGATGGCCACGCTCGGCGTGCCGGGCATGGGCTACGGCATCCGCTACGAGTACGGCATGTTCCGCCAGCGCATCGTCGACGGCCAGCAGGTGGAGACGCCCGACTACTGGCTCACGCGCGGCAACCCGTGGGAGTTCCAGCGGCCCGAGGTGAACTACCGCGTGCGCTTCGGCGGCCGCGTGCAGCGGCGCGAAGGCGCCAATGCGCCCTACGGCGCGGCCGAGTGGGTCGACACCCACGACGTGCGGGCCGTGGCCTACGACACCATCATTCCCGGCTACGGCACGCAGGCGACCAACACGCTGCGCCTGTGGTCGGCGCGCGCCACCGAGGAGATCGACCTCTCGGCCTTCAACCGCGGCAACTACATGCAGGCGGTGGAGAGCAAGAACCACTCCGAGAACGTCTCGCGCGTGCTCTATCCCGACGACTCCACGCCCTCGGGCCGCGAGCTGCGGCTGCACCAGGAGTACTTCTTCTGCAGCGCGAGCGTGCAGGACCTGCTGCGGCGCTACCTGCGCACCCACAAGGACTTCGACCAGCTCGGCAACAAGGTCAGCATCCACCTGAACGACACGCACCCGGTGCTGGCCGTGCCCGAGCTCATGCGGCTGCTGCTCGACGAGCACGGCCTGTCGTGGGACGCGGCCTGGGCGCAGACCGAGAAGGTGTTCAGCTACACCAACCACACGCTGATGCACGAGGCGCTCGAGACCTGGCCGGTCGAGATGCTCGGCCGCATCCTGCCGCGGCACCTGCAGATCATCTACGACATGAACGCCCGCTTCCTGGCCGCCGTGACGCAGAAGGCCGGCAACGACGTCGAACTGCTGCGCCGGCTCTCGCTGGTGGACGAGACGGGCGAGCGGCGCGTGCGCATGGCCTACGTGGCGGTGCTCGCGAGCCACTCGATCAACGGCGTCTCGGGCCTGCACTCGGAGCTCATGAAGCAGTCGATCTTCGCCGACTTCGCGAAGATCTTTCCCGAGCGCTTCAACAACAAGACCAACGGCGTGACGCCGCGGCGCTGGCTCGCGCAGGCCAATCCGCCGCTGGCCGCGCTGCTGGACCAGCGGCTGGGCACGGGCTGGCGGCGCGATCTGTCGCAGCTCGAGGCGCTGCGGCCGATGGCGCAGCAGCCGGCCTTCGCGCGCGCCTTCCGGCATGCGAAGCGCGAGAACAAGCTGCGGCTCGCGAACTGGGTCGAGCAGCACATGGACATCGTGCTCGACACCGACGCGATGTTCGACGTGCAGGTCAAGCGCATCCACGAGTACAAGCGGCAGCTGCTCAACGTGCTGCACGTGATCACGCGCTACCACCGAATCCTCGACGCGCAGGCCGCGGGCACGGCCGTCGACATGGTGCCGCGCGTGGTGGTGTTCGCCGGCAAGGCGGCTTCGGCCTACCAGATGGCGAAGCTCGTGATCCGGCTGATCAACGACGTGGCGCACACCATCAACGGCGACGCCCGCGTGGGCAAGCTGCTCAAGGTGGTGTTCCTGCCCAACTACAGCGTCAGCCTGGCCGAGATCATCATGCCCGCGGCCGACCTGTCGGAGCAGATCTCGACCGCGGGCACCGAGGCCTCGGGCACCGGCAACATGAAGTTCGCGCTCAACGGCGCGCTCACCATCGGCACGCTCGACGGCGCCAACGTGGAGATGCGCGACAACGTAGGCGCCGAGAACATCTTCATCTTCGGCAACACCACGCCCGAGGTGGCCGACATCCGCGCGCACGGCTACCAGCCGCGCGAGGTCTACGAGCAGAACGCCGAACTGCGGCGCGTGCTCGATGCGATCCGCGACGGCGTGTTCTCGCCCGGCGAGCCCTCGCGCTACCAGGGCATCTACGACGCGCTGGTGAACTGGGGCGACCACTACCTGCTGCTGGCCGACTACGCGAGCTACGTCGCGAAGCAGGCCGAGGTCGATGCGCTCTACCGCGACACCGACGCCTGGACGCGCATGGCGATCCTGAACGTGGCCGGCATGGGCGCGTTCTCGTCGGACCGGACGATCGCGCAGTACGCGCACGAGATCTGGCGCACCAAGCCCGTCGTGCTCGGCTGAAGGAGATTGCTTCCTGGCCTCTGGCGCAAAGCCGGCTCAGCGCGGCTTCTCGCCCGCCGCAGCCTCGGTCACGAACCCGATCCGGCTCAGCCCGGCCTTGTTCGCGATGCCCATCAGCGCCACCACGCGGCCGTAGGGCACGGTCTGGTCGGCGCGCAGCTGCACCTCGGTGTCCTTGCTGTCGGCCGCGGCCTTCTGCAGCCGCCCGGCGAGTTCGTCGTCGGTCACCGGCTGGTCGTTGAAGAAGACCTTGCCCGCGGCATCGACCGAGACGGCCACGAACTTCGGCGTGTCGTTGGGCTGGCCCGCGTCGGTCTGCGGCAGGTCGAGCTTGATCGAGCTCGCCATCAGCGGCGCGGTGATGATGAAGATCACGAGCAGCACCAGCATCACGTCGACCAGCGGCGTCACGTTGATGTCCGACAGCGGGCGCTGGCCGCCCGCGCCGGTGGCGCGTCCGCCGCCGGCGGCACTGCTGCCGAGCGAGGTGCGACCGAAGGCCATGGCCGGGCGCCCTCTCAGGCCGAGACCGGCATGGGCCGCGCGGGCGGCGGCGCGGCCGGTTGCGGCGGAGTGCCGAAGCTGCCGAGCAGGTCGTGCGCGAAGCCCTCGAGCTCGGCCTCGATGCGGCCGATGACGCGGCCGAACACGTTGTAGGCCAGCACGGCCGGGATGGCGACCGCGAGGCCGAAGGCCGTCATGACCAGCGCCTCGCCCACCGGACCCGCGACCTTGTCGATGGTGAAGCCGCCCGCCTGCCCCGCAATGCCCGACAGCGCGCCGTAGATGCCCCACACGGTGCCGAGCAGGCCGACGAAGGGCGCGGTGGCGCCGACCGTGGCGAGCAGGATCTGGCCCGACTGCAGGCGCCGCAGCGCACCGTGCAGCGCGCCGCGCAGCGCCCGCGTGAGCCGCTGGTTGCGGTCGCCCACGGTGGCGTCGAGCGTGCCGGCATTCGCATCGGTGGCGGCGTGGCGCAGCGCGCCCACGGCCGGCGCCACGAGCGCGGCGCGGTCGAAGGCGCGCAGCCGCTCTTCCGCGTCGGCCAGCGTGGCCGACTGCCAGAACGCGGCGATGCTGCGCAGCACGTCGCGCGTGCCGCCGCGCAGCAGCCAGGTCTTCCAGAGGATCACCACCCAGCTCGCGATCGACATCGCCAGCAGCAGCGCCGCCACCGAGCGGCTGACGCCGTCGCCCTGGGTCAGCAGTTCGAGGACGCTCATCGGCGGATCCTGGCCGCCTGTCAGCGGAGTCCGAGCACGTCGAACATGTCGAACAGGCCGGCCTTCTGCCCGGCCAGGAAGCGCACCGCGCGCAGCGCGCCCTGCGCGTAGGTGGTGCGGCTCGCCGACTTGTGCGTGATCTCGATGCGCTCGCCGGTGCCCGCGAAGAGCACCGTGTGGTCGCCCACGATGTCGCCGCCGCGGATCGCCGAGAAGCCGATGGTCGAGGGGTCGCGTTCGCCGGTGATGCCCTCGCGGGCGTAGACGGCGCAGTCCTTCAGGTCGCGGCCCAGCGCCTGGGCGATGACCTCGCCCATCTTGAGCGCCGTGCCCGAGGGTGCATCCACCTTGTGGCGGTGGTGGGCCTCGATGATCTCGATGTCGTAGCCGGTCGAGAGCGCCTTGGCCGCCATCTCGAGCAGCTTGAAGGTGACGTTGACGCCCACGCTCATGTTGGGCGCGAGCATGATCGCGACGTCCTTGGCGATCTCGGCGATCTCGGCCTTCTGCGCATCGCTGAAGCCGGTGGTGCCGATCACGGCCTGCACGCCGAGTTCACGGCAGATCGCGAGGTGCGCGAGCGTGCCTTCGGGCCGCGTGAAGTCGATCAGCACCTGCGCATCCTGCAGGCCGGTGCGCAGGTCGGACACGATCGGCACGCCGCTCGTGAAGCCCAGGAACGCGGCCGCATCGGCGCCGATGGCCTCGCTGCCGGCCATGTCGAGCGCGCCGGCGAGGCGGCAGTCCTGCGCCTCGCGCACCGCTTCGACGAGCATGCGGCCCATGCGGCCCGAGGCACCCGCGATCGCCACGCGCCGCAGGGCCGGAGAAGAAGAGGACGAGAGGGAGGAGATGGATTCGGTCACGCGGATTCAGCCTTTGAAATGGCATGAGGGACGGCCTGCGCCCGCCTGACGCGGCGGGTGCGCCCGCCCTCGCTGGTCTGTCTGGCGCCTGCTCAGCGCGCGGTTTCGAGCGGGGGATAGGCCGCCGGCAGCGGCGGCAGGCTGGTGGCCGGGGCGCCGGCATCGGCCTTTTTCTCGTCGGCTTTGGGCGCGAACTTCTTCAGTTCTTCTTCCGAGGCCTCGAGCTGCGGCACCTTGCCGCTCTTCTTGCGGGTGTCGAGCGTGGCGACGAACTCTTCCTCGCTCGGCATCGTGTCGCCTTCGAAGCGGTCGAGCAGCTCGCCGTTGAAGAACACCGTCAGGCGGCGTTCCTGCGGATCCACGCCCTGGCGCCGGATCGTGAAGACGTAGTCCCAGCGGTTGGTGTGGAAGACGTCGGTCAGGAGCGGCGTGCCGAGGATCTCGCGCACCTGCTGGCGGGACATGCCGGGCTTGAGGGCTTCGACCTGCTGCTTCGACACGAAATTGCCCTGGACCACCTCGACCTTGTAGGGCGTGATGGCCGACAGCGCACCCCGCGTGCGCTCGCTGAAGCCGCTGCAGGCGCCGAGGGCGAACGTCGCAGCGACGGCCGCAGCCAGCAGCCAGGGACGGCATGAAAGGATGGCAGGCATGGGAGAAAAGAGGGTAGCGATATGATCGGCCATTGTAGCGGCAGGCCCCTTGCGGCCCGCCCGCAGCCCAGGCGCAGGAACCCATCATGGCCAACATCGACGAACTGAAGAATACCGGCCTCAAGGCCACACTGCCGCGGCTGAAGATCCTGGAAATCTTCCAGACCGGAAGCCAGCGCCACATGACGGCCGAAGACGTGTTCCGCGTGCTGCTGAACGAGCACTCCGACATCGGGCTGGCCACCGTCTACCGCGTGCTGACGCAGTTCGAGCAGGCGGGCATCCTCGAGCGCAGCCATTTCGAGAGCGGCAAGGCGGTGTACGAGCTCAACGAAGGCACGCACCACGACCACCTGATCTGCACGTCGTGCGGCAAGGTCGAGGAGTTCTACGACGCCGAGATCGAGCGCCGCCAGCAGATGATCGCCAAGGACAAGGGCTGGATCCTGCAGGACCACGCCATGTCGCTCTACGGCCTGTGCGCCGACTGCGCCAGCAAGCGGTAACTCGCGCTCAGTCCTGCCCGGCTTCCATGGCCTTGTGGTGGCGGGCGACGAAGTCGGCGTAGGTGTCGATGCCGCGCAGCTGCAGGATCGAATTGCGCACGGCCGCTTCCACCAGCACCGCGATGTTGCGGCCGGCCACCACCTGGATGATGACCTTGCGCACCGGAATACCGAGCACGTCCTGCGTGAGCGGTGCCGAGGGCATGCGCTCGTAGTCGCGCTCGAAGCTGTCGCGCCGCACCAGGTGCACGATGAGCTTGAGCCGCATCTTCCGACGCACCGCGGTCTCGCCGAAGATCGCGCGGATGTCGAGCAGGCCGATGCCGCGCACTTCGAGCAGGTTGAGCAGCAGGTCGGGGCAGCGGCCCTCGATGGTGTTCTGGTTGATGCGGTAGAGGTCGACCGCGTCGTCGGCCACCAGCCCGTTGCCGCGCGAGATCAGCTCCAGGCCGAGCTCGCTTTTGCCGAGGCCCGACTCGCCGGTGATCATGACGCCCATGCCCAGGATGTCCATGAACACGCCGTGCATCGAGGTGCGCTCGGCGAAATGCTTCGACAGATAGGCGCGCAGCAGGTCGATCACGAAGGCCGACGATTCGCGCGTGGCGAAGAGCGGCAGCTGCGCGCGCTCGCAGATCGACAGCAATTCGTCGGGCGCTGCCTGGCCGTCGGCCAGCACCAGCATCGGCGGCTCCAGCGTGACGATGCGCGCGATGCGGCGCGCGCAGTCTTCCTGGCTGCCGCGCGTGAGATAGGCCACCTCGCGCGCGCCGAGGATCTGCACGCGGTAGGGATGGATGTAGTTGAGGTAGCCGACGAGGTCGGCCGCCGACTGGGCGCGGCTGATGACGTCGGGGTCGAACTGGCGCTCCGAGGCGCCGAGGCCGGCGAGCCATTCCCAGCGGAGCGAGCCGCGGAATTCCTCGAACATGGCGTCGGCGCTGATGACGGTCGGCTTCATGCGGTCAGGAAAAGGCGCTCACGCGCCAGAGTTGAGGCCGGCCAGAATACCGCGGAACCGGCTTCGCGGGGCCGCTGGCATTGCCTCTGGAAGGGCGCTGGCGAAGCGGCACGAAGTGCGCGCAGCCTGGCGGCAGGCCAATTCAGGCGACTTGCGTCGACTGCCAGCCCGCGATCAGGCCGTGCAGTTCGGCCGCGTCGGTGCTGGACTTGATGCGCTCGCGCAGTGCGGCGTCGCTCAGCAGCTCGGCGATCTCGGAAAGGATTTCGAGGTGCTTCTGGGTCGCGGCCTCGGGCACCAGCAGGAAGATCAGCAGTCCGACGGGCTGCTCGTCGGGCGCGTCGAAGCCGATCGGGTTCGCGAGCTGGAAAACCGCCGCCATCGGCGCCTTGAGGCCCTTGATGCGGCCGTGCGGGATGGCCACGCCATGGCCGAGCCCGGTGGAGCCGAGCCGTTCGCGGGCGAACAGGCTGTCGGTGATCAGGGCGCGCCCCAGGCCATGCAGGCCCTCGAACAGCAAGCCGGCTTCCTCGAAAGCACGTTTCTTGCTGGTGGCGTCGACGCTCACGAGCACTTGAGCGGGCGGCAGGATGGACGCGAGTCGGTTCATGGTGGGAGCGGGGGCGATTATGCACCCGCTTGGTAAAAACCCCCAGTTGGGCTAGTTACTTTTTGTCTACATGTTGCCCGAAGTCGCTTCGATCCTGCGAAGGAAGCGTGGCAAGGGGCAGCAAAAAGCCGCCCGGAGGCGGCTTGCCGGCGAAGGGCCGCAGCCCTTCTGTGCCGTCACATCAGGCGCTTGGGCGCCGCGTGGTGGTGGTCCTGCAGCCGGTCCTTGTGGCGGACCACCTGGCGGTCGAGCTTGTCGACCAGTTCATCGACCGCGGCGTAGAGATCAGCGTGGCTCGATTCCGCGAACATGTCATTGCCCTTGACGTGAATGTTGCATTCCGCCCGTTGGCGGCGTTCCTTTTCCTTCTGCTTTTCCACCGTGAGGATCACCTTCACATCGACCACCTGGTCGAAGTGCCGCGTGATCCGGTCCAGCTTGCTCGTGACGTAGGTGCGCAAGGCTGGCGTGACGTCGAGGTGATGACCGCTGATCGTCAAATTCATGAAAGACCTCCTGAGAATTGACGGTTGGGAAAAGACCATGCTGCGGAATGAAGCACGGCCGACGGAAATGAGATGGGTGCGGGAATCGGGAAAAAGAAGAGGAGAGAGAAAGACTTGGGTGAAGGAGAGAAGGTCGATTCACTATGCCCAAGCTGTCACACCATTGCAATAGCAGACTTGCCCGGATTCCGGGACCGCGCCGGCCGTGCGCCAATCCGCTATTGATTCCATAGCTGGCCGCGCCTGCCCCTGCGCGACCGTGACCGCCGCATGACGGATGTGTCCACGCGCGAGCGCGGCCAGTGACCCTGCCGCGCGCAGGGCCAAGGCTCAACTCCAGGCGGCCCGCATGCGGTTGCGCAGATCGATCACGGCCGCCGGCGGCGGCACCGCGGGCGGACGCGCGGGCGGCGGCGGCCAGGTCTGCTGGTCGAAGCCCGGGAGATCACTGTCGGCGATGAAGCGCGTGCGGTTGGCGTAGAGGTGCCGATCGCCGCGCACGGCCTGCTGCGTGACGTAGAAGCGCTGCGGCACCAGCAGGTGCAGATGGTCGCGCGCCCGGGTCATGGCGACGTAGAGCAGCCGCCGCTCCTCTTCGAGCTCGTGCGCGCTCTGCGCCACGTCGGCCGGCAGGCAGCCGTCGACCACGTTGAGCACGTGGACCGAATTCCACTCCTGCCCCTTGGCCGAATGGATGGTCGAGAGGATCAGGTAGTCCTCGTCGAGCGAGGGCGGCCCGGGCCGGTCGCTCGTGGCCTCGGGCGGATCGAGCGTGAGCTCGGTCAGGAAGCGCTCGCGCGAACCGTAGCCCGAGGCCAGCCGCGCGAGCTGCTCGATGTCGGCCCGCCGCACGCCCGAGGGATCCTCGTAAAGCCGCTCGAGATGCGGCAGGTACCAGCGCGCGGCGATCTCCACGTCGGCCGGCCACGGCAGCGCGGCTTCGCGCAGCGCGGCATAGGCCTCGGCGAACACCGCCCATTCGGCGCGCGCGGCCGCCGGCGGCGCGAAATCGCGCACCGCCGCGGCGGGATCGGCGGCGGTGTCCATGGCGTCGAGCAGCCGCGCGCCGGTGGCGGGCCCGATGCCGGGAATGAGCTGCGTGACGCGAAAGCCCGCCATGCGCCCGCGCGGGTTCTCGGCGAAGCGCAGCACCGCGAGCAGGTCCTTCACGTGGGAGGCCTCGAGGAACTTGAGGCCGCCGTACTTCACGAACGGGATGTTGCGGCGCGCGAGTTCGAGTTCGAGCGGCGCGCTGTGCGTGGAAGTGCGGAACAGCACCGCCTGCGACTTGAGCGCGAGCCCGCCCTCGCGGTGTTCGAGCACCCTTGTCGGCCACCCACGCGGCCTGCTGCGCCTCGTCGGGCACCAGCACCAGCTGCGGCCGCCCGGCCGAGGGCTTGTCGGTCCAGAGCGTCTTGGCATGCCGCTCGGCGGCGCGCGCGATGACGCGGTTCGAGACGTCGAGGATCGGCTGCGTCGAGCGGTAGTTGCGCTCCAGCGTGACCACGCGCGCCGCCTGCCCGAACTGCGCGGGGAAATCGAGGATGTTGCGCACCGTGGCGCCGCGGAACGAATAGATCGACTGGGCGTCGTCGCCCACCACGGTGACGCCGCGACCGTCAGGCTTGAGCGCGAGCAGGATCGACGCCTGCAGCAGGTTGGTGTCCTGGTACTCGTCGACCAGCACATGGTCGAAGCGCTGTCTGATCAAGGCGGCCAGCGCGGGCTCGGCCACCATGCCGGCCCAGTAGAGCAGCAGGTCGTCGTAATCGAGCACGTTCTGCTGCTGCTTGGCCTCGACGTAGGCGCCGAACAGCCGCTTGAGCTCGGCCTCC